>NZ_DALZMB010000074.1:0-20736 GCF_032007265.1 Paracoccus sp. (in: a-proteobacteria) | reverse complement strand
ATTATCCCCGCACTGCAGACCGGTCAGGTCGATGTCGCGCTGGCAGGTATCACCATTACCGATGAGCGCAAACAAGCGATCGACTTTTCGGATGGTTATTACGACAGCGGTTTTCTGGTGATGGTCGGCGCCGATAGCGACATCGCAGGGGCCGATGGGCTGGCGGGCAAAAAGCTGGCGGTCAAGACGGGCACCTCGGCTGCGGATTGGGCCGATGCAAATCTGAAAGATACCGAGATCCGCAAATTCCCCAATATCGACAATGCCTATCTTGAGCTGCGCACCGGCAACGTCGATGCAGCCATGCATGATACGCCCAACGTCCTTTACTACATCAAAACGGCAGGCAACGGTCAGGTCAAAGCCGTGGGCGAGCAGTTGATGGGCCATCAATATGGCATCGCTTTGCCCAAGGGCAGCGAGCTGACCCCGAAGATCAACGAAGTGCTGGCCAAAATGAAAGAAGATGGCCGCTATGACGCGATCTATGAAAAATGGTTCGGCACCAAACCGGCCAAGTGATCGCATTGGCTGATCTGAACAAGGTCGGGGCCCTGGCCCTGACCAAACCAGAACGGGGCTGCGGCCCCGCTTCGACCTTCCCCGCTGAGCCGGAGGCTTCTTGTGAATATTGACTGGTCCGTCGTTCCGACCTTTCTGCCCGCTTTGTTGCAGGGCGCAAAAATTACGCTTTTCATCACCTTCTTTGGTCTGATCGGCGGCACGATCCTTGGCCTTTTGACAGGGCTGATGCGCGCCTATGGCAATAAATTCGTCAATGCTTTGGCGCTGATTTATGTCGAGCTGATCCGTGGCACGCCCATCGTGGTTCAGGTGATGTTTCTTTATTTCGCCCTGCCGATCATCTTTAAGATCCTGGGCCAAAGCTGGGGTTTGACCGCTTTGCAAGGTTTCCGCATCAACCCGATGACGGCAGCCGTTTTGACCATTATCATCAATGCTGGCGCCTATATTGCCGAAGTCGTGCGCGGCGCCTTGCAATCGATCCCCAAGGGCCTCAGCGAAGCGGGGCTGGCGATGGGGCTGCCGCGCTGGAAGGTGCTGGCCTATATTGTCGGGCCTTTGGCCTTTCGTCGCATGATCCCACCACTTGGCAATCAATATATCGTCTCGCTGAAAGATACCTCGCTTTTTATCGTCATCGGCGTGGCCGAGCTGACGCGCACCGGGCAAGAAATCATGGCCTCGAACTTTCGCGCCGTTGAAATCTGGACCGCCGTCGGCGTGATCTATCTGGTTATGACCGGCATTTTGTCACTGACCCTTCGTATCATTGAAAAGCGCATGAGGATCCTGTGAGCATTATCGAATTCCACAAGACCTCGAAGAGCTTTGGACAGGTCCAGGTCCTTAACGAGGTTGATCTCAGCATTGATAGCGGCGAAGTCGTCGTTCTGATCGGGCCGTCTGGCTCGGGCAAATCCACCCTGCTGCGCTGTATTAACGGGCTAGAGCAGATCACCGGAGGCGATCTGATCGTCGATGGGCTGTCGGTGACTTCGGGCAATACCAATCTGCGCAGAATCCGCCAGGAAGCGGGAATGGTGTTTCAGCAGTTCAACCTGTTCCCGCAGATGACGGCGCTGCAAAACGTGGCCTTTGGCCCGCGTCAGGTCCGGGGCTTGGGCAAGGCCGAGGCCGAAGCGCAGGCGCTCGAGCTGCTGGACAAAGTTGGCCTGAAAGAACGCGCCCATCACGTCCCGTCCGAGCTGTCGGGCGGCCAGCAACAGCGCGTGGCAATCGCGCGCGCACTTGCGATCAAGCCCAAGGTCATGCTGTTTGACGAGCCCACCTCGGCGCTGGACCCAGAGCTGAAGCAAGAGGTTCTGAATGTGATGCGTCAATTGGCGCAAGAGGGCATGACCATGGTTGTTGTGACCCATGAAATGGGCTTCGCCAAACAGGTCGGCACGCGGCTGATCTTTATGGAACATGGCAAAATCTCGGTCGATGGAGACCCACGCGAGATGATCGATAATCCGCCAAGTGAGCGGCTTAAGGACTTTCTACAACATGTCTAATGATACCAACGAATTGGGGTGGCGCAAATTAGGCGGATCACCGCGCGAAATCGGTCTGGCCCTTGGCCGGGCTGGGCGCGACGCGGTGCATCAGCACCTGCCCGGCTCGGACTATTTCCAGACCATCACCGGTCCGACCCATGCCGCGGCCGTCGCCCGCATGGCGCAGGAAACCCGCCAGCGTTTCCCAAAGATCTGGCAAGAAATCGAAGGTTTGGCCGAGGGGTTGGAGCTTTCGCTTGAGCAGACCTTTGCCTGGAACTGTCGCGGCGATCTGCTGGCGCGTACCCCGGACGGCTGCACGACTGTCATGGTGCCCGGCGAATATCCCATTTTGGCGCATAACGAAGACGGCCTGCCGTTTTTCCGCGGCTCGAGTTTCATCGCCGAGATTACACCCGATGACGCGCCAAAGTTTCGTGCCTTTTGCTATCCCGGTTCGATCCCCGGCCACACAATGGCCTTTAACGAGGCAGGGCTTGCGCAAACCGTCAATAACATCCGTCTGACGGGAACCGAGCCCGATATTCCGCGCATGGTTCTAGGCCGCGCGGTCCTGACAGCCAGCTCACTGAATGAGGCCGTCGCGATCCTGCGCGCCAATGCCAATTCGGGGGGCTTCCATTTTGCGCTGGCATGCAGTGGCGATCCGCGACTTTTGTCGGTCGAATTTGGTCGGGGCGAGGTATCGGTTGTCGAAATTACCACGACGACCGCCCATGCCAACCACGCCTTGCACCACCAGATCGGGTTGAAGCACCAAATCATCACCCAATCCTCGGGTGATCGTCAGATCCGTGCGGATGAACTGGTGGCCGACGGCTGGCAGGCGCTGGATATTTTGCGCGACAAAGGCGGCAAGGGCCTGCCGATCCGGCGCGACGATGCAGATGATCCCGATGATGAAAACACGCTGGGAACCGGAATTTTGCACGTCAAAGCAGACGGGATTCATTGGAGCATCTATGACCGTAGCACCGGCCCTGCCGCCTATACCGGACCAGACGCCTGAACCGGGGCTGACGGCGGGCGCGCGGCCGCCGGAAAGCTTCGAGGATCTGCGTGCCCTCGCCGTGGCTATTGCCCGCGGCGAGGCTAAGGTCACCTTGGGGACCAAGGCGCGCGCGGCTTTGGGGCAGCTACTTGAGCTGTCGGGCCATCCTGCGCTTTTGTCGATCACGACACTGGCCGATCATCTGGGCGTCAATCCCTCGACATTGACCCGGCTGGCCCATGCCCTTGGCTATCAGGGCTTTCCGGCTTTGCAGCGGGTCCTTTTGTCGGCATCTTTGATGTCTCCGGGGACGTTTTATGCGCGCCAGGCCGAAGGGGCGCTTGGCGCCAGCACAGGCACACGTGGCGCCGTGACGCGGCTATGTCGTGAAAATCAGGCCAATATCGATCGTTTCATCGACCATCTGGACGAAGAGACCTTCGAGCGCGCGGTCGAGACAATCATGACAGCCCCGCGCGTGGCGGTGCATGGGATCCGGCAGTTCCACGCGCTTGCCAGCTTTTTGACCTATGGGCTGCGCATGATCCGCGCCGATGTCATGCTGCTGGATGGCAACAATCTGGGTCTGGCCGAAGGGCTGGCGACACTTGGGGGCCAAGATGTGCTGATTTCGGCAAGCTGTGCGCCCTATTCCGCACAGGTCATCGAGGTGGCCAATGTGGCACGCGATCTGGGGGTGCAGACCGTGGCCATCACGGATTTGTCCAGCTCGCCTTTGGTTGCCACGTCACGGGTTGCCGTGCTGGTGGGGCACCAATCCAGTTTCATCTCGAATAGCATTGGTGCCTTCATGGTCGCGGCCGAATGCCTGATCAACGCCTGCGCCGCCTATCGCCCGGATCAGACCCGTGCCGCATTGCAGGCACGGGCCGAAACCATCCGGCGGCTCAGGATCGAAGGTTAGGCCAGCCGCGCCACCAAATCGGCCACGCGATCGGCATTGCTTTCGGCCATACGCCCATCTGGGTGAAACAGGTTGTTTTCAAAGCCGATCCGGGCCTTGCCGCCCAGTTCCAGCGCGGCAATAAGACAATCGGTTTCGCTTTGACCAAAGGCACACAGGCCCCAGTCCACGTTACGGCCCGTAAAGGCCGCCGCGCGGCGGGCAACATCGGCAGGATCTGACACCTGGCCCACCGAATAGCGCCCCAGAACATGCAAGATCTGTGCCACCCCGGCAGGGATCACGCCATCATCTTGCAGACGGATGAACTCGTTGCACTCTTCCTCGCTGTAAAGGATATGCTGCACCGCAATTCCCTCGCTGGCGCACATCGCGAAAAGATCGGCAACATCAGCGGTTTCGCCATCCGACATGATCTCTCGCAGCCCGATCGACACCTGCCTGGGGCGCAAGGCGCGCACCAACTGCCGCTGGCTTGCCGCCGAGTAAATGCCCACGGCCTCGGTCGTGACCTGAACGAAAAGGCCTGGAAACGCACGGTCCGTTTCCGCCAAAAGCTCTTGGTAAAGTCCAAGATCAAGGCTGTGCCGGCCGTCGCTGTCGTGGATATGGGCATGTAGCCCATCCGCGCCAGCCGCAACCGCCGCCCTGGTTTCCTCAATGACCTCATCCACCGTCATCGGCAGGCGTGGATGGTCTGCCTTGGTCTTGCGCGCGCCATTTGGCGCAACCATGATCCGAGGAAGCGCCATCAGCCCACCACAGCGCGGATTGCGCCCGAGATACGCTCGATGATCAGATCAACTTCATCACGATTGATGATATAGGGCGGGGCAAGCAGAATATGATCGCCGTGCACGCCATCGATCGTCCCGCCCATTGGATAGGACATCAAGCCGCGCGCCATCGCCTCTTTTTTGATCTTGGCATGGGTTTTCAATTTCGGATCAAAGGGTTGCTTGGTTGCGCGATCCGCCACCAGCTCGATCCCTCTGAAAAGACCACGTCCGCGAATATCGCCGACATTCGGGTGCTGGCCCAATTCGGCCAGCAATCCGTCCTGCAAATACTGGCCCATTGCATTGACGTTTTCCATCATACCCGGACGGGTCATGATTTCGACCACCTTATCTGCCGCCGCCGCCGCAATCGGGTGACCAAGATAGGTATGGCCATGCTGGAATAGACCAGATCCATTGCGGAAGGCGTCATAAATCTTTTCGGACAACAGCAAACCGCCAATCGGCTGATAGCCCCCGCCCAGCCCCTTGGCGATGGTGACGATGTCAGGGATAATCCCCTCTTGCTCAAACGCAAAGATCGAGCCCGTCCGGCCCATGCCGCACATCACCTCATCCAGGATCAGCAAAACGCCGTATTTGTCGCAGACCTCACGGATCAGCTTAAAATAATTCGACACCGCCGGAACGGCGCCCAAGGTGGCCCCAACCACGGGTTCCGCCACAAAGGCAATCACCTCATCTGGGCCAAGGGCGATGATCTGATCCTCTAGCTCTTTGGCAAGACGAAGGGCATAGGCCTCGGGCGTTTCATCCGCGCCCATGTCGCGATAGGCATAGCAGGGTGAGACATGGTGGGTTTCAGGCAGGATCGGCTGAAATTGCGCGCGCCGCCACGCATTCCCACCCGTCGCCAGCGCACCGATCGTATTGCCGTGATAGCTTTGACGCCGTGCGATGATATGGCGTCGCTGTGGCTGACCGATCTCGACAAAATATTGCCGAGCCATTTTCAAGGCTGCCTCGACCGCCTCGGAGCCGCCCGAGACCAGATAGACATAATCCAACCCCTTCGGCGTCAGCCCCACCAAGCGCTCGGCCAGGGATTCTGCTGCATCGGTGGTGAAAAACGAGGTATGCGCATAAGAGATCGCATCCATCTGCGCGCGCATCGCATCAAGCACTTCGGCATTGCCGTGGCCAAGGCTGGTGACGGCCGCCCCGCCTGAACCGTCAAGATAGCGCCGCCCATCGGAATCGGTGATCCAGACCCCCTGCCCGGCGACCGCGCGCGGCAAATCTGGCCCGATACTGCGATGAAGGATGTTCGTCATGATGCTGGTCCTGGTGGCGCGAATCACGCGCATGTGGAGGGTTCATCCCCACCTTACGCCGATGCTTTGCGTTCGCAACAATTGTTTCATTGTTCGAAAAATGATCCGAACATATCCAAGCTTAGGCCCACAATAATGCCCTGTCGAGCCTACTGGGCAGGAAAAGCCCGGCCAAGGATTGTCTGCCACAATCCAACCAACTGAGGCCCAAGCGACTGATGCTGATCAAAACTTTGATGAACGGCGATGCCGCGCAGAACCGACAGCGACAGATGAAGCTGAAGTGTTTCTTCGGGGCTGCCTGGCTCGAACCCCAAGAGAAGCGCCATCCGGTGATCGCGAATATCCACCCACCGCTTCATCTCTTCGCGCAAGCGCCGCCCCAGATCATTGTCCAATCGCGCAGCGAGCATCAGCTCGATGGACGCAATGTAGCGCTTGTCGCTAAAGACATTTTCCCACAGGGCTTGGGTCAAATCTGCCAAGGTGAAACGCCGCTTTTCCGGGTCAATCGCGACCGGATCGCCCACCTCCCAATCATCGTGCAGCTGACGAAGCGCCGCGACCAGCAGGTCATTGCGTGCCGGGAATTGGTGGCTAATTGCCCCCCGCGAGACCTTGGCCTTCTGCGCGACCATCGTGGTTGAAATCCGCTCATGCCCGACCTCTGCCAAGGCCTCGAGTGTGGCCTGACAGACCCTGCGCCTTGTCGTCGCCGAGCGCTCTTCTTGCGACCTGCGAAGGGGCAATTCACGGCCCGATTTCGACTTCGGCATCGCGGATTTCGTCATGGCAGAGCATCCCGGCAAAGGTGAGTTAGCAAGCACCATATCATAGAGGCCGCATCAAAAGACGCAATAAGCCCGTCGAAGATTTTGATATTTTATCGATATAAATCATCACATTAACAACCTAATATAGTAGATACAGACTAGTCTGTCTTTTTTTGTGGACAACGCGCCCTTCAAGCTGCCAGAGTGAATGCAGGATATTTTTTGCATGCTGATAATATGCAGCAACTGAGGGCGGAGTTTTCGATGACCAGCTATGTGCTTACCGGCGGCCGCGTGCTTGATGTCGATGAGGGGGTCTTGCGCGACGGGCTAGAGGTGCTGGTCGAGGGCGATCGCATCGCACGTGTCAGCGCCGAGCCAATCGAAGCCGCCGGCGTCAAACGCATCGATCTGGCGGGTCGGACCTTGATGCCGGGTCTGGTAGACGCCCATGTCCATGTGGTCGCGACCCTTGTCGATCTGGCTGAGAATGCGGCGCTTCCCTCGTCCTTGATTGCGTTGCGCAGTGCCAAGATCATGCGTGACATGCTGATGCGCGGCTTTACTACGTTGCGCGATCTGGCTGGGGCGGATCTGGGCGTGAAAATGGCCATCGACGAAGGCGCGATCGAGGCGCCGCGCCTGATCATCTGCGGCAAGGCCTTGTCGCAAACCGTGGGCCACGGCGATTACCGCGCAAGATATGACAACCGCCCGCTGCACGAAGCCCGTCTGGGCGGTCTGGGCCGGATTGCCGATGGCGTTGACGAGGTTCGCCGTGCCACGCGCGAAGAGATCAAGAATGGCGCTCAATTCATCAAGATCATGGCCAATGGGGGCGTAGCCTCGCCCAATGATCCGATCCATGTTCTTCAGTATTCCTGCGACGAAATCCGCGCCATCGTCGAAGAGGCTGAAAATTACGGCCTGTATGTGGCGGCCCACACCTATTCTGATGCCTCGATCCGGCGCGCGGTTGAATGTGGGGTCAAATCGCTTGAGCATTGCAACCTTATTTCGCCCGAAACTGCGCGTCTTGCCGCGCAAGCAGGCGCCATCGCCTGTCCGACCTTAGTCGCCTATGAGGGGCTGGCGCTGGAGGGTGAGGCCTTTGGCCTGAACCCGGATTCCATGGCGAAAATCGAGACGGTGCGCCGCGGGGGCCTGGAATCGCTGGCGATCATGCGTGATGCAGGCCTGCCAATGGCCTTTGGCTCGGATTTGCTGGGCCAGCTACACAAGTATCAATCCATGGAGTTCTCGGTCCGAACGCAGGTTCTAAGCAATCGCGAGGTTCTGCATTCGGCAACGCGGGTTTCCGCGCGCCTGTGCGGAATGGAGGATCAGATCGGCGTCATCGCTGCGGGGGCCTATGCCGACATGCTGGTCGTCGACGGCAACCCGCTTGAAGACATCACCACGCTTGAGCGCCATGATGAATGTTTGGCGGCAATCATCAAAGGCGGGGCTTTTTGCAAAAACACGATTGCCGGATAAACGCCCATGATCCAAGGGAACTCTTTCTCAGAGCGACTTGCGCGCTTCGGCGCGGCATCGGTCATAGCCCTTGGACTTGGGCTGATGCTGGTGCCGCTGGTGTTGGTGTTCTGGCTGTCGGTGATCTCGAATGAAATCCTGTCGCTGCCTGTCGAAGGATATTCGCTGCACTGGTTTTCCGAGGCCTTCCGCCAGCCGCAATTCCTAAGCGGGTTCCTGTTGTCGGTCTGGGTGGCAAGCTTTGCCATGCTGGCCGGGCTCGCCGTCTCGGTGCCCGCGGCACTGGTTCTGGTGCGCCATCGGTTTCGCGGACGAAACGCCCTGATCCAGCTTTTGATGTCCCCGATGACGGTGCCTGCCATCGTCATCGGTGCATCCCTCTATATCACCGTTGTCGAACTGGAAATCGCCTCAGGATTGCCGCTGGTCGGATCAACCGGCGTCTTTGTAGCCGGTCATGTGCTGTTGACCATTCCGTGGTGCATCCGCTTGCTGCTGGCATCGCTTGAAGGGGTCAATCTGTCGATCGAAGAGGCCGCCGCCTCCTTAGGCGCACCGCCTGCCAGCGTGGTCTGGCTGGTCACTTTGCCGCTGATCCGTCCCGGCATCTTTGCCGCTGGTGTCTTTTCCTTCGTGGTCAGCTTTGGAAATCTAGAGGTATCAATCTTTCTGTCAGCGCCCGGTCAGGTCACCCTGCCCGTCGCGGTCATGCAATATCTGGAATGGAAGATTGATCCGACCATTGCCGCCGTTTCGGTGATGCAGGTGCTGTTTGTGGCACTCATGCTCATCATCTCCAATCGCTTCGTTAGCATCTCGAGGATGGTCTGATGGCAGATGTCGAAATCACCGGCCTAAGCAAGAATTATGGCGCCTTTCGCGCAGTCTCGGATCTGACGCTGCATGTGAATGAGGGCGAGTTCCTGATTTTCCTTGGCCCCTCAGGGTGTGGAAAGACCACGACATTGCGCATGCTTGCCGGCTTTATCAAACCTGATGCAGGTCAGGTCCGGTTGGGTGCGCGCGACATAACCGATCTGCCGCCACATCGCCGCAATATCGGCCTTGTTTTTCAAAATTACGCCCTTTTCCCGCATCTGAGCATCTCTGACAACGTGGCCTTCGGCCTACGCCGTCGCAAGGTTGGGGCTAATGAGATCAATACCCGCGTGAGCCAGGCGTTAGAGCTTGTCGATCTGGGGCATCTGGCTGACCGAATGCCGCGCCAGCTGTCTGGTGGGCAACAACAGCGCGTGGCGATTGCTCGGGCGATTGCAATACGTCCTGATATTTTGCTGTTGGACGAGCCTTTGTCCAACCTGGACGCCAAACTGCGCCTGCAGGTCCGTGACGAGCTTAAGCGGCTGCAAAAAACCCTTGGGATTACCACGATCATGGTCACCCATGATCAGGAAGAGGCAATGTCCCTGGGCGATCGGCTGGTGTTGATGCGTGCAGGCATGATCGAGCAGGTCGGGACGGCAAATCAGCTTTATAACCAGCCCGCCAATCGCTTCGTTGCCGATTTCATCGGACGGACCAACTTTCTGCCTGGCCAGCTTGGCGCGAATGGCCGCTTTGGCACTGCGGGTGGCCTAGAATTCATAACAAGCCACCTTGCCGCGCGCGGCGAGGAAATCATGATCCGCCCAGAGGCGCTGACGCTTAGCCGAGCGCCCGATCCATCGCGCCCCAACTCCCATCCGGCGCAGATCACCAGCCACGTCTTTCTAGGCGGGATGATCGAAATCGGCCTGACCCTGCCCGGCGGGGAATCCCTGACTGCGGTCGCCAGCCCGCGCGAGGTTAGCGCGGCCGGAATAGACCTCAGCGCTGGAGCCCCGGTTTTTATCGGCATCGCCCCACAGGATGTCGTGTTGCTGTGACCACCCCTCCCCGCGCGGCGCAAGATCGTGATGGGACGGCCAATTCAACCAATGCACAGGGAAATGTACATGACCAAGATCAACAGACGAAATTTCGGCCTGCTGTCCGGCGGGCTTTTGGCTTCGACACTGCTTCCCAATCTTGCTCAGGCCGCTGGTGGCCGTCTGGTCGTGGGAACCTGGGGCGGTGATTATCAGAACCTGCAGCAGACCAATATCGTTGACAGCGCGCTGAAAGATAGCGGCGTTCAGGTGATTTTTGATCCTGCCAATGACATGGTGCGCAAATCCAAGCTATTGGCCGAACGCCGCTTGCCGCGTGGGTCGATGGATATCGCCTGCCTTACCCGTCAGGGCAGCTACGAAATGTTCGCAAATGGTTTGATTGAAGAGCTGGACGAAACCAAGGTGCCAAACCTTGCAAAGGTCCTGCCTTTTATTCGTGCGCCCTATGCGATCCCGCATTTCTACACGGGACGCGTCATTTTGTACAATCCAAAAGAAGTAAACCCTGCACCCACCTCTTATAATGATCTTTGGGATGAAAAATACGCGGGCCGGGTTGGCGTTATTGATATTCAATATCAGACCACCATTGAATCAGCCGCAATGATTGCCGGCGGGGGTGCGTCAAACTATGAGCCTGGTAAGGCCAAACTGCTCGAACTGAAAAAGCAGGGCGTCAAGATCTATCCAACGAATGAGGCTATGGCTCAAGCGCTGAAGTCTGGTGAGATCGTCATGTGCATCATGTGGAATGCGCGCGGATATATGTGGAAAAAAGCGGGAATTGATATTGAAATCGCAATTCCGAAAGAGGGGATCGCACTTTATCTTTCCGATATGTGCGTTCCGAAAAATGCCCCCAATAAAGAGGCCGCCTATCAATATTTGAACGCAATGTTGGAGGATGTTCCTCAGCTCGCCTTTGCTGAACAAATGGGATATGCCCCTAGTAATTCAGAGGTCAAACTGCCTCCTGAATTGGCGACTTTGGTGGATTACACCCCGGAGCAGCGCGAACATTTCCTGATGCCAGACCTTGAATATCTCGCCAAAGAAGACCCCGATCTTCAAAATTGGTGGAACAAAGAATTCAAGGCCTGAACCCAGCATGGCCTTTTGCCCACCGATTTGGGCAAAAGGCTGTTCCCTCGTAGCCCAAGGCAGCAAAATGCAAAGAAAATCCCTGAACGCCACAGCACTTTTGATGCCCGCGACCGGGCTGGTCCTGATTTTCATGGCGCTGCCTTTGGCCTATCTTCTGCGCTATAGCTTCAACGATTTTGTGCCCGGAGAGTTCATGGTCTCTGGCTTCACTTTCAAGAATTTCTCGTTATTTTTCAGCGACATCTATTATCTTAAAGGTATGGCGACGACGCTGATTATGGCCAGTACGGTTACTGCTTTGTGCATTCTTCTTGGCTTGCCACTCGCCAACTGGATTGCACGCCAAAGCGGTAGCCTAAAGACCCTGTTAATGATGGCAGTGATCCTGCCTCTTTTCATTTCCAATGCTGTCAGGGCCGCCGGTTGGATGGTTGCTTTTGGCCAAACCGGTGTCCTTAATCATACGCTGATTTCTTTGGGGCTTATTTCAGAACCTTTGACAATCATGCACACTCCTTTGGCGGTATTTATTGGGATTACAGCCGTCAACTTGCCCTATGTGGTCTTGACCTTGCAAAGCGTTTTTGAGGGTTTGGATGAAAATATCGACTATGCGGCCGCCAGCCTAGGTGCGACACCTTTGGCCGCTTTTTTTCTGGTCCGTTTCCCCCAGATCATGCCTGGCGTACTTGCAGCAGCAATTATCTCATTCATTCTGACAATGAATGCCTATGCCACACCTGTGCTGCTTGGGGGTCCGTCATTTCGCATGATGGCACCGATGATCGTCAATGAGATCCTGCATAAAGCCAACTGGCCTTTTGGCGCGGCATTGGCCTTTATATTGCTAAGCGTCACGATAATCATTTCGATACTCGCCGCGCGCTTTATTCGAAAGACCTACTGACACTACTGCTCTAAAACCAGCTGGGAAAAGGCGCGCGCCGCACGAGAGAAATGTCGGTCCTGGTGCCGGATCTGACGAAACTGCCGCATTCCGATTTCAAGCGGCAGTGGCGCCAGGCGGCCGGCCTCGATCAAGGGACCGGCCACAAGATGAGGCACGACGCCCAGACAGTTGCTGTTCTCGATCGCCGAGCAAACCGCTTCATTGGTCGAAAACTCCATCACGATATTCAATTTGGCGGGATCGCTGCCCATTTTTCGCAGCGCTTGCTCGAAGCTTGATCGCGTCCCCGATCCGCGCTCGCGCATGACCCACCCCTGCCCCGAAAGCGCACGGCGCAAATCAACGGGCGGCCGCCGCGCCCAGTCATGAGTGCCCGATGCGACGAGGACCAAGGCGTCCTGCGCGACGATGGTTTCACCAATTTTCTTTGCTTCGTCAGGGCTGAGCTCGCCTTCAAAAGCACCCTCGACAAAGCCAAGGTCACTGTCGCCCCGCCGGATGGCATCCAGACAGTTAACCGTATTTCCGATCTTGATTTCTAGCAAAATTCCTGGATGCAATCCTTTGAATTTCATGACATATTTCGGAAGCCAGTGGCTTGCGATCGTCTGACTTGCATGAATGCGCAATGCGCCCATCTTGAGGCCTGACAGATCGCCAAGTGTTGCCTCGGCATCCTTGACCGACGCCAGCACCGATTGCGCCTTTTGTTGCAAAACGCGCCCGGCTTCGGTCAGGCGAATACCCCGACCCACGCGGTCAAACAGCGCGACCTGATGCGTATTTTCAAGGGTTTGAATCGCACCACTGACGGCAGATTGAGTAAGGTTCAAGCGCTCGGCAGCACGTGTGACATGCTCCAGCTCGGCGACGACCAAAAAGATACGAAGCTGTTCAAGGGTCATCCAAATTCCTTAAGGCGGGGGTGGCAGACCACTGCTCTAAGGAATGGCGGTGATCAGCCCGCATGGCAAGAGTGGGGGGATTTCTCGCACCCCCGCCCTGCGCCGAAAGCCCGCACTTTGGCCAACAATCCACCACAACGCGCAGCTTTCCGCTACGGCAGTCGGGGAAAGCTTCCTTGACATAGGTCCAAGCAGGCCGTCTTTGCCCCTCAGGGAACAACAGGAGGACCAGAAATGGATCTTAATCAGTTGGAGACATTTTTAGGAAAAGTTGGCAGCATCGTTTGGGGGCCGTATTTGCTGATCCCACTGCTGCTAGGAACCGGCCTTTACCTCACGATCAGGCTGGGAGGAATTCAGCTGGTACGCCTGGGGGCCGCGCTGCGGTTGGGGCTGATCAAGCGCAGTGACGACGATGCCGAAGGCGACATTTCACAGTTCGAAGCCTTGACCACGGCAATGGCCGCAACTGTGGGTACGGGAAATATCGTCGGCGTCGCGACCGCTATCGGTATTGGTGGCCCGGGCGCGCTTTTCTGGATGTGGGTGACCGCGCTTTTGGGCATGGCCTCGAAATATTCCGAAGCTTTCCTCGGCGTACGCTTTCGCACGACCGACGAGGCCGGCGAGAAATCCGGTGGCCCGCAATACTATCTTGAGCGTGGGATTCCCAATGCCTTTGGCAAATTTTTAGCACTCGCCTTCGCAATTTTTGCGGTTTGTGCCTGCTTTGGCATCGGAAATATGACGCAAGGAAACTCGATCGCCTCGAACCTCGAGCGTAGTTTTGCGGTTCCGTCATGGCTGACGGGTGGTTTGCTGGCAGGGCTTACGCTGATTGTTTTGGTCGGTGGCATCAAATCGATCGGTAAGGTCACCGCTGGTCTGGTTCCGGCCATGATCTTGTTCTACGTCCTTGGCGCCATCTACATTCTGGCCGTCAATATCACCGCAGTCCCCGCAGCCTTTGCCGAGATCTTTAGCCAAGCGTTCACAGGCACTTCGGCGGTGGGCGGCTTTGTCGGATCGACCATTATGATTGCGGTGCAATTCGGGGTCGCGCGCGGGATTTTCTCGAACGAATCCGGCATGGGATCGGCCGCGATCGCGGCCGCATCCGCACAGACCACCCACCCTGTCCGTCAGGGGCTGGTCTCGATGACGCAAACCTTTATCGATACGATCATCGTCGTCAGCTGCACCGGATTGGTCATCATCACGACCGGTGTCTGGAATAGCATCGATCCAACGACGGGTGCGCAGATCTCGCCCTCGATCATGACGGGGCAAGCCTTCAGTCACGGGCTTCCCGGTGAATGGGGGCATTGGATTGTCACCATCGGCCTGGTGCTTTTTGCCTATTCCACCATTCTGGGCTGGGCCTATTACGGCGAAAGAAACATCGAGCGTCTGTTGGGTCGCCGCGCCGTCATGCCGTTCCGCGTGCTTTTCTCGCTGGTCGTTTTCTTTGGATGCACAGTTCAGCTTGGCGTCGTGTGGAATTTCTCCGACGTGATGAACGGGCTGATGGCCATTCCGAACCTGATCGGCCTGCTGATCCTGTCCGGTCTGATTGCCCGCGAAACCAAGCTTTACCTTAAGCATGACCCCAAGCTTGAGGCGACTCGCGACGAGATCGAAACATTCATGGCAGGGGACCCCGGCTGGCTCGAATGGAAAGAAAGCGAGCGTCACAGCTGATACGCGCCTGAATTACACCACCACCAACCTCCGCGGGCGCAGCTTCGCGGAGGTTTTTCTTTCACCTGCCAGTTCCGAACAGACAAGCTGCGTCAGTTTTTGGGTATATCTGCGACAGGCCGTCGGTTATGGGAGAAGGGATCGCCCAGACCTCAGGATGCCCCAATGCCCTCTGACATCGAGATTGCCCGCGCCGCGCAAAAGCGCCCAATCACCGAGATAGCTGCCCAACTCGGGCTCAGCCCGTCGGATGTGCTGCCCTTTGGTCATGACAAAGCCAAAATTACGCATGAAGCGCTGACCGGTCTGAAGCAATCAGCCCAGGGGAAGTTGATCTTGGTGACCTCGATCAACCCGACCCCAGCGGGTGAGGGAAAAACCACGACCACCGTTGGCCTAGGCGATGCACTGAACCGCATCGGCAAAAAGACAGTCATCTGTCTGCGTGAACCCAGCCTTGGCCCCAATTTTGGCATGAAGGGCGGTGCTGCGGGTGGTGGCTATGCCCAGGTGATCCCGATGGAGGACCTTAACCTTCATTTCACCGGCGACTTTCATGCAATCAGCAGCGCCCACAACCTGCTTGCCGCCATGATCGACAACCATATTCACTGGGGTAATGCTTTGGGCTTCGATACCCGGCGCGTCACATGGCGTCGCGTGGTCGATATGAATGACCGGGCTTTGCGCCAGATTGTCCTGGGTCTTGGTGGGCCATCGAATGGCCATTCTCGTGAATCGGGCTTTGATATCTCGGTCGCTTCGGAAGTCATGGCGATCCTGTGTCTGGCCGATGATCTGGCCGATCTTCAGCTGCGCCTGTCGCGCATCGTCATCGGCTATACGCGGGACAAGCAACCCATCACCGCCGCCGATTTGAAGGCCGATGGAGCAATGACGGTCCTGTTGCGCGACGCGCTGCAACCCAATCTGGTTCAAACCATCGAAAATAACCCCGTACTGGTTCATGGTGGCCCATTTGCGAATATCGCCCATGGCTGCAACAGCGTCATCGCCACCCGCACCGGGCTGGCACTGGGTGATTATGTCGTGACCGAGGCAGGGTTCGGCGCGGATCTGGGCGCGGAAAAATTTCTGAATATCAAATGCCGTAAGGCCGGCCTTTCCCCCGAAGCCGTCGTCGTCGTCGCCACAATTCGCGCGCTCAAGATGAATGGCGGTATCGCCAAGGCGGACCTGGGGATCGAAGATGTTGCCGCGCTCGTCTTGGGCAGCGCCAATCTTGAGCGCCATATTCGCAATATTCAAAAGTTCGGCCTGCCCGTTGTGGTCGCGATCAATCATTTCGCATCCGACACGGATGACGAAATTGCCGCGCTGCGTACAATCTGCGACGGGTTTGGGGTAGAGGCGATCCTTTGCCGCCATTGGGCTGAAGGGGGGGCGGGCGCAGAGGAACTGGCCCATGCGGTCATCGCCCTCACGCAAGAAAAACCCGCAAAGTTGCGTCTGCTTTACGGTGACGACGTGCCGCTCTGGGAGAAAATCCAAATCGTCTCGCGCGAGATTTACGGTGCCGCCCGCGCCGAGGCCCCACCCGCCGTTATCGAGCAATTGCGCCGCTGGCAGGATGAAGGGCACGGAAATTTGCCGGTCTGTATGGCCAAAACCCAATATAGTTTCTCGGCAGATCCGGCGCTTTTGGGCGCGCCGTCGAACCATGTCATCCCCGTGCGCGACATACGCCTGTCTGCCGGAGCGGGCTTTATCATCGCAATCTGTGGCGAAATCATGACGATGCCGGGCCTGCCCAGTCAGCCAGCTGCGCAACGCATCGGGCTGACCCCCGAAGGCCAAATCGACGGCCTGTTCTAACTTCTAGGCCATGCAAACCGTCACGCTCTGGGGAAGCCACTGTGTCCCCAGAGCTGTTGGCGCTGTTTGGCTTAACAGCTCGCGGGCGATGAACCAGAAACCATTAAGCTCCTGTGACAGTCCAAGAGTAAGGGGCGTGATTCAGCTATAGGTAGCGCCCTGCCCGCTGCAAAACTTCGATCTCGTATCCGTCGGGATCTTGGATGAAGAAAAACTTGGCAATAACCTCGCCCGCTGGGGCAAAATCGACAAGTTTGCGGGGGCTGAGGCCAATATCGATCATGCGCTGGTGCTCGGCGATCACATCATCGACCGAAACTGCAAGATGGCCATATCCATTCCCCAAAACATAAGGCTCAGCCCGGCCCTTGTTGATGGTCAGCTCAAGCTCGAAGGTGCTTTCGGCATTGGCCAGATAGACAAGCGTGAAGCTTTCGAAATCCAATCTTTCGGCGACATCGAGTGCGAAAGCCGCTTTGTAAAAGGCCAGCGAGCGAGCCTCATCAGAGACACGGATCATCGAATGAATCATTTTGGCCATGAAAGCCCTCTTACCAGTCGTTTAGAAGATATTTCCCTATAGCAAGAAAGCGCGGACAGGGTCACTGGCTTCATCGGCTTGGGCGCAGTTTTTGAGCTGGTCGCTCATTCACCTTGGCGCGGTGACCTTATCCGGATCAGTCGGGCCGCAGGTCAAAGGTGCGGGTTTTCAAGCAAGCGTTCCGCGGTGATGGAATGGACCGGCGCGATTGCCCCGGTCCACGATGCGTCCTTATTCGGTCTGCATCGGCGCATCCCACGCCGTCAGATCGGACTTGCGCCAGGTGCCGTAACCGGAGTTCGGCAAAACGATCCAGTCACGACCGAAATGCTCGGCCTGTTTTTCGACCAATTCGCGCTGCTCCTTAACCGGAACCTTGCTGATGTAATCTTCGGAAAAATCATGCAGGGTATCACCGATTTGCATGATCACTTTGTGATCTTTGGTAACGGCCGCCCGGCGCTCACTTTTCGGCGGCCCAAGCAGCAGGACGCTGTCATTGCTGAGTTTGGGCAGGCCTAGTTTTTCAAGTGTCGCAAGCGTCTGGGCCTTATTTTCGTCATAGCGGTCCGAGACGTAGAAGATTGCGACACCCTTTTCATCGGCATATTTGAAGAAATCAAGCGCGCCCGGAATAATGGTCGGATTGCCCTCGCGCTCCCAATGCTTCCAGGTATCCCAGGTTGTGTAATCATGGCATGCCTGCATATCGCGGACCAAAAGCGCGCTATTATCGATCACCGTCTCATCAAGGTCGGTTATAATGGCCAGCTTGTCTTCGGGTTTATGGTTGGCCAGCGCCTCATCCAGACGGATGCGAGCCAATGCATAGGCTTGATGCTGCAAGGCAGCGACTTCAGCCGATTGCTGCTGGTAGCGCAGCCCCATTGCATAGGCCTCTTGCGCACAAAGCGTCTTGGTCTCATCTGCCTGTGCTGCCATGGGTGCAAGCAAAGCCGCGACGCAAGCCGCTGTTGTCCATTTAACTGTGATCACTTCAGCCTCCTTCTGCGAGATCATCCGTCCGGGCATCCCGGATTGTGACATTCGCAGGTATTTTGATTGATCACGCAATCAAAATAATAAAATTGGCATCATATTATTGAAGCATATGGATAATTATTCGAGTGGGGGGCGGCTTTCACTCAAAGTATCGACCGGCAAAAGGTCGGGGCTGTCCAAGGGTGATCGGGGATGTTCTTCAATCTCGCGCTGCCATTCGCGCCAGATTGACACCAAAAGCGCCATGAGCACCGGGCCGACGAACAAGCCAAGAATACCCATAGTTTTCACGCCACCGATCAAGCCAAAGAAGGTCGGCAGGAAGGGTAGCTTGACGGGACCACCGACCAGCATGGGGCGAATGGTTTTGTCGACAACGAAAAGCTCAACCGCGCCCCAAAGAAAGAGGCCAACCCCTGCCAATGTGGATCCGCTGGCAATCAGGTAAGCCGAAATCAAGGTAAAACACAGTGGTGCGCCGCCGGGGACCAGAGCCATGAACCCTGTAATAACACCAAAGGCCACAGGCGATGGCACGCCGGCCAGCCAATAGGCAACGCCCAGTATCACCCCTTCACCCAAGGCGATCAGGGTCATCCCGGTCAGAGTCGAGCTGATGGTGGCTGGCACCACCCGCGAAATGCGGTTCCAACGCTCTGGTAAAATGCGCTGCCCGACCAGATCGATCTGCTCGACGATCTTCACCCCATCCCGATAGAACACGAATAGCGTGATCAGGGTAAAGAGTGTCGTCAGCGCCATATGCACCGTGATCGCACCAGCCGTCACTACCCCGCGATAGAATGAGCCGATGTTCGAGCCACTGACGGCCTGGATCACATGGCTGATTGCACCGGGCGTTCCGATAAAGGTCTGCCATTGCTCATCTAGCCATGGCCCCACTTGCGGCAAATCAATCATCCATTCCGGCGTAGGGGCGCCGGTTGCATTGACCTGAAATGCCCAAGTGAACCAGGATCTGACCTCTGAAACCGTATAGAACAGCGCAATGCTCATCGGCACGACCAGAACACAGACGATCGTCAGGACCATCGCAGTCGCCGTCAATGTCTTACCCAGCCCGAGCCGGTGGACACATTGCTGCCGAAGTGGCCAGCTTGCCACTGCGATTACCGCAGCGGCCAAAACCGGTACAAGAAAGCCATGGAAGAAGTAAACTGATGCAATCAGGACAAGAAGCAACAACCAACGAGCGGCAGATACATCCGTAATAAGCGGACTGCGGTAGCGTGTTTTTGTCGAGTTCATCAGATTCCGTCCAAATGTGATCGCAAGACTAGTCCCCAGCGCATGAAACCCCAAGCGCGGAAACAACACTCTTTCCGTGATCATACAAAAAATTAGTCGATTTTTTGTGAACAGACCGAAGAGTGATGGCTCTAGCCATGTCAGGCAACCGGCACATTGAGCGCGGAATGCGACTTTGAGTGAGCGGGATGGCCTAGGCACACGGCCCGCCATCCCGATCCCTGGTGCGAACCTATCGACGTTTCAGCGCCTTTGCCCTTCTAGATAACAAAGGCGCGCCCGCTTTGTTGATGTCGGAAAGAAAGCTTCTGCGCCATTTGCGCATCGACCAAGGGACGTGCAGGCATTGGAAGTGTAAGATCGCGCAGATCGGGGAAAATGGTAAGGATTTCCTCTAGTGCGCTTGGGCCGACAGCTCTCATGGCTTCCGGCCCGATGAAAAGCGATTCAGTTTCAGCGTCATTGGCCCAAACGATCTCATGCGCCTCGAACATAAAGTGCACATAGGTCACCTCATCCAGATCTTGGGCGACCTCGACCCCCTCAAGTGGCAGCAAGTGACGCGCGGCAGCCAAGACTTCATAGGCGCCAAACATACGCTGCGCGATCGCCGATCGTGCAAGCATTCGATGTTCCGGTGAGACGACAAGATCTGTGGAAGGTATCCCGGCCCCCAATGCCCCTTTGTGTATACGGATCGGACGCAGTGACGGCGCGGCCAGAAGCTCTGCCTTCGTTAACAGACGTTTTGCAATCCAGCGAATTGGCTGTGGCCCGTTGTCACGGGTAAGCACCATATCCCCGACTTCAAGCTTTCCGGCGGGACGCGGTCCTGTTGTCGTTGTGATCAGAGCATCGGCAGAGAAGCAGATCACCCGAGTATTATCGGGAGTCAGATCCCTGCCCGGCACGGGGGCACCATCCTTGAGAATGGTAAAGGTAAAGTTGCTTTTCAGGCCGTTCGCGACGGTAAAACTGTTCAGCTTTCCATCATCATCCTGATCCGCCCGCAGCCAATCCAGCGGCGTGGCGTGGTTGGCCCCGGTTCGTGCATTAAAAAGGGCCAAGTTGGCGGTATTATAATATGCCGAGAGATCAACCAGATCATTGTTGCTCTCGTTCCCGTCACGGATGTTGCCGCCGGTCGTGGTGTTGAAATCAAGGATCGTGCCGCCGGAACGTGCGATAAAGAGGTCAAAGCCATCGCCCCCGACCATCGTATCGACGCCCCAACCCCCATCCAAGGTGTCATTGCCCGTGCCACCATCAAG
>NZ_DALZMB010000073.1:0-20963 GCF_032007265.1 Paracoccus sp. (in: a-proteobacteria) | reverse complement strand
TTTTTGCGGCAGCACCCCTTGGCCTGATCGGTGTCGTCGCCGCCTTGGTGCCATTTGGCGTGCCCATGGGTTTCGTGGCGATTTTGGGCATTCTGGCATTGATCGGCATTCTTATTCGCAATTCGATCATTCTTGTCCATGAAATCGAGGTGCTCTTGACCAGCGGTCACAGCCGTTGGGATGCCGTCTTTCATGCCTCGGACAGCCGCGCGCGCCCCATTTTGCTGACAGCGGCGGCTGCCTCATTTGCGCTGATCCCGATTTCGCGGCAGGTGTTCTGGGGGCCGATGGCCTATGCGATGATGGGTGGAATTATCGCGGGAACGCTGGTCACTTTGGTCTTTGTGCCCGCCCTATACTGCGCGGTCTTTGGTGTGCGCCCGCCCGGTCAGGACGGAAAAAGCCCGCAAGGCACGGCCTTGGCCCAGCCCCCCGTTAACGGTTGATTTCGTCAAGAAAGGCCGGGCCAAACCGATCAAGCCGCGCGGGATCAAGATAGCGCGACAGATCACGCGGGCGATCTTGAGCGATGCGGCGCAGAACGGCGCTGGACACGGACAGCGGCTTTTGTGTGCCCTCGGCCCCGCGTACCAGCTGGACTTGGGCTTGTTGCAAACGGTCAAAAAGCGCGCCCGCATCCAGTCCGGCCAAAGCGCGTCGGGCCGGATGCAAAGGGGCCACCTCGCCGGCAATGACGGCCAAAAACTCGCGGCCATAGCTTTCCAGTTTTTTGGCCCCGACCCCGCTGACCCGCGCCATGTCGTCCAGCGTCATAGGCCGAATCGCCACCATGTCGATCAGCGTCTTATCTGGGAAAATCACATAGGCAGGCACGCCTTGCGCCTCGGCCAAAGCACGGCGTTTAGCACGTAGCGCCGAAAACAGCGGGGCATCCTCATCCGAGACCTGTGCCCGCACCACCGGAGAGACGCGCGCCTTGGCAATCAGATCGCGGCGCAAGGTCACCGCAACTTCGCCACGCAAGACCGGATGGGCGTTTTCCGTGATCGCCAAGCCGCCGTGGCGCTCGGGATCAGGCCGGACCAGGTCGCGGCCCAGCATCTGTCGGATGATCGCCTGCCAGGCGGGCTTGGAAATATCGCGGCCGCAACCAAAGGTCGGCAACTGATCATGGCCACGCTGCTTGACCTTATCGGTCGCGGTTCCCGTCACCACATCGATGATATGGCCCGCGCCAAACATCTCGCCTGTGCGCAAGATCGCGGACAAAGCCTTGCGGACGGCCTCGGTCCCGTCAAAGGTTTCGGGCGGATTGTCGCAAATATCGCAATGCCCACAGGGGGGTGCTGTTTCGCCGAAATAGCCCAAAAGATACTGACGGCGACACTGGACCGCCTCGGCGAGCCCCAAAAGCGCATTCAGCCGCGCGTGATCTGCTGATTTGCGCTCGAATGGGGCCAGACCCTCGTCGATCTGGCTGCGGCGCAAGCGAATATCGTCCTGTCCGTAAAGCGTCATCGTTTCGGCTGGGCCACCATCGCGGCCGGCGCGGCCGATTTCCTGATAATATGCCTCGATCGAGCGCGGCAGATCGGCGTGGGCAACCCAACGGATATCCGGTTTGTCGATCCCCATGCCAAAGGCGATGGTCGCAACCACGATCAGACCGTCATCGCGCTGAAACCGCGCCTCGACCTCGCGACGCGCCTCGGCCTCCATCCCGCCATGATAGGCGATGGCCGCAAGCCCCGCCTCGCTTAAGGCCAGTGCCAGGCTTTCGGTCTTGGCCCTTGTGCCACAATAGATGATGCCCGACTGCCCCTCGCGGGCGCGGGCAAAGTCCAAGATCTGGCGGCGCGGGCCATCCTTGGGCGCAAAGGCCAGATGGATATTGGGCCGATCAAAACCATGCAGAAAGGTTAAAGGCGCGCCATTTGCAAAAAGGCGGCGCATGATTTCTTCGCGGGTTTCGGCATCAGCGGTGGCGGTAAAAGCCGCCAATGGCACATCCAGTGCCGCCCTCAGCTCTCCGATCCGCAGATAGTCAGGGCGAAAATCATGCCCCCATTGGCTGACGCAATGCGCCTCATCAACGGCAATGGCCGTGACATTGGCGCGCTTAAGCATCGAAACGGTTCCGCTCGAGGCCAACCGCTCGGGCGCCATGTATAGCAGCTTGAGATCGCCCGCGCGCAGCCCGTCAAAGACCGCGGCAGTTTCGTCCTCGGTATTGCCTGAGGTCAGCGCCCCGGCCGCAACCCCTGCCGCGCGCAACGCCCGCACCTGATCGCGGATCAGGGCAATCAGCGGTGAAATCACAACCGTGACGCCCTCGCGCATCAGCGCAGGCAGTTGATAACAAAGAGATTTACCCCCGCCCGTCGGCATGATGGCCAAAACATCTTGACCAGCGGCCACGGCCTTGACGATCTCTTCCTGCCCGGGGCGGAAGCCGTCAAAACCAAAGACCTGCCGCAAAAGGGGTGCGGCTGACATGATCAGAAGCTGTAAAACCAGCTGGCGTTGTTGATCAAAAGCCGCTGCAGAATGATGATAGCGATAAAGACCACCAGCGGCGCCAGATCCAGCCCGCCGGTATTGGGCAGGATGCGGCGGACGGGCGCATAAAGCGGCTCCAGCAGGCGCGACAGCCCGTTCCAGATTTGCCACACGACAGGTTGGCGCAAATTCAGCACCTGGAAGTTGATCAGCCACGACATGATGATATGCGCGATCATGATAAACCAGACCACATCCAGGATCATCATCAGGGCTTGAAACAGCGTGGTCATGGCAACCTTTCCAGAAAAGTTGCCATGACAGGTAAGCCAGAGCGCGCCCCCGCGCAAGTCGCCATGCCGCGAGGTCGTCGTTGACGCTACCAATCGCCGCAGCTAGCCCCGGTTCGAAGACAGTCAAGGAGCCCAGATGTATCCCCTCATCCGCTTTGCCAAAGATATATGGAGGGCGCGAAGCCTTCCGGCGCTGCCGCTGACGGGCGTTCATGTCTCGACCCATCGCTGCTGGCCGTGGGACCTTGACCCCTGGATCGAGCTGAACAACGGCCGCACGCTGACCCTGTTTGATCTGGGACGCCTGCCGCTGGCCGTGCGAACGGGTATCATCGGCACCATGAGGGCGCAGCGCTGGGGTATTACGGTGGCGGGAAATACCGTGCGCTATCGCCGGCGCATCCGCGCGTTTCAGCGCTTTACGATGGTCAGCCATACCTTGGGCTGGGATCACCGCTTCATCTATATGGAACAAAGTATGTGGTCCAAGGGCGAGTGCTGCAACAACATGTTGTTGCGTGCAGCGATTACTTCTGATCAAGGCATCGTCGCCCCCCATCGCCTGATGGAGGCAGCCGGTCGTCACGAGGCCAGCCCCGAACTGCCCGATTGGGTCAAGGCCTGGATCCATGCCGATGCGCAGCGACCCTGGCCCCCCACTATCCCCCCTCTGGCCGCGATCGATCCAAAAGACGATTTGCCTCGATAGCAAAATTCTGGCCTATTGGCCGCGCCTTACGCGACGGAGATCAGCGTGCTCGACAAGAAGCGGATCTGGGGATGGTGGTTTTTTGACTGGGCCAGCCAGCCCTATGCCACCCTGCTGATGACCTTCATCTTTCCCATCTATTACACGCAAGCCGCCAAGGCCCATTTCATGGCCCTTGGGCAGACCGAGGCCGCCGCAGGTGCCAGCGCGCAATCGCTTTGGGGTTACGGTCTGGCGGTTGTTGGGGTGCTGATTGCCGCTTTCGCCCCATTGCTTGGCGCGCTGGCGGATGGAACCGGTCGGCGGATGATGTGGATCTGGATCTTTTCGCTGTTTTACGTGATCGGCGCTTCGGCGCTGTGGATGCTGCTGCCCGATGGCAGCAATCTTGGCTTTGCGATTGCCTGTTTTGGGCTTGGCCTGATCGGGATGGAATTCACCGCCATTTTTACCAATGCGCTGCTGCCGGGTCTGGCACCTCGCCATGAAATCGGGCGGATTTCAGGGACCGGCTATGCCTTTGGTTATCTGGGCGGGGTGGTCGCATTGGCCTTTACCCTGCTGTTCTTGGCAGAAAATACGCAAACCGGGCGTACGTTGATCGGGCTGCCGCCGCTGTTGGGCCTTGATCCAGCCATGCGCGAAGGCACCCGAGCCGCTGGCCCCTTTGTCGCGATCTGGTACGTGATTTTCATGCTGCCTTTCTTTCTGTGGGTAAAAGAGCCGCGACAGACCGCCGTCAGCTCGGGCATTGGCCCTGCCCTGCGCAGCCTGGGCGCGCTGATCGCCAGCCTGCGCCACCGCCGCTCATTGGCGGCATGGCTGGTCTCGTCGATGTTTTCACGCGATGCGCTGAACGCGCTTTACGCATTTGGTGGTGTCTATGCGGCAGCCGTTCTGGGGTGGCCCGTGCTTTTGGCCGGTATCTTTGGCGTGGTCAGCGCCATTTCCGCAGCGATCCTGACCTGGGTGGGCGGACACGCCGACCATCGCTGGGGTCCGCGTCCGGTGATCTGGGGCTGTAGCCTGGTTCTGATTGCCGTCTGCATGGTCATTGTCGGCCTTAGCCGCGAGCAGTTTTTCGGCTACCCCCTGCAGCCGGGTTCGCATCTGCCTGACATCGCCTTTTTCATCTGTGGTGTCGCGATTGGCGGCGCCGGCGGCGCGCTTCAGGCCGCCAGCCGCACGATGATGGTCCGCCATACCAGCCCCGAGCGCGCAGCCGAAGCCTTTGGGCTTTACGCGCTTTCCGGCAAGGCCACAGCCTTTCTGGCGCCCTTGCTGATTGCACTGGTCACCGATCTGAGCGGCAATCAAAACCTCGGCATCTCTCCGCTGATCGTGATGTTCACTCTCGCACTGTTCCTGTTAATCTGGGTCAAACCAGAGGGAGAACCCGAGCAGTGATCCGACGCATCCTGACAACAGCAGCCGCGCTTGCCGCGCTGGCGCTGCCATTATCGCTTGCCCCCGCACAGGCAGATCCTTTGGCCAAGGATGTGTTCGGGGCAGCGCCGGGGCCGACAGGCGGACGCCCTGTCGCGATTGGCTTTTACTCGAAAGGGTGCGTTTCGGGGGCGGTTCAGCTGCCCGAAAGCGGCCCAAGCTGGCAGGCCATGCGCCTGTCGCGCAACCGCAACTGGGGCCATCCCCAGATGATCGATTTCCTGGTCGGCCTGTCGGGCGCCGCACAACGCGCGGGCTGGAACGGACTTTATATCGGCGATATCGGCCAGCCGCGTGGCGGCCCGGCCTCGTCCGGTCATGCCAGCCATCAGATGGGGCTGGATGCCGATATCTGGATGCTGCCGCCGTCCAGCCTGTCGCTGTCGCGTCAACAGCGCGAGGATCTGTCCTCGGTTTCGGTGGTGAACAAGGCCGGCACACAGCTGACCAAATACTGGAACCCCGGCCATATGGCGATCATCCGTGCCGCCGCCAGCGCCCCCCGCGTCGAGCGTATTTTCGTCGATCCTGTCGTCAAAGTTGCCATGTGCGACATGGAAACAGGCAATCGCAACTGGCTGCGCAAGGTGCGCCCGCTGAACAATCACGACTATCACTTCCATGTCCGGCTGAGCTGCCCCGCGGGCTCTAGCTGCCAGCAGCAAGACCCGCCACCTGCGGGTGATGGCTGTGCCGAAGCGGCAAAATGGATTGAAAACCGTATCAATCCCAGCCGCGTCAAACCCACGCCGCCCGATCCCGATTATCGACACCCCCGCAGCTATCGACTGAGCGAGATGCCCCAGCAATGCCAGACAGTAGCCGTCGCGCGGTAAGTGCCAAAAAAACGAGCTTTGTCCTGACCAGCCTTGCCGCCACAATCCTTGTGGCGGCACTGGCAACTGATGGGCTGGCCGCAGATGCGGCCCTCACGGTCGAGGCCACCCAGAACGACACCCCATCCCTTCCCGCATCGCCACCTCAGGTCGATTACATCGCCACCTATGTCTGGTCTGAAAATGACCCTGATTTCGGCGGCTATTCGGGCATTGAAATCTCGGATGATGGCCTGTCATTCACCGCTTTGTCAGATCGCGCCACTTTGCGCTGGGGCACGATCGAGCGCGACAATGCAGGCCGGATTCGCGCGATGGATTCCGCTGGTAATGCCCGCTTACGAGACAGCAATGGCAAGCCGCTAAAGCCGGGCAATCTTGGCGATTCCGAGGGGCTTGCGATCGGGCCTGACGGGGTCATCTATGTCAGCTTCGAAGGTCTGGTACGGGTCGTGCGCTATGATACGCCCGACAGCCCGGCAAAGGTGCTGAAAGGCCCCCCGGAATTTCGCCAGATGCAGCGCAATTCCGCGCTTGAATCATTGGCGATCACGCCCGACGGCACGCTTTTGACCATGCCCGAGCGCTCGGGCAAACTGGAGCGGCCCTTTCCGGTCTGGCGCTGGCGCAACGGGGTCTGGGATCAGCCCTTTTCGGTGCCGCGCAACGGAAACTGGTTGCCGGTCGGCTCTGACATAGGGCCGGATGGGCGGTTTTATCTGCTCGAGCGGGACTTCAAAGGGCTGCTTGGCTTTTTGTCGCGCGTCCGCCGCTTTGATTTAAGCGAGGATGGGCTGAGCAATGAACAGGTTTTGTTGCAGACCCGTCCCATGCAATATGACAACCTTGAAGGCATCTCGGTCTGGAGGGATGATTTCGGCATCCGGCTGACCATGGTCTCGGACGATAATTTCAACTTTTTCCAGCGCACCGAATTGGTTGAATATCGGGTCACCGATTAGGGCCTTGTCAGCCGTTTTCCGCATCCCCTGCCCGCCACGGCTTTACTTCCCCGCCGCGCTGCCTTTCCATTCGCTCCAGATGGCAGATTAGGGAAAGCGGAAAAATGAGCGAAAGCACAGACCAGCAGACCGCGTCACAGGCAATCGATCAGGCCATCGACAGGGCCATTGCCCAAAACCGCATCGTCGGAACAGTGGTGATGATGGCCGAGAACGGGCAGATCACCTATCGCCGCGCCGCAGGTTTTGCCGATCGCGAGGCCGGGCGCGAGATGCAGACCGATACGTGGTTTCGCTATTCCTCGGTCTCTAAACCCTTCACCACCGTTGCCGCGCTGCGCCTGATGCAAGACGGCCTGCTGTCACCCGATGATCTGGTGCGGCGCTGGCTGCCCGATTTCACCCCCGCCTTTGCGGATGGCCAACGTCCCGATATTCGCGTTAGCGATCTTTTGAACCATACGGCAGGGCTGGATTACGGCTTTAACCAGAATGCCAAGGGCAGCTACGCGCAGGCCGGGGTTTCGGATGGGATTTCAGAGCGCGAGATCTCATTGGCCGAAAACCTGCGGCGCATTGCCAGCGTGCCGCTGGATCTGACGCCGGGTCGTGACTGGCGCTATTCGGTCGCGACGGATGTGCTGGGTGCGGTGATCGAGGCCGTCACCGACAGCGCCTTGCCATTTGCCATGGCCGATCTTGTCACGGGGCCTTTGGCACTGGATGCCGCATTTTTCCTGCCCAATACCCGCCATCTGAGCGCCCCCTATGCCGATGGCCCCAGCGATCCACGCCGGATGGAGGGCCTCACCCGGGTTCAGGGCAGTCTGCCCGAGGGTCAGGCATTTGCCTATGACCCCGATCGCATCACCGAAATGGCGGCCTTTCCGTCGGGCGGGGGCGGCATGGCAGGCACGGCCGAGGCGGCCTTGATCCTGCTGGAAACGCTGACGGGTGGGGATTTTCTTCAGGCCAAGTGGCGCCAAGCGGCCTTGCAGGGGCGCTATGATTTCGCCCCGCCCGGCCACCCGACCCGCGGACCCGGCTATGCCCACGGCTGGGCAGGCGCAGTCCTGAAAGACCCGGCTGCGGCCAAGACCCATTTATCGCCGGGCAGCGTCACCTGGGGCGGCATCTATGGCCATTGCTGGTACATCGACCCGGCGCGCCAACGCACGCTGGTCGCGCTGACCAATACCGCAGTCGAGGGAATGGCCGGTGCATTCTCGGTCGATATCCGCGAGGCTGCCGCCAGCGCACCCGCCCCAAACTGACCCCAAGCAAGGTTGACTCAGCGCTGAACAGGGCGTATCGGCCCGATTTGCCTGCAGATGCAGGCCGAGTTCTCCGCTACCTTGTCAAAACGGAACCTGACATGTCCCGCATTCTTCCTGGCATCATTGCCATGGCCATCGTCGTTGTGGCCTCCAATATTCTGGTCCAGCACCTGCTGGGCAGCTGGCTGACCTGGGGGGCGCTGACCTATCCCGTAGCCTTTCTTGTCACCGATGTCATGAACCGCATCTATGGCCCCACTGCCGCGCGCAAAGTGGTGTTCGCGGGCTTTGTGACCGGGGTGATCTGCTCAATCATTGCTGCGGGCCTAGACAAGACGACCCTGCGTATCGCCATCGCCTCGGGCGCGGCATTCCTTTCGGCGCAATTGCTGGACATCGCGGTGTTCAACCGTCTGCGCCAGCGCAACTGGTGGCTGCCACCGCTGGCGGCAACGGTCGCAGGTGCCATTGTCGATACTGTGATCTTTTTCGGCATCGCCTTCTGGACCGGCCTTAGCGGTGTCTTTCCCCATGACGATGTTGCCTGGGCCAATGAGCTGGTCCCGCTCTTGGGCCATGGTCCCAGCCTGCCCTTGTGGGTGTCGCTGGCCGTCGCCGATTGGTCGGTGAAAATGGTCCAAGCGATCTTTGCGCTGCTGCCATTCCGTATCATTGTAGGCAATTTGATCGAGCGCCGCGCGCAAATCTAATTGACAGACCAGATATCTGTGTCACGCTTCCTATAACGGCAACATTTTGAAAGGAGGTGGTCCAGTGTCGAGAGTGATAGTGGAGAGAGGTGTCGGGACAGTCAGGGTGGCCGTGGCCTAAGGGCAGCCCCAAGGGTCGTAAACCCTGACTGGGACGGTTGGCTCCAGCCCTAACCGGACCATCTCCGTAGATCTCGCGGGCCGCACCGAAAGGGCGGCCCGTTCGATTTTTGACCCGTCCAGAAATGGGCCATGGTCAAGCTGGCCAAACGATGCCTGTGCTTGGCATCAGCCTGCTGCCTTGCGCGCAGAATGGCCAGGATTTCAGATCATGACGCGCCGCGCGGCCCGGATCAGGGGCTTTTGCCGCTTTGGGATGCCCGCCGCGCAAATTGGCAGCACCTATTTCGGCGGCGTATCACCCGATTGCGCGGTCGCGACTTCGGCAGGAAATTCGCGGCGCATCTCATGCAGCAGATCGATCTGGATGCGCTGAATTTCTAACAGGCGGCGCCATTGATGGGTCAGCTGGTGATCGATTTTATCATGCAGCAAACGCAGCTCTAGCTCGGATTTCAGGTTGATCTGGTAATCATTCTCGGCGCGCTGGCGATCTTTTGCCTCTTGGCGGCGCTGGCTCATCATGATCACAGGCGCCTGAAAAGCCGCCACGCAAGACAAAAGCAGGTTCAACAAGATAAACGGATAGGGGTCAAATGGCCTGGAAAAGACCCCGGCCACATTGACCGCCATCCACACCACCAGAACCGCGAAAAAGCACAGGATAAAGGTCCAAGACCCACCCCATTCAGCGACCCGATCAGCCATGCGGGCGCCAAAACCTGCCTTTTCATCCTCTTCGTCGGGCGCGGTCTGCAGCGTCAAAAGCCGACCGTTATGCAGGGCGGTTGCAACCTCGGTTTCCAGCTCGCCCAGCTCTCCGGTTTCATCGGCAAGGATCTGGGTCAGGTAAAGCTGGCGATATCGCTGCAAACATTGCGGACAGATCAGGCCGGCCTCGCTCCAACCAGGGACATCTTTACGGATCAGCGCCGAAAGCGAGCTGCGGATGTCACTGCCCGAGGTCAGCAGTTTGGCCTGAAAATCACGACCACAGACATCACAACGATCATGCGCGCTTTCGGGGTCGGACATGCAAGCCTCCTGCGGTTGCGACCGCCCAGCCGGGCGATTTGGCCCGACGATAGCGAAAGGATTGGCAGGTCACAAATTGTCTTGCGCGCGCGAAGCATCGATCTTGACTTGATTCCCCTGCCAGCGCCGCGTCTTGATGAGGGGGAAGCACTCTTGCAATAAGCAAGGGGCACAACTGACGAGGACGCTATGTCAAGATTTGCCTCTTCCCCCCGCGCACGGCTGTCTGGCGCCGCGCTGATCACCCTGATCGTCGCAGGCGCCGCCCCTGCCTTTGCCAATGATCCGGCCAGCTGCGCCACCGTGCGCCTTTCAGATCCCGGCTGGACCGATATCACGGCCACCAATGGTGTCGCCTCCGCGCTGCTGAAAGGGCTGGGCTATAAGCCCGATATCCGTACTTTGGCGGTTCCGATCGGCTATGAGGCGTTGAAAAACGGCGAAACCGATGTGTTTCTTGGCAACTGGATGCCAGCCCAGCAAAAATTCCGCGATGACTTGGACGCCTCGGGCAAGACCGAAGAGCTGGTCCAGAACCTCAGCGGCGCCAAATTCACTTTGGCTGTGACCGGCACCGCCAAGGATCTGAACGTCAAGGATTTCGCCGATCTGGATGCCCATAAAGACGCATTCCAGGGCAAGATCTATGGCATCGAGCCCGGCGCACCGGCCAACCAATCCATCGCCAAGATGATCGCCGATGATAGCTTTGGCCTCGGCGATTGGGAGCTGGTCGAATCAAGCGAGCAAGGCATGCTGGCTCAAGTGCAGCGCAATGACAGCGCCAATGTACCTTCGGTCTTTTTGGCCTGGGCGCCCCATCCGATGAACGTCAAACTGAACGTGATCTATCTATCGGGCGGAGATGCCGAATTTGGCCCCGATTTCGGCGGTGCCTCGGTCCATACGATCGCGCGCAAGGATTGGGTCGCACAATGCCCCAATATCGCCCGGCTTTTCAGCCAGCTGACCTTTGACGTGGATATGGAAAACGTCCTGATGGGCAATATCTTGGATGACGGAATGGACGCCTCCAAGGCGGCCGCCGGCTGGATCGCGGCCCATCCCGAGGTTGCGGCGAAATGGCTGGATGGGGTTAGCACGCTTGACGGCAAGCCCGGCGCAGAAGCGGTTATGGCTGCGGTGAAGTAACGTGTCCACTCGTCCCAATATTCTGATTTTGATGGCAGATCAGCTGTCGGGGGTTCTTTTCCCCGACGGCCCTGCCGATTTTCTGCACGCCCCCAACCTCAAGAAACTGGCCGCGCGGTCGACAAGGTATAAAAACGCCTATACCGGCAGCCCGCTTTGCGCGCCGGGCCGGGCAAGCTTCATGTCCGGGCAATTGCCGCGGCGGACGCGGGTCTATGACAATGCCGCTGAATTTGCCTCGGATATCCCGACCTATGCCCATCACCTGCGCCGGGCGGGCTATCAGACCACCCTGTCGGGCAAGATGCATTTCGTCGGCCCCGATCAGCTACATGGTTTCGAAGAGCGTCTGACGACCGATATTTACCCAGCCGATTTCGGATGGACGCCCGATTACCGCAAACCCGGCGAGCGCATTGATTGGTGGTATCACAACCTTGGCTCGGTCACCGGCGCGGGCGTGGCAGAGATTACCAACCAGTATGAATATGACGACGAGGTCGCCTATAACGCTTGCCGCAAGCTATACGACCTGTCGCGTGGCGCCGATGAGCGCCCATGGTGCCTGACCGTCAGCTTTACCCATCCCCATGACCCCTTTGTCGCGCGGCGCAAGTATTGGGATCTTTACGAGGGCGCCGATGAGTTGGCGGCCCCCGCCCCGATCGCCTATGAGGATCAGGACCCTCATTCCCAGCGTCTGATGGATGCCTGCGATTTTCGCGGACTCGACGTGACCGAGGAAAATATCCGCCGCTCGCGCCAGGCCTATTTTGCCAATATCTCTTATATCGACGACAAGGTCGGCGAGATTTTGGATGTGCTTGAGCGCACCCGTCAGGATGCGATCATCCTTTTCCTGTCGGATCACGGCGAAATGCTGGGCGAGCGCGGGCTATGGTTCAAGATGAACTTCTTTGAACAATCGGCTCGTGTGCCTTTGATGATCTCGGCTCCGACGATGGCGCCGGGGCTGGTTGAAACGCCGGTTTCAACCATCGATGTCTTGCCAACGGTTTGCGATCTGGTGGGTATTTCCATGACGGAGATTGCGCCATGGACAGATGGCAAGTCTTTGGCTGGTGGCGCACAAGAGCGCGGGCCGGTTTCGATGGAATATGCGGCGGAAGGCTCGATCACGCCATTGGTGGCTTTGGTGGATGGGTCCTGGAAATATATCGCCTGCCCCGCCGACCCCGAGATGCTTTTCAATCTGGCCGAAGATCCGGCAGAGCGGGTGAACCTTGCCACCGATCCGGCCGCGGCGGCCGAGTTGGAGCGGATGCGCGCGCAAGCGGCCGCACGCTGGGACTTGGGTGCCTACGATTCTGAGGTTCGCGAAAGTCAGGCGCGGCGGTGGATCGTTTACGAGGCGCTGCGCAACGGGTCTTACTATCCTTGGGATTATCAGCCCCTGATGAAGGCCTCGGAGCGCTATATGCGTAACCATATGGATTTGAATATCCTTGAGGAATCCAAACGCTTTCCCCGAGGCGAGTAAAGAAAGGGCGGGAAATCCCGCCCTTTTTCTTCAGATCCGCTCGATCGCCAAGGCAATGCCCTGACCGCCGCCGATGCACATGGTGATCAGGGCTTTTTTCCCGCCAATCCTGTCCAGCTCGGACATGGCTTTGATGGTGATGATTGCACCAGTGGCCCCGATCGGATGGCCCAAAGCAATCGCGCCGCCGTTGGGGTTCACCTTTGCCGGATCAAGGCCCAGGCCTTTGTTGACGGCCAATGCCTGAGCCGCGAAGGCCTCGTTCGATTCGATCACATCGAAATCGGCAGCAGTCAGCCCGGTTTTGGCCAGCAATGCCTGCACCGCCGGAACGGGGCCGATCCCCATCACCTCGGGGCGCACGCCGGCAACCGCATAGCCCAGAATACGGAACTTCGGCGTCAGCCCGGCAGCCCTGGCCGCATCCGCCCGCGCCAGCACGATTGCAGCGGCACCGTCATTAAGCCCCGAGGCATTGCCCGCCGTCACCGTGCCGTCCTTTTGGAAGGCTGGGCGCAGGGCTGCCAGCTTGTCCAGATCGCTCGCCTTGGGATGTTCATCCGTATCAAATGCCACGATCCCCTTGCGGGTCTTGATCTCGATCGGGACGATCTGGTCGCGAAAGCGCCCCTGCGTGATTGCTGCGGCCGCACGGTTCTGGCTTTCCAGTGCGAAACTGTCTTGCGCCTCGCGAGAGATGTCATTTTCGCTGGCCACGTTTTCGGCGGTCACGCCCATATGGCCAGTTCCCATAGGGCAGGTCAGTGCGCCGACCATCATGTCGACCATCTTGGTATCGCCCATTTTCGCGCCAAATCGTGCCGCCGGGACAGAATATGGGGCGCGGCTCATGGATTCGGCGCCGCCCGCGATTGCAAAATCAGCATCCCCCAGCGTCAGGGCCTGAGTTGCCGAAATGATCGCCTGTACGCCCGAACCGCACAGCCGGTTCACGTTCATGGCGGGCGTCGTATTGGGCACACCCGCATCCAGCATCGCGACACGGCTAAGATACATGTCGCGCGGCTCTGTGTTCAGCACATGCCCAAAGACCACATGGCCGATTTTATCGGGCGAGATCCCTGCACGTTCAATGGCAGCTTTGGTCACGGTGCTTGCAAGCTCGATTGGGGTGACGCCCGCAAGGCTGCCGCCAAAGGTGCCGATGGCTGTGCGCGCGCCCGACAAAATGACGATCTCGTTTTCAGACTGAATCTTCGACATGACGTTTCCTGTGGCTGGACTGTGCGGGAATGCTAACTTGCTGCAGCGCGGCAGGAAAGCTTTTCCTTGGCAGATGCATTCTTGCGCAGGAGACGCTTTGTGCCGAAACTGGCGCTTATGAAACAAGATCCTCGCCTCAGCCTCCGTCTTCATTTTCAGCAAGGTCTGACCTTTGGTCGCGGCAAAGCTGACCTTTTACATTACATTGATGAGGCGGGTTCGATCTCGGCGGCCGGGCGGCGCATGGGCATGAGCTATCGTCGCGCCTGGGCGCTGGTCGATGAGATGAACACCACCTTTACCGAGCCTTTGGTCGATAGCGCGCGCGGGGGCGCGGGCGGCGGGGGCGCGGCGCTGACCCCTAAGGGCCGAGAGGTTTTGGACAACTACCGCGCCTTGGAGCAAATCCTGCGCGATACTGGCGCCCCTCATCTCGAGGCTTTGCGCCAATCCCTGCGGCCCCAAACCGAAATCCAGGCCCAAGGCGAAGACGCAAAGAATGCCCTGGCCGATCCCCATGCTGAATTGGATTGCGGGAAATAAGGCTTGCCCGTGACCGGAGGCTCTGGTTATGTCCAATCAAACACAACGCCGGAGCCAATCATGCGCCATTCCCTGATCGCAATCGCCCTGTCGGCCTTTGTTGCCACCCCGGTTTTTGCCGAAGAGATCACCATTTTTGCCGCTGCCAGCCTGAAAACCGCGCTGGATGACATCTCGAGCCAATGGCAGAAAACCTCGGGCGATACCGTGACGATTTCCTATGCCGGCAGCTCGCAGCTTGCCAAACAGATCCAACAGGGCGCGCCTGCCGATATCTTTATCTCGGCGGCAGAGAACTGGATGGATGAGCTGGCAAAGACCGACAACATCGATCCTTCAACGCGCAGCGACCTGTTGGGCAATACGCTGGTACTGGTTGGCCATGGCGCCAGCAAACCGGTCGATCTGGCCAATCTTCCCGAAGCTTTGGGCGAGGGCAAACTGGCGATGGCAATGGTCGATTCCGTCCCGGCGGGCCAATATGGCAAGCAAGCGCTGGAAAAGCTGGGGCTGTGGGACAAGGTCGAAAGCCATGTGGCACAAGCCGATAACGTGCGCGCGGCGCTGACCTTGGTCGCGACCGGCGAGGCGCCTTACGGCGTGGTTTATGGCAGTGACGCCGTGGCTGAAAAAGACGTCAGCGTCGCGGCGACCTTTCCCACCGACAGCCACGACCCGATCATCTATCCGGCGGCGATCGTAAAAGGCTCGACCTCGACCCAAGCGGGCGCTTTCCTTAATAGTCTGCGCGAGGAACCCGCCAAAAAGGTCTTTGAGGATCAGGGCTTTACCGTACTTCCGTAAGCGGTGATGAGCTGGCTTGGCCCTCAGGAATGGCAGGCGGTTGCACTGTCGGTTCAGGTCTCGCTTGTGGCGATGATCTGCAGCCTGCCCTTTGCAATTGCAGTGGCCTGGCTCTTGGCGCGCAAGGATTTCGTGGGGCATGGTCTTTTAAGCGGGATCGTCCATTTGCCGCTGATCCTGCCCCCGGTCGTGACCGGCTATCTGCTGCTGCTGACCTTTGGCACGCAGGGGCCGATCGGGTCATGGCTAAAACCACTGGGCATTGTCTTTGCCTTTCGTTGGACCGGGGCTGCCTTGGCAGCGGGGGTCATGGCTTTTCCCCTGATGGTGCGCGCGATCCGTCTGGGTTTTGAGGCGGTGGACCCCCGGCTGGAAGAGGCAGCAGCCACCCTGGGTGCCCCCCGAGCATGGGTCTTTATTTCGGTCACATTGCCGCTGATCATGCCTGCCCTATTGGCAGGGGTCACGCTTGGCTTTGCCAAGGCCATGGGGGAATTCGGCGCGACAATCACCTTTGTCTCGAACATTCCCGGCAAGACCCAGACCGTTCCCTCGGCCATCTATGCGCTGCTACAAGCCCCCGGCGGGGATGGCGCGGCCATGCGGTTGATGCTGATTTCCGTGGTCATTGCCATGGGTGCCGTGATCTTGTCCGAATATCTGGCGCGCCGCGCCGCGCGCGGATAGCTTGGGGCATTGAGCATGGCACTTTGTGTTTCCATCAGGCGTCAGTTCGCCGCAATGGCGCTGGATATTACCTTTGAGGCGCCACCGGGTGTCACTGCGCTCTTTGGCCCATCAGGTTGCGGCAAGACCTCGACGGTGAATGCGGTGGCGGGGCTGCTGGCGCCCGATAGCGGGAAAATTTCGCTAGACGACCGCGTGCTTTATGATTCCCGCGCCGCGATCAACCTGCCCGCGCGCGAGCGCCGCATCGGCTATGTTTTCCAAGATGCCCGTCTTTTCCCCCATCTCAGCGTAGCCTCGAACCTGCGCTATTCGTGGCGATGGCGCCGGGGCGCGATGCGCGATTTTGACCGTATCGTCGAGATGCTGGACCTTGGCCCGCTGCTTAGGCGGCGCCCGCGCCATCTGTCGGGGGGCGAAAAGCAGCGCACCGCGATTGGTCGGGCGCTGCTATCGGACCCCGCGCTTTTGGTGATGGACGAGCCCTTGGCCGCGCTGGATGAGGGCCGCAAATCCGAGATCATGCCCTGGCTCGAACGTTTGCGCGACGAGGTCAGGCTGCCAATGCTATATGTCAGCCATTCAACCGCCGAGGTTTTGCGGCTGGCCACAACACTTGTCATGCTGCGGGGCGGCCAGGTCAGCTATGCTGGACCATTGGACAAGGCGATTTCGGATGCCGAGATCGGGCCAGAATTCGGCACGCGCGAGCCGGGGGCGCTTTTGCCGGGCACTGTGATCGCGCAAGAGGGCGATGGGCTGTGCCGCGTCGCCACCCCTGCCGGTGAGCTCTTGTTGCCCGATCAAGGCGAGGCACCGGGGACCAAGATCCGACTGCGCATCCTGGCCCATGAGGTCATTTTGTCCCTGACCCCGCCCGTCGGGATTTCCGCGCTGAATGTCTTGCCTGCCCGCGTGCAAACCCTCAGCGGCGGCTTTGTCGAATTGCAGATCGGCACGGCGCATCTGCTGGCGCAGATCACCCAGCGCTCGGTTGCCGCACTGGATCTGAAACCCGGCAAAACCTGCCATGCCATCATCAAATCGGCGGCAATGGTCCGATCCTAGGACGGCCTTCGGGTTTTGCATTGGCGCGTGCCGACATTTTCTTTATGCTCGCCAGCAAAAAGACCATGAGGGCAGCATGAACAGGTATCTCAAACTGGCGATTGTCGGGCTGGTCGCGTCCTGTGGCGGCGGCGGCAGCTATAAGGCGCCGCGCAATCTTGATAACGCCTGCGCCATCGTCGCCGAGCGTCCCGCCTATTACAAAGCCATGAAAACCACTGAGCGGCGCTGGGGCGTTCCGGTTCATGTGCAGATGGCCTCGATTCACCAGGAATCCAAATTCGTCGGCGACGCCCGCACCCCTCATCAATATGTGCTTGGTATCATCCCGGTCGGACGCCAAAGCTCGGCCTATGGTTATAGCCAGGCATTGGACGGCACCTGGGAAGAATACCAGAAAGAGACCGGAAATCGCCGCGCAAGGCGCGACAATATCCGCGACGCGACCGATTTCATGGGCTGGTATATGGACGGAACCTCCAAGCGTCTGGGGATTTCGAAATGGGACGCCCAGTCGCAATATCTGGCCTATCACGAAGGCCGCAGCGGCTTTGCCAACGGATCGCATAACGGCAAGCCCTGGCTTTTGAACGTATCGGCCAATGTTGCCCAACGCGCCGAAAAATATCGCGCCCAGCTTGCCTCTTGCCGCTAAGGCGCCAGAACCCACACTAAGACAGCAAAAAGGCCCCGGATCATCGGGACCTTTTGTTCAACTGCTGTCAGATCGCGCCGGCGTGGCTGCGCTTTGGCCAGGGATCAGCGACGACGGTCGATCTCATTCTGGATGGCGAATTTCGAGGGCGGAATGGACACGCCCAGCTTCATGTCGCCCAAGATCACAGTCGTTTTGACACCCGAACTATCCGTCACCACCCATTGACGCAGCTGGGTCGGATTGGCGCTGAACACCATCTGGATATTGCCATATTCCGGGTGCTGAGGGTCCTGCGCCGTAACCACGGTCGTGTTTTTCTTCTCGGTATGGCCAGTTACCATCCGCGCCTGACCCAAATTGACATTGGGCGCCAGAATGATCGAAAGCGGCGTTTTCGATAGCGGATATTGCTGCGGCCCCGCATTGGATTTGCGGTCGAAAACCGCGACCTGCCCGGCCGAGGCCAGAACCAGCGTCCGATCGCCCTTATATTCGAAACGTACCCGGTTGGGGCGGTGGATAAACACCGTCCCGGTCGAGATCGTGCCATCACCATTCACCTGAGTGAAATCGGATTGCGCCGTCTGAATGCTGTTCAGATAGCGCGAGATCTCGTTAAGCGAGATTTTCTCGGCCATGGCCGGAAAGGCAAGGCCAAGGGCAAGGACGGGCGCAAGCGCGAGGGAAAGAAGCTTTTTCATGGGCCGAATAATACCGTTTCTGCAAAGGCTTGCACATCACGTTCTCTGGATGCACAGCAGCATAACTCTTGGGAATGTCGCGCGTTCCGCCGCTGTCGTCAGAGTGATCGCCCCGTGAGCAAGCGCGGCATCGGATTAAGGCTCAGCCCCGCCGCCTGACGCATGAACCCCCGACGCAAAGCCGGAACCGCATCGACCAGCCCCATGCCCAAAGCACGGCCTGCACGCAGGATGGGATTATCGTTGGAAAAGATCGCATTGACGCTATCCATGCCATAGGCCAGCAAAGTGGCATCGCCGCGCCGCCAGCTTTCATAGCGCTTCAAAACCGCAAGCGCGCCCATATCTTCGCCACGGCGATGGGCCAGCACCAGCGTCTCGGCCAGCGAGGCGACATCGCGCAGGCCCAAGTTCAGCCCCTGCCCCGCAATCGGATGCACGCCATGGGCCGCATCGCCGATCAGGGCGACCCGCTCTGCGGCATAAGAATCGGCCAGTGTCATGCTGAGCGGATAAGAAAAGCGCGGCCCTGCCAGGCTGATCTCGCCCAGAAAATCGCCAAAGCGCGGATGCAGGACTTTTAGAAATTCCGCATCTGGCAAAGCCAGGATGGCGCGGGCGCTGGCCTCGGTTTCCGACCAGACGATTGACGAGCGGTTGCCCGGCAGCGGCAAAATCGCCAATGGCCCGCTTGGCAGGAACAGCTGCTGCGCAATGCCATGATGGGGCAAGGCGTGATCAATGGCTGCCACCAAAGCAATCTGGCCATAACTATGTCCCTTGCGCCGAATGCCCGCGCGCGTCGCCACGCCCGAGCCACGGCCGTCGGCCCCCACCAGAACCTTGGCCGAAAAGCTGCGCCCATCCTTAAGGCCTACCGCGATTCGCGCACCCTCAGTCTGTTGCGAGATGACCTCGGCGCCCGCCACATGCGTCACCTTGCCCGCCATTGCCCCCAACAGCGCGCGGTACAGGAAGCGATCCTCGAGCATATAGCCCAGACGGCCTTCTTCGATCTCGGCGCTGTCGAAATGCAGGTGGAAATGGCCCGCGCCCTCTCCGGCATGGCCCTGGCTGGCGCGCACCTGATTGATGGGCTGCGCCTTATCAGCCAGCCCCTTCCACAGCCCCAAAGCGCTTAACAGCCGCTGCGAGGCCAAAGCCAGCGCATAAGCGCGCCCGTCAAACTCATCGCCCGAACGCGCATCCGCGGGGCGCGCATCCACGACAGCGACAGATAGCCCGGCATCTGCCAGCGCCAAAGCCAGTGCGGGACCGTTCAGGCCTCCGCCCGCGATAACGACATCGAATTCATGTTCCATGCCGCGCAGTATCTCTGCCACGGCGGCAATGTCCATGCGCCATTGAAGCAGGAACGCCCTCAGAGTAGCGTCGATCCAAAGCAGATTTTTGGAATTTCACGGAGGCAGAAATGGATTGGTTGCGGGCATCGGTTGCCGAACAGGGACGGGCAATCATGGCCGGGCTTATCAGCCCCCTTGAGCAGACCGAAGCCTATCTGGATGCGGCCGCCAAACACCCCTATGGCGCGCGTATCTTTGCGCGCATGACCGGGGAACGCGCGCGCAAGGAATCGGTCGCGGCCCATGATCGCGCCAAGGCCGGGCTGCGCCGTGGCTTGCTGGACGGAGTCGCGATCAGCTGGAAAGACAATATCGACACCGCTGGTATCGCGACCGAGGCCGGCTCGCGCCTGCTTGAGGGGCGTACGCCGGATCAGGATGCCGAAATCCTGACCAATGCGACCGGCGAGGGGCTGATCTGTCTGGGCAAGACCCATATGACCGAGCTGGCCTTTTCTGGGCTTGGGCTGAACCCGATGACGGCCACGCCGCCCAATGCCTATGATGCGGCGCTGGCACCGGGGGGGTCGTCCTCGGGAGCGGCGGTTTCCGTGGCGCTTGGCCTGGCGGCGGCAGCGATTGGCACAGACACCGGCGGCTCGATCCGGTTGCCCGCAGCCTGGAACGGGCTGACTGGCTTTAAGCCGACCCATGGGGCGATTTCAGGTCAGGGCATTGTGCCGCTGTGCCTGCGCTTTGACACGCCCGGCCCGATTGCCCGCACCGTCGAGGATTGCGCGCTGATCTTTTCGGCGCTGACCCAAACCCCGGCCATCGACCTGTCCGAGACGCCCAACCGCAAACTGCGCCTGCTGGTGCTCGAGGGCACCCCCTTTGATCAGGCTCGCGATGCCCCGGTTGCGGCCTTTGACGATGCGGTCGCGCGGCTGGCCAAGGGCGGCGCGCAGATCAACCGCGCCACGATCCCTGCCGTGGCCGAGGTCTTTGAGCTGGCCGCGACCGTCTTTGCCCCCGAGGCCTACGGCATCTGGCGCGCCCAGATCGAGGACGCGCCCGAGCTGATGTACCAACCGATCCTGCACCGGTTCCGCGGCGGTAAGGATGTCCTGGCGACTGATTACATCGCCGCCTGGATCCGGCTCGAGGAATTGCGCCAGGAATATGCAGCGGCGACGGCGGGTTATGATGCGGTGATCGTGCCGACCTCTCCGATCCTGCCGCCCGACGCCGCACGGCTGTTGTCGGACCCAGAGTTCTTCGCGCGCGAGAATTTACTGGCTTTGCGCAATACTCGGATCGGCAATTTCATGGGCTTGCCCGCGATCACCCTGCCGACCGGGCAACCCGCCTGCGGGATCATGCTGATGGGCCGAGCCGGTGGCGACCGCGCGCTTTTGGTCACCGCCGCCGAGGCCGAGGCCGCACTGGCCCGCTAGCCCTGTGGCCGCGGGC
>NZ_DALZMB010000072.1:0-21200 GCF_032007265.1 Paracoccus sp. (in: a-proteobacteria) | reverse complement strand
GCAATCCCTTTCACCATCACCAGGATCTGAACCGCCTTAATGAGGCCTGGACCCGACCCGAGACCATTATCGTCCAAGATCCCATGTTCACCGCCACCGCGCAGCGTGCCGATATCGTCCTGCCGGCCTCGACCTCGATCGAGCGTAACGATCTGGCCGGCAACCGGCGCATGGATGTCATTTTGGCGATGCAGCAAGCGATTGCGCCCTTGGGCGAAGCGCGCTCGGATTTCGATATTTTCGATCTGATTTCGCGCAAGTTGGGGGTGGGCGACGCCTTTAACGAGGGGCGCGACGAAATGGGCTGGCTGCGCCATCTTTACGAGCAAAGCCGTGCCGAAGCCCAATCCAGCTCGGGCGCGCAACTGCCTGATTTTGATAGCTTCTGGCAGCAGGGCTATGCCGATATTCCAGTGATCGAGGAGCATGTCTATCTGTCGGATTTTCGTCAGGATCCCGATGCTCATCCCCTCGGCACCGAAACCGGGCGGATCGTTTTGGGCAGCGAAACCCTGGCGCGGCTGGGCTATGATGACTGCCCGCCCCATCCGGCATGGATTGCGCCCCAGGAATGGTTGGGGGCCGCGCGCCATGATGATGAATTTCACCTGATCTCGAACCAGCCCAACGGTCGGTTGCACAGCCAGCTAGAGACCGGGCCCGCCAGCATGGCCGACAAGCGAAATGGTCGCGAGCAGGTGCGCCTGCATCCCGATGACGCGCATCGGTTGGGGCTGATCGACGGCCATATTGCGCGGTTGTGGAATTCGCGCGGCGCTTGTCTTGCGACCATTCAGCTCAGTGCATCCGTGCGTCCGGACGTGGCGGTTTTGCCCACGGGGGCATGGTTCACCCCATCGGGAAATTCGGGGCTGGATTTGTCAGGAAACCCGAATGTGCTGACGGCTGATATTCCAACCTCGCAGTTCGGGCAGGGCTGTGCGGCCCATACCTGTCTGGTGCGGATCGAACCCTATGGCGAAAGCGCGCCCGATGCGATGGAAAGCTATCTTGCGATGATGGCGGGGCTTGCTGCCGAATAGCCGGATCGCAAGCCCGCAGGGCATCGCACAGGATGCGGGCTTTGGTTCGGCTGGGGGCATCGGTGCAAAGGGTCCAGACTTTTGGCCCTGCAGGCGCTAGAATGATCTTTGGCAAGGATGTGCGGGGGCCCATTCCCCCACTACCTCATACCCCCATGCCCGCCGCAATCGGGACAGGGTGGGTTGACACAGGCCTTGCGTAAAAACACGCGCCCTTTCGATCAGGGACGGGCGCAATGATCGGGAAAGGTGTCATGGTCAAAACTGTTCAGCAGATGCTTGACGAGGCCGAGGCCGTCGTCACCTCGGTTTCACCTGATGATCTGGCGGCACGGATCACGGATGATGACATCGTCATCGTCGATATTCGCGATCCCCGCGAGCTAGAGCGCGAGGGCATGATCGCAGACGCTTTTCACGCGCCGCGCGGCATGCTGGAGTTCTGGATCGACCCGCAAAGCCCCTATCACAAGCCGCGTTTTGCCCAGAAAAAGACCTTTGTGTTCTATTGCGCTTCGGGCTGGCGGTCTTTGCTGGCGGCCCAACTGGCGCAGGACATGGGGCTGGACGCGCGCAGTTTGAAAGGTGGAATTTCCGCATGGAAGGCCGCTGGCCATCAGGTCGCGCAAAGGGACTAAGGCCGGTCGGCGCGGGCGGTGCGCGGATGTGCGGGGTGCGGATGTGCGGGTGTGGGGCGGCCGACGGCTTGGCGTGGCGGACGCGCTAGCGCCCGGGGGCCGGCAGCGGGCAGTGATCGGGCCGGTTTCTGGGGTCGCTTTCTGTGGCCGTTACGGCGCGGATCTCCAGCAGGGCCGTGGTGCGGTCTTTGCGCATTGCGCATCGGGAATTGGGCATCGGTCGCGCCACAAGGGTTAGGGTAGGGCGCACCAGGCTCGCGGATCTGGCAAATGGGGCGGGCGCGGCAAGGGTACGGCTGTGGCTTGCTTGAGGCCTGCCTGGGGCGGGGCTTGGCCCCTTGTTAATCAAGACGGGTTTCGGCCGTCGCTTGCCAGATCCGATCCAGAAATCCTCTTGCGCGCTCAAGGTTGCGGTAAAGCCGGATCTCCATTTCGAACCCCTCGCCAAGCCGCACCAGCCGCCCAAATGCCAGATCATCCTCGATCAGAGATTGGGGCAGCCAAGCCATACCCAATCCCTGCCGGGCCATGGCGCGCAAGGCTTCGGCCATCGAGTTTTCGTTGATATGGCTTAGATAGGTCGGCACGCTTTTTTGCTGACCATGCGCGATTTTGGCCAAAAGCCCCAGAAAAGAGCCGCGCGAATATTGCAGCAAAGGCAGCGCCGCCCCGTCGCGTGCCAGCCGATCGGCCAGAACGGGTGCCGCGACCGGCAGCAGGTGATCCGTGCCAATGCTCAGAAACGGATAGGCCTGCTCGGACAGGTTGATGGGCACTTCGGGGTGGTAAAAGGTCATGAAGAAATCATAACCACCATCCGTCAGCGCATGCAGGCAGGTGGTAAAGTTGTCCGGCAGCACGCGGCTGGTGAAGGGCCCGAGCCTGTCTTGCAGCATTGCGATCCATTTCGGCAGGATACTTTGCGCAATTGTATGCAGGGCGGTGATGGCGACCGTCTGTCCGCGCCCGCTGGCATTCACGCCGTGAAATGTCTCTTTTGCGGCGGTCAGGGCGTTCACCACCTCTTCGGCGGTTTCAAGGAATTGCTTCCCCTCGGGGGTCAAGGCGACGGGATAGACGCTGCGGTCAAGAAGATCGGTGCCAAGCCAGATTTCCAGCGCGCGGATGCGTCGGCTAAAGGCCGGCTGGGTGACATTGCGTTCCTGGGCGGCGCGCGAAAAGCTGCGCGTCACGGCAAGCGACAAGAAATCCTCAAGCCATTTCAGCTCCATCGCGCCGGTCCTCCACGCTTAATATATATCCAAAAGGTTCGCGGGATGCGGCGCAAATGCTTTCGGCACCCTCTCTCAGGAAAATTGACGCAAAGGCGCGTTTGTCGCATGTGCCGAGGGTGCTGAGCCGAAGTGCCGATAGACCAAATCCGAGGGATCTGGCCTTTGCGCCTTGGCATCCAAGGCCGCGCCCAGACGCAGTGCCAATCTGGCTGATCGTTGGTTGGCAGTATCGATGTAGCTTACCAGCGTTTCAAGTTTGCGGACATCACAGCTCCACCGTCGCAAAGCGGTGGCAGCTTCATATGCGAAACCGTGCCCCTCTGCCTGAGGGTAGAGCAGCCATCCCAGTTCGAACTCTGGGAACAGCGGCCCTGAATTGATGCCCACTTGGCCCAGACAGGCACCACTGGTGCTGTGCTCGATCATAAGCCCGCCACAGCCAAATAAGCTCCATTGGGCGTGGTCGGCACAAAACATTCCCCAAGCCACGGCAGTTGAAAAAGGACCACCCATATAGATGGAGCGATCTGACGCCATCAATTGATGATACATGGGCCAGTCTGCTGCCCGCATCGGCCGAAGCGTCAGGCGCGGTGTGGTAAGCGTGGGTATCATGGTCATCTGCAAGCCTTTTGACCCTGCCGACACGATGCTTATCCCGGAACAATCGCCGCTTCGTGCCGCAATGCTGACACTGCCAGCCTTCATCCTGAGTGTCGAGATTGCCTGATCATGGGTGATCAAAATCCCGATTATATCCGCGCCTTCTTTGCCAAAGATGCCGGCGGCAGCAGGAAATGCCGTAATCGTCAGGCTTGTCGCAGCAGGTAAAGGTCCATGATCCAGCCGTGTTGTGCGCGCAGGTTCTGGCGCAACGTCTTGATCTGGGCGCGGACTTCGCCCAACTGGCCCGCCACCAAGACCTGCTCGGGCATCCCCAGATAGGCCCCCCACCAGATCTGGCAATTCTCGCTTAGTCCCGCCAGCGTTGATCCATCGTCCAGAAAAACCGCGATCGAGGCGATGTTGGCGGGCCAGCCCTGATCGCGCAGCACCCGCGCAGGCAGGATCGCCACGCTTTGCGCCAACCCATTCAGCGCCACCGCATGGGCCGCAGTGAGCATGGAAAGCGAGGTGATGCCCGGAACCACCTGGATTTGCGGCGCTGGCGTCAGCCGGGCGGCAATGCGCAATGTGCTGTCATAAAGCGAGGGATCCCCCCAGACGAGCAGCGCCACCCGTTCCGGGTTGCCCGCCGCCGCGATCTCGGCCAGCCAGCACGCGGCAATCTGCTCGTGCCAGTCATTGACCCCTTGCAAATAGCCCGCATCGCGGCGCCGCTCGGGCATGGCAAACGGGCGGATCTGGACCTTGGGGTTGCTCAGATGGCGCTCCAGAATCTGCTGCCGCAGATGGGCGAGTGCGGCTTTGTCTTGGCCCTTGTCGGGCAGTAAGATCAGATCGGCACGGTTGATTTCGGCAATGGCCTGCAACGTCAGATGCTCGGGGTTGCCGCAACCGATACCGATCAGCGACAAGATCATGCGCGTTCCTCGGCGATGAGGTGAAAGAAGCTGCCCGTGACATGGCCGCGATAGGACCCGCTTTGGGCCGCCTCGGCCCCGGTGGCGTCCCAGACGCGGGCCAAGGGCGCGTCGGGTTGGGCCAGGATCGACGAGTAATGAAACTCGTGCCCGCGCAGCGTCTTGCCCGCCCCAAGCGCCGCGATTGGCGCGGCCAGTTCGGCCAAGCGATAGCCAAGGTTCAACTTGCGCTTGGCAAAGGATGTGCGCAGGCCCAAAAGGCCCGCCATCTGATGGGTTGTGCCATCCTTGTCGGTCAGGCTTTCGCCCAAAACCATATAGCCGCCACATTCACCATGAACGGGTTTGTGGCGGGCAAAGGCGCGCAGCCCGTCAAGAAAGCGGCTGGCCCCGGCAATCGCCCCCGCATGAAGTTCAGGATAGCCCCCCGGAAGCCAGACCATATCGGCGCTGGGATCGGGGGCTTGATCGGCCAAGGGCGAGAAGGGCAGAAGTTCGGCACCCGCGGCACGCCAAAGTTGGGCCAGATGCGGGTAAAGAAAGCTGAAGGCGGTGTCTTGTGCCACGGCAATGCGCTGTGCGGGTGGGGCCATGGATGCGCTTAACGTCAGCGCTTTGGTTCCGACCGCGCCCACTGCACCACGCAGGGCATTCAGATCGACATGGGCTGCCAGCATGTCGGCATAGGCGGAAATTGCGGCCTCTAGGGCGGGATGTTCGGACGCCTGTACCAGCCCCAGGTGACGCTCGGGCAGGACCAGATCCGCGCGGCGCGGCAGGCAGCCAAAAACCGTGATCCCCGCCTGATCCATCGCGTGACGCAACAGGCTTTCGTGGCGCGGCGAATTCACGCGGTTTAGGATAACCCCGGCAAAGGGCAGGCCTTTTTCCAGGCTGGCAAATCCCAGTGCCGTCGCCGCCGCCGATTGCGCCTGACCCGAAGCATCGATGACCAGCACCACCGGCCAGCCCATGCGCCGTGCAATGCTGGCGCTGGAACCATTGGAAAACGCGCCGGGCTGGATCACGCCATCAAACAGCCCCATCGAACCTTCGGCGATCACCAGATCGGCTCCGCGCGCCTGCAAGGACAGAGCATCCAAAAGCGCCCCGTCCATGGCCCAGCCATCAAGGTTGAAGCTTTGCCTGCCCGAGGCCGCCAGATGAAAGGCCGGGTCGATGTAATCGGGCCCGCATTTGAAGGGCTGAACGGTCAGCGCGCGATCACGAAAGGCCCGCAGCAGGCCCAGCATGACGGTGGTTTTTCCCGTCCCCGAGGCGGGGGCGGCGATCAGAATACCCGGAATCATTCGCAACCTTCTGGAAAGCGCGGCTTGGTGCCGATGGGACGAAAGCGTCGGTCGTAATCGCCTGCATAAAGGCGGCTTTCAGCGAAGTCACCCGGTTGCGTGGCAAGGTTTTGCCCGATCAGGATCAGTGCGGTCCGGGTGGCACCCTGAGCCGCCAATTCGCCCAATTCGGCCAAGGTGCCTCGCAGGATCTGCTGATCGGGCCAGCTGGCGCGCCAGACCACGGCAACCGGGCAATCCGGGGGGAAATAAGCACTGAGACGGCGCTGGACCTGATCTGCGACATGGATGGAAAGATGAATGGCAAGCGTCGCACCGGTGGCAGCAAAGGCCTCTAGCGTCTCGGCAGAGGGCATGGCTGTTGCGCGCCCAGATGTGCGCGTCAGCACCACAGATTGCGCCTGACCAGGTAGGGTCAATTCGGCCCCAAGTGCGGCGGCCGCTGCCGCAAAAGCGGGTACGCCGGGGGTCACGTCATAGGGAATATCCAGCTCGCGCAAGCGACGCAGCTGCTCGCCCATCGCGGACCAAAGCGACAGATCGCCCGAGTGCAGGCGCACGACATCATGCCCCGCGCCATGGGCCGAGCGGATCTCGGCGATGATGTCGTCCAACGACAGCGGGGCAGTGTTGATCAGGTGCGCATTGGCGGGGCAATGGCCCAGTACTTCGGCGGGGATCAGCGATCCGGCATAAAGGCAGACCGGGCAAGAGCCGATCAGTTTGACCGCGCGCAGCGTCAAAAGGTCTGGCGCGCCCGGGCCTGCGCCGATGAAGTGAACGGTCAATTGGACCTCCTGATGGCAAAGGCGATGGTGGCGCGCCCGGATGGGCTGATGCAGCGTGGCGCGTGCAGATTTGCATCTGGCTGGGCCGCGACAAGCGCACAGGCCTCGGCCAGCGAGCCCGTGCCAAAGCGGCGGATCTGATCGGGCGATTGCGTCAGCGTGCCAATGGCGCGCAAAGCAGCTGGGGGGATAGCATGCAGGGCTAGCCCGGTTTCAGCCACAAGCGCCGTCAGGGCAGGGTGGCTGCTTTTGGCCTGAACCGTCGCCAGCCCGGTTACTGGGGCGGGGGCAAGCACCAGCAGTTCACGCAGTTCTGTCACTGTGGCACTATCACGTAGCCCGATCCCTGCGATCACACTCATAGCGTCGTGATCCATTGCGTCACGGGGCGCGCCGGCTTCCAGCTGCGCATCGCGCCAAGGGGCTGTGCCTGAGACATCTCAATGCGCAACAGGCTGCCTTGCTTTTGCGCCAATTGGATCAGCAAGGCTTCGGTTTCCAGGGTGACTGCATTGACCACCAGCCGTGCGCCCTTGGCATGATCTTGCAACGCCACGAACAAAGCCTGAGAAAAACCGCCGCCGATAAAGACCGCATCAGGGCGCGGCAAAGCAGGCACCTTATCCAGATGCGCGCCCAATTGCAGCTCCATCCGGGCGGTTAGGCCGAAATCGCGAATATTGGTGGCGATGTTCTGCGCCCGGTCGCTTCGATGTTCGACCGCAATCGCGCGCCCGCCCAGACGGCACCATTCAATCGCAATCGAGCCGCTGCCTGCGCCCAGATCCCACAGCAATTCTTGCGGTCGTGGGGCAAGGGCGGCAAGGGTCATGGCACGGATCGGCGCCTTGGTGATCTGCCCGTCATGGGCAAAGCTGGCCTCTGGGCGGCCGGGCGCGATCGAGAGCGGATCGGCCGCAACCACATGCACCGTCACCGCCAGGGGCGTCGCATAGGCATGTCCGGCCATATAGGGGCTGATTTTCTGATAGGGGCCGCCCAGACGCTCGAGCACTGACACTGCAGCAGTGACCTGCCAATCCGCCAGATGCCTTGCCAGATCATGGACCGCTTGCGCGTCGCGCAGCAGCAAGATCAGCCGCGCACCCTGAAACAGCTCATCTCGGATGCTGGCCAGCGGCGCGGCATGCAATGCGCGGCAGGTGACATCCTCAAGCGGCCAGCCAAGGGCATTTGCGGCCAAGGAAAAGGTCGATGGGGCGGGTAGGCTGATCCATTCGTCCGGAGCAAGGCTGCGCGCCAAGGCACGTCCGGCGCCATGGTGAAAGGGATCGCCCGAGGCCAGCACCACCGTTGGTTTGCCACGCTGCGCCAGCACGGGATCGACGCTAAAGGGCACAGGCCAGGGCCTGCCGCGATCGGATGCCCCGATCAGTTCCAGATGACGTGGCCCACCGAAAATGGTATCGGCGGCCTCAATCGCGGCGCGCGCCGGGGGCGTCAGCCCCTCTAGCCCCGCCTCTTGCAACCCGATGATCGTCAGCCAAGGAGCTTTCATGTCACGCATCCTTTTGCTGGGAGGTTCGAGCGAGGCCGGAGTTTTGGCACAAAGACTGGCACAGGCGCGAATTGATGCCGTCTATTCCTATGCTGGCGCCGTTGCCTGCCCCAAGGGCCAGCCCCTGCCGGTCCGGGTCGGTGGGTTTGGCGGGATCGAGGGGCTGTGTCGCTATTGCCGCGATCATGCGATCACCGCGATCATCGATGCGACCCACCCCTTTGCGGCAGGGATGAGCAATCACGCCATAGCTGCCGCCACGCATCTGGACCTGCCCCTGATCGCATTGGAGCGCGCACCATGGGCCGCAGTCGCGGGGGATCGCTGGATCGAGGCCGCCAATATGGCCGAGGCCGCAGAAAGGCTGATCGGGCCGCGCGTGTTCTTGGGGATCGGGCGCAATGAATTGGCGGCATTCGCGGGTATCAAGCGCCATTTCCTGCTGCGGCTGGTCGATCAACCGCGCAGCGCGCCGCTGCCTGATGCCGCATGGATCGTGGCGCGCGGCCCGTTTCACTTTTCCGATGATCTGGCGATGCTGCAAGAGCATGCGATTACCTGTGTCGTCAGTAAAAATGCGGGTGGCACCGGGGCTTATGCAAAAATTGCCGCCGCGCGTGCGCTGTCTCTGCCCGTGATCATGGTGGCGCGACCCCGGATTGCGCCGCGCCCCGTCGTCGAGACCGTCGAGGGGGTGATGGCTTGGCTGGCCGCTCATGGCTGGACCCAATTGCGCGGCGTATAGACCCAATCGCCGTCACGGCCCTTGATGCAGCGGCTTTGGGGATTTCCGATCAAGACGACGGTACGCATATCGGCCATATCCTCGCGCGCCTCGGCCAGATTGGTAATCAAGATCGTTTCATCGGGGGTCGAGACGGCCCGGGCAAAGATGATGATGCGGCTGGGCTCGCAGGTGTCTCGCAGCACATCAAGCGCGCGGGCAAAGCCATCGGGGCGCGATGCCGAGCGCGGGTTGTAAAAGCCCATCGCAAAGCCGCCCAGTGCCGCATGACGGATGCGGTGGCAGATGACCTCGGCGGGTTTGAGGTTGTCTGAAAGGTTGATCGCGCAAAAATCATGGCCAAGGGGTGCGCCAACGCGCGCTGCGGCGGCCAACATTGCGGTGATGCCGGGTATGACGGAAATCTCGGGGTGATCTGCCGGGGCGATTGTCTCTAGCGCCTCAAAGACCGCGGCGGCCATGGCAAACACGCCCGGATCACCAGACGAGACCACCACAACGCGCTTGCCGGTCTGCGCCAGGCGAATGGCGTGATGGGCGCGGTCCAGCTCTTCGCGGTTGTCGCTTTCATGCAGCACCAGCCCCGCGCGCGGCGCGATCCGCCGCACATAGGGGATATAGCCCAGAATATCGCTGGCCTGGTCAATGGCCAGACTGGCTTCGGGGGCAATCAGCCCCTGCGCGCCCGGGCCAAGGCCCACGATGGTCAATCTGCCGCTCATGTCAGATCCTCAAGCAGGGGGCGGCGGCCATTGCCGTGTAAAATCACGGTCGCGAAATAGGGGCAATCATCCAATTCCGCCTGCGACAGCGGCAAGATCCGCTCGCCTGTCATGGTGCCCTTGACGCAAAGCCAGGCGTCCTCCAGCCGCCCGGCCTGCTGCAAGGCGGCGCGAATGCGGGGCAGGTTGCGACCGGTCTTCATGATCACGGCCGCATCCGTATCCCTCAGGCGTCGCGCCAGCTCGTCCTGGGGCAGGGTGCCGGGTAAAACGGTCAGAACGTCATCGCCCCAGGTCACGGGTTGGCCTGTCGCGGTCCAGCAGCCCGACATGCCGGTGATGCCGGGGATGATCTCTAATGTGGCGCGATCTTGCAGCCTGATGTGCAGATGCATGAACGAGCCATAAAAGAACGGGTCGCCTTCGCACAGGACCACGACCTCGCAGCTTTGGGCCAATTGGGCCAGCCGATCTGCCCAATCGTCGTAAAATCCGGCCAGCGCCGCGCGATATTCAGGCGAGGAAAAGGGCAGCTCGGTGGTTACCGGGTATTCCATCGCATATTCCACCGCCTCGGGATGCAGCATCCCCTCGACGATCATGCGCGCCATTCCCTGCCGCCCGGGTTTGCGGAAATAGGCGATGTGGCGCGCGCCCTGAATGACACGGGCCGTGCGCAGGCTCATCAAGTCTTGTGCCCCGGGGCCAAGGCCCGCGCAGATGATGCGCCCCATCATTCCCTCTCCGAGGCAAGGGCATTCACCGCAGCCACCGTCACCGCCGAGCCGCCAAGGCGGCCATTCACCACCAGCGCTGGTACGGGCGGGGCCGCGATCAGGGCCTCTTTGGATTCAGCCGCGCCCACAAAGCCAACCGGGCAACCGATGATCGCGGCGGGGCGGGGGCAATCGGGATCTGACAGCATATTCAGCAGGTGAAAAAGCGCGGTGGGCGCATTGCCGATCGCAACCACTGCCCCCGCCAGATGCGGGCGCCACAGCTCTAATGCGGCAGCAGAGCGCGTGTTGCTCATGGCCTCGGCCAGAATGGGGACCTGCGGATCATGCAGCGTGCAGATGATCTGATTGCCCGCAGGTAGTCTGGTGGTGGTGATCCCCTGTGACACCATGCGCGCATCACATAAAATGGGTGCACCTGCCTTGAGCGCTGTCGTCGCGGTAAGCGCGAAATCGGGGGTAAAGGCGATGTCGCGCTCAAGCCCGACCAGCCCCGAGGCATGGATCATACGGACGGCGACACGTTCCTCGATGGGCGCGAAACGGGCAAGATCGGCCTCGGCGCGGATGATCGCGAAAGAGCGGTCATAGATCGCCTGTCCGTTGGTTTCATAGCTATGGATCATGGATGTGTCCGGATTGGGTAAAGGATGCCCCGCAAGGTGAAACCCCTGCGCCGAGGCTATCAGCGTGATAGGGGCCGAAGCAGGGGCCAAAGTGGGATCGTGAGCGCGATCGTGACTAGGGGCGCGCGTGGGGGCGCGAGCGGTCAAATGGGCAGGATGGGCGCAAAGTTTTGCGCAGCCCGCGACATGCAGGCTTTGATCCGCGCCAAGCATGGCAGAAAGGCGCCGGGCCAAGGGGCGCGTGGCAGCATGGCCCTGCGAACAACCCGGCGCGCCAATGCAGGCATGGGTGCGCAACAGCGCATCATCGGGCCGGGTGATGAGGGAGGGGTGATCCAGCCGCGCGGGCAATCCGATCATGCGCCATGGTGTGATGGTCACGGGTCCGGTCAGGGCTGCCGCCTCGAGCAGATCAGCCGTGATCGCCCCGAAGGGAACTGCGTGCAGGTAATCGCCCTCATAAGGGCCGGGCGTGGGGCGCTGGCCGGGCAGGGGTGCGGTTTGATGCATGCTTGTCGAACCAGCCGTGTCCGCTTCACCCAGCCATTCACTTTGCCATTCACCTTGCCAGTCCCGCATCCGTCCGCGGCCTGCCACCACCCCCGAGGCACAAAAGGCAGTCAGGATCTGTGCAACGCAATGGCCGAGATCTTGCGGTGCAACCAGATGACCCAAAGCGCGTCCATCGATGCGCAGGCATAACCCATCCTTGGCACGCTCAATGCGCAGATCGCCCGGGCAGTTGCCAAGAACAGGGGTTGGGCCACAATCGATGACCAGACCGAATTTGGCGGGCAATTGCGGGAAGCGCGCCAATACCGCAGCCAGATCATGGGCCAGATCATCTGGAATATCCGGCTGCGCCCTTTGCCGGGACAGATATGGCGCCAAGGTGATGGCAGCCAGCGCCCCTTGATGATCGATCCCCAAACCGTCCAATTGGCGCAGGCAGGCGGCAAGGCCGTTTTCGGCAATTCCACGGATCTGCATCGCACCACGATTGGTCAACTCCAGCTGGCCATTGCCAAACTCGCGTGCGGCATTTGCAATGCCCATCGCCTGCGTTGCGGTCAGTGCGCCTCCGAGTGGCTTGAGACGCAGCAGCCAGCCATCGCCCGATTGCATGGGGCGGTTGGGGGTGGGGCACCAGCCTTTGATCTGAAAGCTCATGGCTGCTCCGATCCCCCAAGCGCAAAGAGATGAGCCAGAATTTCATTATGGCGCGTAGACCATTGCCCACCCTGCAGAAGGTCTAGAAAAATTTCGATCAGCCGGGCCCGGGCCAACGGGTTTTCTTGCTGGAAAAACGCCATGACCTTGCCGTCAAGCAGGGTCGCGCGTGCGATTTCGTCAAAGAGCTGGGGCGCCACCTGGCCTGTCAACCGCGCGAAGGCGGCAAGATGATCAAGCGATGCCGTAATCTCAGCCGCGCCGCGCGCACCGTGACGCATCATCGCGGTAATCCATGCGGGTGCCCCAGCGCGCGTATGGGTGATGCGGGCCAGTTCCGCGCCCAGATCACGCAGCACGATGCGGTCCTGACGGGTGTTGTCCAGATGATAAAGCGCGGCCTTGTTGCCGGTGGCCTCGATGGCTGCTGCGGCACCGCCAATATGAGCGGCATAATCCTCGGCCATCAGCAGATCGCTTTCAGGCAGGTCTTGGCTGTGCAAATGGGCAGAAAGGCTGTGCAATGCTTGGGCCAGCCCGGCTTGATCGGGCATCGAGGGGTTTTGCCCGTCATGGCTGAAGCCGCCATTGGCCAACCAAGTGGCGGCAACCTGGTGTTGCGGGCCGTCAAGCGCGATGCCCGTGCCATAATTGCCGTCGCTGGGGCCAAAGATCCGGGGTGTATCAGCCAGATAGGGGTTGTCCCCAGGCGTTTCGCCGATCTCGCTTGCCGGTCCACGTGCGGCCAGCATCTGGCAACCAAGCACGAAGAGCTGGATCAGCACCGGAAAGCTGTCACGAAACAGCCCGGAAATCTTGAGCGTGACCAGAATGCGCGGGTGTTCCATCTCGGCCAAGGGCAGGACCTCGATCCCCGTCACCCGTCCCGTGCCCGGATCGCGGATCGGGGTCAGACCTGCCAAAGCCAGCGCCATGGCAAAATCCTCGCCCCCTGTGCGCATTGTGGCCGAGCCCCAAAGATCAATCATGACAGATTTCGGCCAGTCACCGTGATCTTGCAAATAGGTGCGAATGAATTCGGCAGCCATCAGGCGGCCTTTTTCAACCGCCTCGGGTGTGGGCAGGGCGCGTGGGTCGACGGCGTAAAGATTGCGCCCCGTCGGCATCACATCAGCCGCCCCCCGCCAAGGACTGCCCGAGGGACCGGGCGCAACATGGCGCCCGCCAAGAGCGCGTGCCAGCCCCTCGTGTTCGCCCACGGCCTGCCCCCAGATATGAAGCCCGTCGGTATAGCGGCTTTCCTTCAATTCGCACACAAATCGGTCCAGCGCGCCCAATGCTTGCGCATCTTGCGACACATCCAGACCCAATTGGGCAAAAAGCCCCAGTGCCTCGGCCTCGTCCCTGATCATCTGCGCCAGGCGATCACGGCGGGCGGGATCGATGCCATCTGCGGTGGCATAGCGGTCCAGCATATGTTCAAGGCTGACGAATTTTTCGGGCAATTGCGCGGGCTTTAGCGCGGGGGGCATATGGCCCAAGGTGACAGCCCCCAAACGGCGGCGCGCCTGGGCGGCCTCGCCAGGGTCGTTTACGATGAAAGGATAAATGACGGGTAAGGCGCCGGTCAGGGCCTCGGGCCAGCAGGCCAAGGATTGCGCAACTGCTTTGCCGGGGAGCCATTCCAATGTGCCATGCGCGCCCAGGTGAACCAATGCCTGCACGCGCCCGCGCAGCCACAGGTAAAAGGCGACGTAGGCATGGCGCGGCGGGGCGCTTAGGTCGTGATAACTGGCCTCTCGCGTGGCAATAAGGCCGCGTTCGGGTTGCAGCGCGACCAGATGGCGACCTTGGTGCAATGCGTGAAAATGCACGTGATCGTCATGGATTTGTGGATCATCTTGCGGCGCGCCCCAATGATCTTGCAACGAACTCTGCAGCTCTTTGGGAAGCTGCGCCAATGCCGCAAGGTAGTCTTTGATGGGCCAGCTGATGGTTTCTTGCCGCAACCGGGGGGCGATCGGTGCGGGATTTTCGCCAAGGCTGCGCAAGATCGCCTGGGCCGATTGGGTCGCGTCAAGGCCTACGGCATGGGCATCAAGCCAAGGCTTGCCGGGATAGGTGGACAAAACCACGGCGATGGTTGGGTTTGGGGATGATTGCAGGGCGATCCAGCCGCGCACGCGCTGGGCAAGAGCCTGAATGCGGTCGGCCAGCGGTTGGTGGTGAGGCAGCGCGATCTGCAAGTCGGGGTCGGGCGTCTGCGTGTCTTTCAGCGAAATGATTTGCGCCGGAATACGGCCGTCAACTTCGGGCAGCACCACATGCATCGCCATATCGGCAGGCGACAGACCACGTTGGCTATCGGCCCACAGGGCCCGCGTGGCAGTCGATAGCACTGCCTGAAAAACCGGAGGCCCGGATCGCAATGCGCAATCCGCATCTTGGGTCGAAAATGCGGTTGTGTTGATGATTGCTTTGGGCGGGTTCGCTTTAAATGCCGCCTTGAGAAAGTCCTGCGCGGCCTTGGATTTCAACGAGGGCAGGTAAATCCCCCGCGCTTCAATCGCCGCCAGACCAGACTGGCCGGGGCAGTTGTTCTCGCGCTCGATCGCTGCAATCAGCGCCGTGATCGGCTGCAGATCCCCGGCGAGCATCCACGAGCGATAAAACGGGATTGCGATCCAGTCTTTTTGGGGCGCGTGATCAAGCCAACCCACCTCGGGTAAGGGCGCGGGCGTGTGGGCGTCAAGCCCAGCCATCAAGCGCAATGCCGCGCCTGCCGCCTGATGGCCCCCCATGGCGCATAGCTGGCTTAGCCGCTGGTGCAGATCGGGCGAGACCGTTGAAAGCTGGGCAAGAAGGCTGGCGTTGTGCTTGGGCAGGTTGATGGCCGCGCCATCGCCCTCGACAAAGGCCAGCGCAATCCCGCGACGCCGCGCCAGATCCTGCAAGGCCATGACGCCATAATCCCAATAGCTGCGCCCGCCCAAAAGACGCACAAGGATGAAGCGCGCGCCATGCAGCGTGGCCGTGATATATTGATCGACCGAGACCGGATGAGTCAGCCGCGCAAGCTGCGCCAAGCGCAGCGAGGGCAGCTGATCGCGATCTTGCCGCCAAGCATGGGCGAAACTGGCAAGGTCACTGTCGGAAAAGGACAGCACCACAAGATCTCCGGGCGTCTGCCCAAGATCTTGTGGCGTGGTGCTTTCTTCAAGCCCGCCCTTTTCGCGAAAGATCACATGCATCTGCCTAGCCAAGCAGAGTGGTGCGGATGGCGTCGGGATCGATGTGATCATGCTCGGCGATCACCACCAGTTGCGACAGGCGCGGGCCGTTCCAGGGCTGGTCATATTGCTGGCGAATGCGGCTGCCGACGGCCTGAACCAACAGGCGCATGGGCTTGCCCACCACTGCGACATGACCTTTGACGCGCAGGATATGCTGCTCGCGGACCAAACGCTCGATCCGCGCCATCAGATCTGCTGGGTCCTCGATTTCGGGCATGGTGACGACAAGCGAGTCGAAATCGTCATGCTCGTGATCATCGGCACCATCATGATGCGAGGGGCGCGCGGCCAGATCATCCTCGGCCTTGGCCTCAAGCCCCAAGATCACGCGCGGGTCGATCACGCCGTCCTTGATCTCGATCACGGGCAGCGCGCGATGGGCGATCTGGTTCAGCTTTTCACGCGCAATCGTCCGCACCGCCTCGGAGGCCAGATCGGTTTTCGTCAGCAAGACAATATCGGCGCAATTGACCTGATCGGCGAAAACCTCGGCCAGAGGGCTGTCATGTTCGCTGCCTTCGGTCTGGCCCTCGTCAAACGCGCCAGCGGCCAAAGCTTCGGTATCGGCCAAAGCGATCACACCATCGACGGTGATCCGCGAGCGGATGGCGGGCCAGTCAAAGGCCTTGAGCAGCGGCTTGGGCAAAGCCAAGCCCGAGGTTTCGATCAAGATGTGATCGGGGGCATCGTCAAGGGCCAGGAGCTGCTCCATCGCGGGCAGGAAATCATCGGCCACGGTGCAGCAGATACAGCCGTTTGCCAGTTCAAGAATGTTGCTTTCGGGGCAATCGGCGCTGGCGCAGGATTTCAAGATCTCGCCATCAACGCCGGCCGTGCCGAATTCATTGACCAAAACCGCAAGGCGACGTCCGCCAGCATTCGCGATCAGATGGCGCAAAAGCGTGGTCTTTCCCGCGCCCAGAAAGCCCGTGACGACAGTGACCGGAGTTTTGGCAAGAGGCTTCATGGCAGATCCTTTGGACGCAAAGAGGGGGGAATTCGGGCAATGGTATTGCTGCGAAAGAGGGGCGAGCGTTCGCGCCAAGGCACGACGCCATCGGCGCTTTGGCTGTATTGGCGGGCCATGGTCAGCACCTCGGCGCAGTCATCTGGGCCCAGCCCACCTTGCACATAGGTCCATGAACCGGGGCGTGCGAGGGCGACGGCACAGCCGCGCGCACAGGCCGAAAGACAGGAAACCGGAACGATGCTGACCCCCGCAGGCAAGGGCTGGGACATGACTTCGCTCAAGAGCCGCTCACCCGGAACGATCCCGTCATCTGGCACGGGCTGGCCCATGCGACAGGTCTGGCAGATATAAAGCGTGCTCGTCACCGACAGGCCCTTTGCGTTATGCGACAGGGTCTGCGGAAGGGGGCATGGGGCGCAAAGACGGGTCATGCCATCCATCCGCGGCACACCCCGTCCGCATCATTGGTTATCTTGCATGGCAGGTCTCCCGGCTTGCGGATGCGGGCATCTGCCCTTGCCTTTTCTGCCTTCCCGGGCTGTGGCCCAGTGGCGGTGAAAAGGCTCTCCGGTCACGGTCGCGGGGGCGGCTGCGCTTGGGGCCAATGACGGCCTTGGCACATTCCCTCTTAGCCTGCGTTGCCGCAGGAACCATTGCCCGCCCTTGATGCCGTCAAGCCCGCCATCAAGTCAAGCCGCGATCCGCGCGCGGGCAAATGCGGATTCTGGGGGCTTGCCATAGGCCCGCATAGCAGCATAGGCCAAGGCGCTGCCAGGCCTTCGGAATGGGCGTTTTCACCTAAGATGAAAGGTAATGTTGAACATGAATAATGACATGCAACATGCTGAGAAAATGCAAAAAATAAAAGAGGCAAAGGATCGTGTAAACGAGGAAAGGCAAGGCGAGAAAGGCCTGATCATCGTTCACACCGGATCGGGAAAGGGCAAATCTTCATCGGCTTTTGGCATGGTGATGCGCGCAATTGCCCATGAGATGCCCTGCGCTGTCGTGCAGTTTATCAAGGGCAGCCGCGACACGGGCGAGCGCCGCCTGCTGACCACGCATTTCGCCGATCTGTGCCAGTTTCACACGATGGGCGAGGGCTTTACCTGGGAAACACAGGATCGCGCCCGCGATGTCGCGGCGGCGCAAGCCGGATGGCGCAAGGCCCAAGAGCTGATCCGTGACCCGGCAATCCGACTGGTCCTGCTGGATGAGATCAATATCGCGATCCGCAATGACTATATCGATATTGCCGAAGTTTGCGAGTTTCTGCAGGCTGAAAAGCCCGAGATGAGCCATGTCATCCTGACCGGGCGAAATGCCAAGCCCGAGCTGATAGAGCTGGCCGATCTGGTCAGCGAAATGACACTGGTCAAGCATCCGTGGCGCGCGGGGATCAAGGGCCAGCCGGGTATCGAATTCTGATGCCGGGACTGATGATCCAAGGAACCGGCTCGAATGTCGGCAAGTCGCTGATCGTGGCGGGCTTATGCCGCGCGTTGCGCCTGCGTGGCCTGTCGGTCGCGCCCTTCAAGCCGCAAAACATGTCGAACAACGCTGCTGTCACAGCGGATGGCGGCGAGATTGGTCGTGCTCAGGCGCTTCAGGCGCGCGCGGCAGGGCTGGCACCCCATAGCGATATGAACCCGGTTTTACTGAAGCCCGAAACCGATATGGGCGCGCAGGTCATCGTTCGGGGAAAAAGGCTGGGGCGGTTTCCTGCCCGTGAATATTGGACCATGAAGGGGCGGCTGATGACAGCTGTTCTGGACAGTTACCACCGCCTTGAGGCTGCTCATGATCTGATGGTGATCGAAGGTGCAGGCAGCGCCTCGGAAACCAATCTGCGCGCCACCGATATTGCCAATATGGGCTTTGCCAGCCAGACGCGCGTGCCGGTTTTTCTGTTGGGCGATATTGATCGAGGCGGGGTGATTGCGCAGATCGTCGGCACCAAAGCCGTGATCGATCCCAGCGATGCAGAACTGATAAAAGGCTTTATAGTCAATAAATTTCGTGGAGATCCCAGACTTTTTGACGCGGGATATTCCACGATTGAAGCCCTGTCGGGCTGGCCCGGTATGGGCGTGATTCCGGCCTTTGATCGTGCCCATCTTTTGCCTGCCGAAGATGCGCAGGACATTCGCTTGCATGCGCAAGGCAAGGGGCTGCGCGTGGGCTGGCTGGTTCTGTCGCGCCTTGCAAATTTCGATGATCTTGACCCGCTTGGCGCCGAGGACGGCATCGAATTGGTGGCAATCCTCCCAGGCGAGGCCATACCCGGTGACTTGGATCTGGTGATTTTGCCGGGCAGCAAATCGACCCGAGGCGATCTGGCCTTTTTGCGATCGCAGGGATGGGACATCGACCTTTTGGCGCATTATCGCCGCGGGGGCCGCATCCTTGGCATATGTGGCGGCTATCAAATGCTGGGTCGGCATGTGCATGACCCCCATGGTTTCGAGGGGGCGGCGGGCAGCAGCGAGGGCTTGGGCCTGTTGGATGTCGAAACCGTGCTGGAAGGGGATAAGACCCTGCGTCTGGTCCAAGCCCGTCATCTTGCATCAGGTCAGCAGATGAGCGGCTACGAAATTCATCTTGGGGTCAGCAATGGCCCTGATCGCCTGCGACCCTTTGCCGAAATCGCGGGGCTGCCCGAGGGCGCGACCTCGGCCTGCGGGCGCGTCAGTGGGACCTATCTGCACGGGCTGTTTGGTGATGACGGTTTCCGCGCAGCCTATCTTGCGGCAATGGGGGCGGCGTCCACGGTGCAATATGAGGCCCAGATCGAGGCGGTCTTGGACGAACTGGCCGCCCATCTTGAGCGCCACCTTGCCATTGACGCGATGCTGCGCTTGGCGGGACTTTAGTCGGCCCGCCCCTCGGCAAGCGTCTCCCCGCCAAGTGCCTGCCAAAGCGGGCGGTCATATTCACGCGCCAAGGGCAGGATCAGTTGAGGGCTGTGGCTTGCCATTTCGCGCAGGATACAGCGCAGCATCAACCGCGGCGCGTCCGGGGGCACAGGCAGGTTTTGACGGATCCTTGCGATCAGCGCCTGACGCTGCTGACGATAGGCCTTGGGGAAATGTGCGGCAAAAGGGTGCGGGCCTGTCGTGGCGCGACGCGCAGCGGCAATGCCTGCGATGACATATCCCCGAGGGGGCATCAAATGGCGCGGAATGGACGGGCCATGGTCCGAACGGTCACAATCGGGACTGGCTTGGCTTAGCAGGACCAGCCCGTGATTGGCTAACAGCGGCTCTTTCGAGATGACTTCATAGGCCTGAAGCATCAAATCGGGCTGGCCCAGCCGTGGCTCGCTTAGGCAATGCATGCCTCCCAGCGGGCCAAGCGCAAAGCTCCAGTTCAGTCGGGTGATCTGGGATGCCTCGGCCGCGGTCAGCGGCAGAGGCGGAGTTTCATCATCGCCTGTCATTGCACCTGAATGCGACGGGGCGGCGAAAACAGCAAGGCAAAGAGCGCAAGGCCCATCACCAGCCAGCCCACAAGGCCCACGCCAAGCGCACGGCTGGCAAACTCTGATGCCAGTTCGGGCGGAGCCGGGCCTGTAAAGACCTCGATATGGGGCGCGCCGATCACATGGGGGGCGGCGATCAGCAAAATCGCCAAGCCCCAGCTTAGCCAATTGCGGCCAAAGGCGATCAGCCAGATCCCCAAGGCCGAGGCCGCCACTGTCGCGCCCCACCAGATCTGTCTTTGCGTCAGATCGGCCGCCGACATGCCGGGCAATTCGGGCGCAAGGCCGATTGCAGGCAGAAACTGTACGGCCAAAAATCCACCCAATCCCCACAAGATCCCGTCACGAACGGCGAATTTGCGCCCGTTGGCTGTGGTGGCCAAAAGGACCGCCAAGCTTAGCAGCGCATAGCCCGCATAGATCAGGATCGAGAAAAGCACCGTTAGCGCATCGCGCTTAAGATCTATTTCGGCGCTGAAGGGCGCATCACCCTGATGGGGGCTTGGCGTGCTTGCCGATTGGTCATGGGCATGATCATCGGGCGCAATGGCTGCGCTGTCATGGCTATGCGAGTGGCCCTCTTCCGGGGGGGCAGAGAAATGGGTGCGTTCGCCGCCCTCGTAAAGCTCGGCATGCAAAAGCACCGGCTGGACAAGCCAAAGCTGCAGCAGGGCGGCAATCAGCCCCGCTGCGGCACCAGCGATCAACGCGCTGGAAATCGATTTTATATCCATGGCTTAGTGACAGGGGTACCCGGTCGCATGACGCATATCATGTGCGGCATCATGCAGGGTTTCGGAATGGGCAAGCCCTGACACAAACACAAGGCCAAGCCCGACGATCGCGGCAAAGACAATCGTGCCGAAGCGGCTGGTGTTCAATGGCAGGGAACCGGCACGCGCCGGGGTCGTCATCTGAGACATTTTCTCTCCTTATCCGTCACACCCGACGGAGGCTGATATGATGCCAAGGATCGGTCTCCTGACTCGCGGCTTGTTGCGCTGACGGCCTTCCCAATGCTGGCGCATCAGTGGCATCTTCGTCGCGCAAACCGCTCACAGTCGCGGGGGCGGTCGGGTTCGAAACCCAGTTCCCATGTTGCAAGCAACATCCTTGACCCAGCCACCATGAGACGCGCGTTGCAGTTTTGCAAGACATTGCCGGGGAAATCGCACCCTAAGCCGGGGATTCTCGCAACAAAAGTGCGCGCTTGCGGTCAATGCCCCAGCGATAGCCCGACAATTGGCCGTCCTGGCGCAGCACGCGGTGGCAGGGGATGGCGATGGCCAGACGGTTTGCTGCGCAGGCCTGCGCCACCGCGCGAACCGCCCGTGGCGCACCAATGGCGCGGGCAATGTCACTATAGGGCACCTCGATTTTTCCTTGTTTTCCGCCGTTCAGGGCCGATTTGGCGGCCT
>NZ_DALZMB010000071.1:0-21454 GCF_032007265.1 Paracoccus sp. (in: a-proteobacteria) | reverse complement strand
TGGGCCAAGCGCGAAGACGGTGATCGTAAACCCTACGCCCCGCGTCAGGACGGTGATCGCAAGCCTTGGGCCAAGCGCGAGGATGGGGACCGCAAACCCTACGCTCCGCGTCAGGACGGTGACCGCAAGCCTTGGGCCAAGCGCGAAGACGGGGACCGCAAACCCTACGCCCCGCGTCAGGACGGCGACCGCAAGCCTTGGGCCAAGCGCGAAGATGGGGACCGCAAACCCTACGCTCCGCGTCAGGACGGCGACCGCAAGCCTTGGGTCAAGCGTGAAGACGGTGATCGCAAACCCTACGCGCCGCGTCAGGACGGAGATCGCAAGCCGTTTGCGCCGCGCTCGGGTGGGGCGCCGCGCCCGGGTGGCAAAGGCCCCTATAAGCCACGCGGCTGATTGCGCGACCAATTAAACAAGGGCCGGCGGGGGAAACTCTGCCGGCTTTTTCTTGTGATTGGCCGCGTTGATGCGCCGTGAACAATGCGGCCTTTTCTGCCCGTTGCGATCGAAAAAGGAAAAGCGCGCCCATCACTGGGGCGCGCTTTTCTTTTGGCCGTTTGGAATGAGAGAGAGGGCGGCCAGAGGTCTTGGAATTACTTGGTCAGGATCAGCTTGCCCGCACGGGTGATGCGCAGGTTATAGACCTGATCGCCCAGCACGATCAGCGCCTGATTGCCGCCGCTGGTCAATTGGGTCGCGTCATGTTCGGGCAGGCGGTGCAGGGCGGTGATCCCGGGGCGGGAAAATTCGGCAGGGCGTGTCGCGGTCATTTCCGTGTCCTTTCGATGTCGCGTTGAATTTAATCTGACTAAATCACTCTGGAATGTCAAAGGGAAATTGTCGGAAATTAAAAAGACGGCCAGAACTTGCGCTCTGACCGTCCCTTTCAGCCCTTTCTTGGATCGGAGGAATCCTGAAAGAGCATTGAAATCAATAAGGTTTATTGGTTAAGGCAATCCGCGATATTTTGCGCAAGCTTGCCAAGGGTTTCGCGGTAAAGCTCGGGACCGGGGGGCAGGGCTGTGCCCTCGGGGTCCAGTGGCTGGCCCAAACGAATGCCGCTGCCCTCGATCGCGGCGTCGATCAGACGGGCATCGTGATTTTGCTCGGCAAAGGCGCAAACCGCGCCTGAGGCGGCCAGATCGGTCTTGATCTCGCGCAGGCGCGCCGCGGATGGGGCCTGAGCATCGCCATGCGAAATCGCAATCGCCGGGGCCAGTCCGAATCGGCTGGTGAAATAGCCATAAGCGTCATGCATCACGATAAAGCTTTTGCCCTGAGCGGGGGCCAGTTGGGCGCTGATCTGCCCCTCTAGCTGGCCGATTCGCGCAGCTGCCTGACCGGCATTGCGATAATAATCGCCACGATGCTCGGGGTCCGCGGTGGCCAGATCCTCGGCAATGCCCTTCAGCCAGATCTTGGCATTGTCGGGATCAAGCCAGGCATGGGGGTCAACGCCGCTATGGCTATGCCCTTCATGGTCATGGTCATGGTCATGGTCGTGCTCATGCTCGCCATCTGGCTTGGCTTGGTCGTGTTCGGCGCTCTGATGCTCGCCGCCGGGGCCAAAGTCGCGCAATTTGGTGCCAGGCAGCGACAGCAGCTCGACCGAGGCCTTGCCCACAGCCAGATTTTCGCGGGCCCGTGCCATCCAAGGGGTCAGGGAAGGGCCGACCCAGATCAGCAGATCAGCCGCCTCGACCGCGCGCGCCTGGCTGGGGCGCAGCTGATAATCATGCGGATCCCCCCCCGAGGGCAAAAGCGCCTGAGGCTGGGCCAGATCGCCCATGACCTCGGATACAAGCGAGCTGACGATGGGAATATCGGTGACCACATTTGGCGGCGCAGCCTGGGCCAGAGGGGCGCCAAGGGTGGTTGCGGCCAATGCCATCAGGGCAACGGAAATTTGCGGCAGACAAAAGTGGGTCATTGCTCTCTCGGAACTTGCGGATCGCTGACATCTATTTATGTTATACAGTAACAAGTCAATCAAAAATGTAATAGTGTAACAAAATGACAGTCGCGCCTCCCTCTCGTCACGACCCGGTCGAACCGATCGACCCATTCGATGACCATGACCACGCCGCTTGTGCGGCCCAGACGCTAGAGCGCGCGATCCAGCAAAGCGCCGCCGATGGTGTCCGCCTGACTCCGGTGCGCAAACGCACCCTCGAGATCTTGCTCGAATCGCATCGCGCCATGGGTGCCTATGAGGTGCTCGAGCGGCTGTCTGCGGATGGGTTTGGCAATCAGCCACCTGTGGCCTATCGCGCGCTGGATTTTCTGGTGGCGCAGGGATTGGCCCATCGCGTCCAGCGGCTGAATGCCTATGCGGCATGTCTCTCGCCTGATCGCGATCATGCGCCGGTGTTTTTGATCTGTCGCTCGTGCGAAAAAGTGGCCGAATCAGATGCGCCCGAGCTTCGGCAGGCCTTGGGCAATCTTGGCGCCATCACCGGCTTTCAGGTCGAACGTGCCACGGTCGAGGCCTTGGGCCTTTGCGCGATCTGCGCCGAGGCCGAGGCATGAGCGCCCGGGAACCGAGCCGACAAGCTGCCGATACCCCCTTGATCGAAGCGCGCGGCCTGACGATTCGACCGCCGGGGAATGAAACCCCGGTGCTGCGCGACGTGGATTTCGCCATTCGTCCTGCGGAAATCGTGACGGTGGTCGGGCCGAATGGTTCGGGAAAATCGACCTTTGTTCGCGCGATGCTGGGCCATCTGACCCCGGCTGCGGGCAAGGTGACGCGCAGACCGGGATTGCGTATCGGCTATGTGCCCCAGCGGGTGCATATCGAGCAGACCATGCCGATGACGGTGTCGCGCTTTTTGTCACTGCCTCACCGCGTCGATCCGGCGCTGGCGGCGGCGATGCTGGTGCGCACCGGGGTTCCGGGGCTGGAAAAGCGCCAGCTGGTCGGGCTGTCGGGCGGGCAGTTTCAGCGTGTCTTGCTGGCGCGTGCGCTGTTGAACCATCCGCAATTGCTGGTCCTGGATGAGCCGACACAGGGGTTGGATCAACCCGGCATGGTCGGCTTTTACAAATTGGTCGAGGATGTGCGCGCCGAAACCGGGGCGGCGGTCTTGATGGTCAGCCATGACCTTTTGGTGGTGATGCGCGCCTCGGATCGGGTGATCTGTCTGAACGGCCATATTTGCTGCGAAGGCACGCCGCAAGATGTCAGCGCCGCCCCGGCCTATCGCGCGATGTTTGGCGCCGAATCCCAAGGAATGCTGGCCCTTTATCAGCATCACCACGATCATGACCACGATCACGATCACGATCACGATCACGATCACGGCGATGGTCACGGCCATGGCGCCCACCACCACCACGGACACGACCATGCCGAAGGCGGCCATGGCCATGGACAGACAACCGAAACCGCCTCGCAAAGACAGGGTCTTTGAACATGCTCGATGATTTTTTGACCCGCGCGATTTTGGCGGGGCTGGGGCTGGTGCTGGCAACAGGCGCGCTGGGATCTTTCGTGGTCTGGCGGCGAATGGCCTATTTCGGCGATTCCCTTTCACATGCCGCCATTTTGGGCGTGGCGCTAAGTTTTGTCAGCCCGGTGCCGCTTTATCTGGGCACATTGCTGGTGGCGGTCCTGATGGCGGTGCTGGTGACATGGCTATCCGGGCGCGGGCAGGCGCTGGATAGTGTGCTGGGGGTGATTGCGCATTCCTCGTTGGCCCTGGGGCTGGTCGCGGTCAGCTTTGTGCCCAATCTGCGCGTGGATCTGCAATCCTTTCTGTTTGGCGATATTCTGGCGGTCGGGCGCGGTGATCTGGGCTGGATCTGGGCGGGGGCGCTGACGGTGCTGGGCGTGCTGATATGGCGTTGGCAGCGGCTGGTCACGGTCTCGGTCAACGAAGAGCTGGCCATGGCTGCGGGCATCCGCCCGGGGTTAGAGCGGCTGATCTTGTCGATGGCGCTGGCCTTGGTTGTGGCCATTGCAATTCGAATCGTCGGCGCCTTGCTGATCTCGGCCATGCTGATCATACCCGCGGCTGCCGCGCGGGGATTTTCGCGCACGCCCGAGCAGATGGCCATCATTGCAAGCCTTTTTGGCGCCTTGGCGGTCGTGGGGGGGCTGGGGGCCAGTCTGCGGCTGGATACGCCTGCGGGCCCCTCGATCATTGTCGCCGCAGCGGCGATTTATGCTTTGTCTTTAATGGGTTGGCTTAGGAAGGGCTAGATTGGCAGCAGATTGCCGATCACCTTGGAGTGAGGGAACCTTTTAACGCCTTTGGTATGGTTGTGCTGGTGATTGCCATTATGCAACAGTTAGGGGAATGCCGCGCAGGTAATCGATCAATCCCGCTTTCCAAGTGATGCCCTTTATGCGACTGTCCTCAAGATGTTGCTGGGTACAGCAGCCTTCAAAAATACTGAACGGAGCATGATCATGACCAAATTTGCTACTTTCGCCCTCGCTCTGGGCCTGACGGCTTCGACCGCTCTTGCTGGCGGCTACGTTGCCCCGGTCGTCGAAGTCGAGCCGGTTGTTGTTGACCAGAAACCGGCGTCGTCGAACGCTGGCCTGGTTGTCCCGGCTCTGCTGCTGCTCGGCGTTATCGCCGCTGTTGCATCGGACGACGACGACAGCTAATCGCTGAACAGAACTTCGGTTCTGGACAGTTCAGGGGCCGACCATTGGTCGGCCCCTTTGCTATTTCTGCATCGGTTTGCGGCGGTGACCGCGCCCGATTGCACATCGGCGGTGGGCAAATACCAAGCTGCACTCTCGCCTCTGCCCCATCTTGTGGATGTGGCTCTGTTCAGATGAAAAAACCGGCCTAAAGGGCCGGTTTTTGCGTTTTTCAGGAAAGATGGGGCGGGGGACATCTGCCCGCCGATCATCACGGCCGCAGTGTTTGAATGGTCAGATAGCCCAATGGGCCAGCCCATTGACGCGAAACGGTGATTTGCCCAGCTTGCGAAATATAGCTGTTTTGAAAGCTGGCACCGTGGCCCGTGCAATCCTCGACCATCACGCCCGCTTTGGGGCCGGGGCCGGTCGAACAGGTGAATTCCAAGGGGCGTTCTTTGGAATCGCCACTGTAATAGCGGATCGTGCGCTGCCCTTGCCCCGCGCGGCCTGCACGGATCAGCGGCTCGGTCTGGGCTTCGGTGGTGGACATGTCATTGCCCAGCCCGCGCGTGCCGATCAGCATGCCCTGACGCAGAATAACCGCCTCTTTCGAGGGGGCCATATAGGTGCGCATGGCCCCATTCTGCCCGGTCATGGCCATTACCTGCGAGCGGCCAAGCGATTCGAAATTCACCAAGATCAGTGGCCCGGCATTGACCTGAAGTGCTTCTGCGGCCATTTGCTCGGGCGAGCGCGCGGGGGCGGGTTCAGCCTTTTTTCCACCCAGACCGAAATCGCCCGCGGTTTGCTTGGCGACCTGCCCGGCGATTGCGATCGGGCTGGTGGCGGTCGCCTCTTTGTCGTTGCCACAGGCGGAAAGCCCGACAAGTGCTACCAGCAGGGCCGAAGGTAGTGCGCGGTTACGCATAAAAGCCGAAGTCATCGCCAGAATCTCCCCCAGCCTTCATACAGTTTGACCGATTGCGCATCGCGAACCTTTTCATAAAGGCGGCCGTTGACGTTGACCTTGGCACCGCCATCGCGAGACAGCGAGCGCAGCGTGGTGCTGACACGATCGCGCGAGGGCGAACCGGTGGCCCATGCCAGCGGCACCTGCAAGGTGATGCCCTTGTCAAACGAGCCCTCGCCGAATTCCTCGGCGCTGAGGTCGGTTTTGGTGGCAAAGGCGCCAACGCGCCAGCCATTGGCGAATTCGCGGGTCAAGGTCACGGTCGCGCCCTTGTCGCCCGCCAGATATTGGCCGACATCCAGCTGCGCCGAATAGCCCGAGGCGAATTCGTAATAGAACGAGACATGGCCCGTGGTGACTTCGTAATCGCGGAATTTGAACGCATCTTCGAAGTCACGTTTGCGCACGCGGTTCACCTCGACGCCAACCGCATAGGGTGCATCGGCCGGTTTCCACAACAGCTCTCCCGAGGCGCCGCCATAGGCGCGCTCGAGCAAGCCGACGGTGACACGGCTGTAAACCTCGCGGCCGGGCTTGGCGTACCATGCCAGGGTCAGCTCGGGGATGGTGGGGCTGTGGTTGCCGGTATACATCCGCGTATCCGAACGCACGCGCGGCACGCCGTTCAGCGTCTCATAGTCCGGATTCGATACATATTCGTCGGGCGTGTAATGCTTGCCCCTACCGCAACGATCCATGCCTGGGGGGGGGATTTCTTCGCGTGTCTCTGTAGCTTGACAGGGAATCCCCGGTCCGCGCTGCTTCATCGAACCAAAGGCGCGCTGGCGCACCGAGCCGCTTAGGATCAGACCCGGCGACAGCTCGTAGCTGGCCTTCAGTTCTGCACCGACCTCATAGCGCAGCGGATCTTGTGGGTCGAAAATGCCAAGATCCAGATAGGGTGCCAGACCCCAGCGGAAACGCGGGTAAAGCCCCGGTGTCGCCACCAGATCACCCGGACGCGGATCAGCGTCGCTAAGCTGTGCGACAGCCGCGATCTGGCCCGCCTCGGTGTTTTCCAGCCGCTCGACATCCGAGCGGCGGATCGTCACCGATGAGGTCGCCATGCCGCTATTGGTCGAGGTGATCACCAGCGTTTCAACCGAAGGCGGCAGTGCGCGGGTCATCAGACGCGCGGTCCGCCCGATTGCCTCGGCTTGGTTGATATAACGGTTGTTCTGAATACGGACCTCGGCGCGATTGGCCGACAGCGCCATGGATTGCAGCTGTTGCCCCTCGGCTTTCAGCGCATCGGCCAAAGCGGTCTGGATCGCGGGCTGTGCGGTCGGATCTTGTGCCCAATGCCCGGCCCAACCCTCGGGGTCGGCCGATGGCGCGGGGCGCGGGCGCACCGGGGCGGGGGCCTTTTCCAAGCCCGACGGATAGGGCGAGTTGCGCGCATTCAGCGCAAAGCTGAACTGGGCACCGAAAACATCGCCGCCAAGGGTGTAAAGGCCCAGCTCATAGGCCTCGCCAAAGCGGTAATATGCGCCCAGATTATAGCGCCGATTTGGCGGCTCATCGCCGTTTTCGGTTTCACGCTCATAGCGGTCGTTCGAATATTCAGCGACCAGGCGCAGCTTGTCATTGGCCTGCCACGAAATCGAGCCAAAGGGCCGGGCACTGCCCGAGAACCAGTCGCGGATATTGGGGCTGCCACCTTCGTCATCGGCGTCCAGCGGGCGCTGATGGCCGCCCAAACGGCCCCAGCCCAAACCGACGCTGGCGCGAACGGAGGGGGTCAGATCCTTGGTTGCGACGATATATTCGCCGGAATAGACGCCCGTGCCCAGAAAGTCCTGAAGCCCGATGGCCACGGCCGGACGCCAGCCCTCGGCGTCAATCGCCTGAAAGCGGATGTCGAAGGAACGGTCCCAGATGTGACCCATTTTATTGTGGTCATCGATCCCCGAGACGCGGGAATAGCGCAGACCGGTGGTGATGCGCGGATGCAGCTGGAACACCACGTTGTTGCGGCGCCCCAGCTCAGTCACGGAAATCGTGCCCGAGATCGTGCCATCTGCCAGCCCCTCGGCCGTGGGCGTCTCGACGCCGCCGGGCAGGCCGTAGCTGTTCATATTCGTGCCGAGCATGGGCTCGGCCACTGCGACCCCTGTGCCCGAGGCCAGCAGCAGTGAAACCGGCAGGGCCGAGGTCAGCAATCGACGGATCAGGGGCGAGTGCAATGGCATTGGAGGATCCTTTCGGGACATTTTCCCGGAGAGGTGCGCTGGAAAGAGGCGGTCCGTCCGAAAAGACGGGCGGACCATGGGATCATCTCAGCTCGCAGGCTGAGATCAGTTCGTGGTGCCCGCAGCCGGAGCCGTCGTTTCGGCCGGTGCTGCAGGGGTTGCGGGTGCCGCCGGGGTCGGGATCACGACCGGGGCTGTCACCTGCGGGGTGGTCGGTGCCGGTGCGGGCGTTGCTGCCGGGGCAGGGGTGCTCGCAGGTGCCGTGGTTTCCGAAGCAGCCGGGGTGGTGGCCGGTGCGGTCGTGGTTGCCGGCGTTGTTGCCGGTGCCGTGCTGGAACCTGCTGCATCAGGCGTGCTGGTGCTTGCTGGTGCGGTGCTTGCCGGTGCGGTGGTTGCAGGCGTGGTGCTTGCTGGCGAAGTCGCTGGGGTCGTCGTTGCGGCGCTTGCCTCTGCGGGGGTGGTTTCCGCAGGTTTGGGCGCAGCAGCCTTGGGTGCCGCCGGTTTTGCGGCTTTCGGCTTGGCGGTGGCGCTAGAGGCCTTGATCTGCGCTTTCGGCATCGTCTCGGTCGCATCGGCGCAGCCGGTCAGCTTGGCGCCTGCAGCCGTCAGGCGTGCGGTAAAGGGATGTTTCGCCCCCGAGGCGTCGGTACATTCAGCCGATTGCACGTTCAGCGAGAAGGGCTTGCCGCTCATGACGCCGATGAATTCCACGCCGCGTGCATAGGTCATGCGGCGGGTGGTGACGCCCACCGACTTCTGGCCGGGACGCTCATAGACGACCGAGCTGTCGCCTGCGGTCGCAACCCAACCCTGACCCGAGGCGCGGAACATTTTCGTAGCCATCGTGGCAGCATCTGCCGTTGAAATTGCGCGGATCTCGCCGCCGGTTTCGATGGGCTGATCGATGGGCGATACGGTCGGGGGGCCGCTGTGACCCTGTGCGACCTCTGGCTCGGCGGTTTTCTTGAGCCAAGGCATCTCGCTGCCGCAGGCCGCAAGCGCCAAAGTCATCGACAGCACCGCAAATGCTGGACGGAATTTCATGTTGGCTGTCCCGGTTCCTAGGGGTTTTCTTTTCTTCTTGGCTACATGATGCCCCGCTTTGGAGCAAGAACTGATAGCAAAGCCTCGGCAAGCCTGCGCCGAGAATGGGGCCTAAAAGCCCCACTCGCCTTGTGATTGTATGTCCTTGGATCAGGCAAACTTGCGCGCTGGCCTGCGGGTTTGACCCATGGTCTGGGCCACAGTCTGGCCCATAGTCTGGCCCCGAGCCTGGCCATTGGGCCTGCCCCTACGGTTTGCGCCTTTGGCGCTGGTCCGTGGGGCAAAGCCCGGCCGTGCATTTGGCCTCAGCAGTTGGGGACGTTGACCGCCAGCCCCCCCAAAGAGGTCTCTTTGTACTTTTCGGACATGTCCTGGCCGGTCTGGCGCATGGTTTCGATCGCCGCATCCAGCGGTACGAAATGCTTGCCATCGCCGCGCAGGGCAAGGCTGGCGGCAGAAACCGCCTTGATCGCGCCAAGGCCGTTGCGCTCGATACAGGGGACCTGCACCAGCCCCTTGACCGGATCGCAGGTCATGCCAAGGTGATGTTCCAGCGCAATTTCAGCCGCATTTTCGACTTGCTCGACCGTGCCGCCCAAGACCGCAGCCAGCCCCGCTGCAGCCATTGCCGCCGCCGAGCCGACCTCGGCCTGACAACCGCATTCGGCCCCCGAGATCGAGGCATTGTGCTTGACCAGCCCACCAATTGCCGAGGCTGTCAGCAAGAAATCGGGAACCTGACGCTCGGATGCGCCGGGCACATGGTCCAGCCAATAGCGGATGACGGCAGGCACGACGCCCGCCGCGCCATTGGTGGGGGCGGTGACAACCTGTCCACCTGCGGCATTTTCCTCGTTCACGGCCATGGCATAGGTCGACATCCAGTCGTTGATGACATGGGGTGCGGTCAGGTTCATCCCGGCCTCTCGCTTGAGGCTTTCCAGAATGGCGGGCGCGCGGCGGCGGATGTTCAGCCCGCCGGGCAGCGTGCCGCCCGTGCTAAGGCCGCGGTCCATGCAATCGCGCATCACCTGCCAGATCTTCATGATCCCGTCGCGGATTTCGGCATCCGAGCGATAGGCGCGCTCATTTTCCATCTTCATCTGCGCGATGGATTTTCCCGATTTCTCGGCCATTTCAAGCATCTCGCTGGCCAGCGAGAAAGGATAGGGCACGCGGGGCGTGGCGTCGGTGCGCGTGTCATCGCCTTTGGCCGCCAGCTCTGCCTCGGTCATGACAAAGCCGCCGCCGATGGAATAATAGGTTTCCTGCAAGATGACGTCGCCCTGGCTGTCAGTGGCAAACAGCATCATGCCATTGGCATGGCCGGGCAGCGCGCGGTCATAGTCAAAGATCAAGTCGGTTTCGGGGTCAAAGCTGAGAACCCCCAGATCCTTTGGCGTCAGCTCGCGGGTCTGGCGGTTCGCCGCCAGTGCCGCTTCGGCCTTTTCGGCATCCATTGTCGCGGGCTCGAATCCGGCCAGACCAAGAATGGTCGCGCGATCGGTGGCATGGCCTTTGCCTGTAAAGGCAAGGCTGCCATGCAGGCTTGCGCGCAGGCCATGGGCCTTAAAGGGCTGCGCGCGCAGTTTGTCGAGAAACCGCGCCCCCGCGACCATCGGGCCCATTGTATGGGACGAGGACGGGCCGACCCCGATTTTGAACATGTCGAAGACCGACAGGAACATGGCATCTCTCCTTCACTTCGGCACATTGGCCGTGGGGCCAACTTGCCTAGACTATTTATGGCTTGCCAGCAAAGATGCGACGGGTTCAAAGCAAAGCTGCGACATTTGGCCGGTACGGGTCCGCTATTCCAATGCCTGTTTTTCGTGCACTATGCACTTAAATCGGGCAAAAACATCCGTCCAGCCGGAATCGCTGTCCGCCCTGTGCCGCGCGCGCTTTTCCCGGCTGTGGCACGAACTTACGAGATAGTCATGACCTTGCCCGACCCGATCCTTCTTGGCGATAGCCCGCTTGGCGCCCCGGTTTTTCTGGCGCCGATGGCAGGGATCACCGATCTGCCCTTCCGCCGCGCGGTGGCGCGCCATGGGGGCGCAGGGCTGATGGTCAGCGAAATGGTGGCCTCTTCCGAGATGGTGACGCCACGTCCCTCAAATCGGGCCTCGGTGCGGGCCAAGGCCTTGACCGAGGGCGAGCTGCCCGTCTCGGTCCAGATTGCGGGCCGCGAGGCCGGGGCGATGGCTGAAACTGCACGGATCGTGGCGGGAATGGGCGCGCGGATCATCGACATCAACATGGGCTGCCCTGCCAAGAAGGTCACGGGCGGGCTGTCGGGCTCTGCCTTGATGCGCGATCTGGATCATGCCTTGCGGCTGATTGATGCCGTCGTCGGCGCCGTTGATTTGCCGGTCACGCTGAAAATGCGGCTGGGCTGGGACAGTGATTGCCTGAATGCCCCCGAACTGGCGCAGCGCGCAGTCGCGGCAGGGGCGCGAATGATCACCGTTCACGGGCGCACGCGCGCGCAGTTCTATACCGGACAGGCCGATTGGACGGCAATCCGTGCGGTGCGCGATGTTTTGGCGGGTGCGGTCCCGCTGGTGGCCAATGGCGATATTGTCGATGCGGCCTCGGCCCGGCACGCGTTTGCGCAATCGGGGGCTGATGCGGTCATGGTGGGGCGGGGCGCGCAGGGCGCGCCGTGGCGGCTCGCACAGATCGCGCATGAGCTGTGGGGCACAAAGCCACCTGTGGTGCCGCAAGCGGGCGCATTGGCGGATGCGGTGGCCTGTCATTACGAGGATATCTTGTCGTTTTATGGCGAGACCCTTGGCCTGCGCGTGGCGCGCAAGCATCTGGGCTGGTACGCCGAGGCAAATGGCGCCCCCAATCGTGCCGAACTGTTGCGCGCACCCGACATCGCCGCCACCTTTGCCGCCATTCGCGCGGGATTTGCTGATGCCGCTGGTCCACATGCGACGGTTGGCGCAAATGAAACAGTCGCCCCAGATGCCAAGGCTCCCGACGCGGCCGCGCAAGCATTGGCCGAAAGCCTGCCCTCATGACCCCCTTCATTCCCGCCCAGATCGGACCAAACTGGTCCAGATTGCCCCTAGCGGCGCTGATTATCGACAGCGAGGGGCGGATTGCGGGAATGAACGATCTGGCCGAGCCGTTTTTGAACCTGTCCGCGCGCTCAAGCCTTGGCCTTGAGCTGCAGGGCGCAGCTTTGGAAACGCGGCTGCGTATTTTCCCGCCACTCGGGCCGATGCTGGCGCGCGCACGCGACGGCCACGAGGCCTTGACCCGAACCGGGGTGCGCTTCGAGATCGGCGACCGGGCGGGTGGGCATATCGATCACAGCGCCACCATCCATCTTGGTCCCGTGGCCAGCCCGGAAGGCGGCGTGATGATGCTGATCGCCCCAACCGATGGCGCAACCCGCCTGGGGCAGGGGATGGCGGTGCGCCTTGCGGCGCGAACCGCGATCGGCATGGCGGATATGCTGGCCCATGAGATCAAGAACCCGCTTGCCGGTATTCGCGGTGCTGCACAGCTGCTGGCGATGAACCTTTCCGCCGAAGATCGGGATCTGGCCGATCTGATCGTCGAGGAATCGCGCAGGATCGTTGCGCTGTTAGAGCAGGTCGAGCGCTTTGGGGACACGTCGGCCCCCCGTTTCGCGCCCGTCAACGTCCATGACGTCCTTGAGCGTGTTCGCCGTTCGGCGCTGGTGGGTTTTGCCAAGAACATGCGCCTGATTGCAGATTACGACCCCTCGTTGCCGCCAGCCCTGGCCGATTGCGATCAGCTGGTGCAGGTCTGCATGAATTTGGTCAAGAACGCCGCCGAGGCATTGGCGCGGGACGGACGTACCGACGGGACGATCCGGCTGCGCAGCTTTTACGACGGTGCCTTGCGCATCGCCCCCAGCGAGGAACGCCCCGCGGGTCTGTCTTTGCCGCTTCAGATCGAGATCGAGGATGACGGTCCCGGCATCCCCGAGGCCATTGCTGATCAGGTCTTTGAACCTTTCGTGTCGGGGCGTGAGAACGGCACGGGTCTGGGCCTGGCCCTGGTCAGCAAGATCCTGACCGATCACGGCGCCTGGCTGCAGGTTGATTCACGACCCGGACGCACGATTTTCCGTATCTCTCTAGCCAAAGCGTGAAGGAACCCCAGATGGATGGAACCGTTCTGATTGCCGATGACGACCGTACCATCAGAACGGTTCTGACGCAGGCCTTGACCCGCGCAGGCTGTCGGGTTCACGCCACTGGCAGCCTGACCCAGCTCTTGCGCTGGGTCGAGGAGGGCAGGGCCGATCTGGTCATCACGGATGTGATGATGCCCGATGGCAATGGCATCGACACGATACCCGCCATTCGCGCATTGCGTCCTGATCTGCCCGTGATCGTGATCTCAGCGCAAAACACCATCGTCACCGCCATCCGCGCGACCGAGGCCGAGGCCTTTGACTATCTGCCCAAACCCTTTGATCTGCCCGATCTGATGGCGCGCTCGGCCCAGGCATTGGCGCGGCGCCCGCGTAGGGTGGTGACGGGTGGCACAGGTCCAGGCGGCATCGGGACAGGCGGCCCCGGGATAGGCGGTACTGGTGCAGGTGCAGGGGCCGGGGTAAGTGCTGGTGGGGCACAGGCGGGCGCCAGCGGCGAAAGCACCGATCCCCAGCTGCCACTGATCGGCCATGCCCCGGCGATGCAAAATCTGTTTCGCATGGTGGCACGTGTGCTGAATGCCGATCTGGCGGTGATCGTGGCCGGCGAGGCGGGCGTGGGCAAAACCATGGTCGCACGCTCATTTCACGATTTCTCGGACCGCAAAAACGCGGGGCTGGCGGTGCTGACCTCGGCCGATACGGGCGAGGGCGCAATTCAGCGCGCGGCCGAGCGTGCCTGGGGCGGAACCCTTTTGATCGAGGATCCGGCCTCTTTCGACAATGCCGCGCAAGCACGGCTGATCGGCTTTATCGAGGCCTGGGAAACAGGGGCCGATCGGGTCCATGCGCCGCGCCTGATTGCCACAACCTCGGCCGAGCCGCAGGCCGATGTGGCAGAAGGGCGGCTGCGGGCGGATCTGTATTTCCGGCTGGCGGGTGTCACCATCACCGTGCCGCCCTTGCGCGCCCGCGTCGATGACATTCCCCCGCTTGCGCGCCACCTGCTGGCACGCGCCGCAGCACAGGGGTTGCCACAGCGCCAGCTGTCGGATCAGGCGATGGCGGTGGTGCGCGCCTATGCTTTTCCCGGCAATGTGCGCGAGCTGGAAAACCTGATGCGCCGATTGGCACTGACCGCTTCTGGCCCCGAAATCTCTTTGGCCGAGGTCAAGGGCGCGCTGGCGCAAGCCATGCCGATGCCGCTTCTGGCCCCGGCTGAAATGGCGCATCTGGGCCAAGGTGGGACGACTGCGCGTGGCGCAGATGGGCGCAGCCATGACGGGAAAACCCGTGCGAGCCATACGCATTTTCGCAATATGGCCGATGGCTTGCCCCTGTCGACGGATGGGCGCAGCGACGCCGAAACCGGCGGATCACCGCTGGCTCAATCGGTTGAAATGCATTTGCAGCGATATTTCGACCTGCATGGCGACCAGCTGCCCCCGCCGGGGCTTTATGACCGCATTATCAATGAGGTCGAGCGCCCCTTGATCGAGTTGGCCCTGGATGCGACTGGCGGAAATCAGCTGCGATGCGCTGATCTTTTGGGAATAAATCGCAATACACTGCGCAAGAAGCTGACCGAACTTAATATCGAGGTGACAAGACGCCGTAAGCTGATGTAAAACCGCCACAGATGACCGCGAATTAGTCGCAATGAGGTCACAACTTAACCGCGAGAAGCGGTGGCGGAGACAGAGCAGTTGACGGGAACGTTGTCGAGACGAACCTGGGACCGGCTGGAGCGCCTTCGGCGCCAACGTCGGCTTCAGAATTTCTCAGCGGTAGGATTGGCGGTCCTTGGACCCGTCCTTGCTGCGCTGACCTTTTTCGTTATGGGCGAGATTGGTCGCGAAACCGGCGGCGATACGGCGCTGCGCCTCGTGCTGCTGGCCGATTTGATCTACTTGATCTTGCTGACAGGTCTGGTTGCTGCGCGCATGGTTCAGATCGTGGCAGCGCGGCGCAAATCCGCAGCGGGGTCGCGGTTGCATATGCGACTGGTCGGCGTTTTTGCGGCAGTGGCACTGATCCCGACCGTTCTGGTAGCGGTTTTCGCGGGCCTGACCTTTACCATCGGGCTTGAGGGGTGGTTTTCAAATCGGGTGCAATCGGTTGTCTCTAGCTCTTTGGCTGCGGCCGAGGCCTATCAGGATGAGCATCGCCGCGACCTGACCAATGATGCGCAATTGCTGGCCGATGCCTTGCGTCAGGCCGCGCGCGCCAATCCGATGCTGGATGATGGCGAGATGCGCCAATTGCTGGGGCAGGGGCAGGCGCTGATCCAGCGTGGCCTGCGCGAGGCCTATGTCATCGACGGGCGCGGCACGATCCGCGCCAGGGGCGAGCGCAGCTATCAGTTCTGGTACGAGCCGCCAAACCAAGAAGAATTCGACGAGGCCAGCGCCGATGGCATGGCCTTGATCGAAGATTGGCCCAACAATGAATTTCGCGCGCTGGTGCCATTGTCGCCGCTGGCGGACCGCTTTCTTTACGTGACCCGCGATGTCGATGGCAGCCTTTTGGGGCTTTTGGATGACACGCGCAAAACCGTGGGCGACTATCAACGTCTCGAGCAAGAGCGCGGGCGAGTTCTGTTCGAATTTTCGCTTCTTTATCTGGGCTTTGCGCTGTTGCTGGTCGCGGCGGCGATCTGGCTGGGCCTGTGGTTTGCCGAACGGCTGTCCCGCCCGATCGGGCGCTTGGCTGCCGCCTCGGTTCAGGTTGGCGAGGGCAATCTGGATCTGCAAATCCCCGAGGCTGACACCGGGGATGAAATTCAGACCCTTGGCCAATCCTTCAACCGGATGACCCGGCAATTGAAGGCCCAACGCGTCGAATTGCTGCAAAGCTATGGCGCGGCCGAGGAGCAGCGCCGCCTGTTTGATTCGGTGCTGTCCTCGGTGACGGCGGGGGTCATCGGCCTGGATGCGGCCGGCGAGATCGACTTTCTGAACCGTTCGGCCATGCGCGTGCTGGGGCTTGAGCCTGTCCGCGATCACGACCGGCTTTTGGCGGATGCCGTGCCGGAATTCGCCGCCCTATTCGAGCGGCTGTCGCAGGGTCAGACCGTGGCCGAGGTCGTGCAGGACGAGATCCGGCTGTCGCGCAGTGGGCAGATCGAAAGCCTGCTGGTGCGCATCGCGGTGCGGCGCGGCGCGGCTGGCGGCCTTGAGGGTTACGTCGTGACCTTTGATGATGTGACCGAACTGGTGTCGGCCCAACGCATGGCCGCTTGGGGCGATGTCGCGCGCCGCGTTGCGCATGAGATCAAGAACCCGCTGACCCCGATCCAGCTTTCCGCCGAGCGCATCAAGCGCAAGTTCAGCAAGGTTGCCGGGGACGATCTGGAAGCGCTAGAGCAATACACGGGTGTTATCATCCGTCAAACCAATGACCTGCGCCGGATCGTCGACGAGTTCTCGCGCTTTGCCCGGATGCCGGAACCTGACCGCAAGGAAACCGATTTGGCCAAGCTGCTGCGGGACGCGGTGGTGATGCAGCAAGATGCACTGCACGGCGCCTTGCAGGCCGATATTCCCGCCGAACCGGTCAAGGTCGATTGTGATCCGGGGATGATGAACCAGGTCTTTACCAACCTTTTGAAAAATGCAGGCGAGGCGGTCGAGGAATACCGCGCCAATGCCCCTGATGGCTGGCATCCGCAGATCCGCCTGAGCATGGAAGTCGCACCCGACAATGTCACGGTGCGCATCATCGACAACGGCCCCGGACTGCCCGAAGATCGGTCTCGGCTGTTTGAGCCCTATGTCACGATGAAGCCCGGCGGAACCGGGCTTGGTTTGCCAATCGTGAAAAAAATCGTTGAAGAACATGGCGGAAGCCTGATTCTGACCGATGCGCCCGAAGGGCAGGGTGCCATGGCCGAGGTTCGGCTTTTGCGAGAAAGACAGGCTGTCCGCACGGCAAACCGGCGGCAACACAAACCCGAGCAGGAAACAATAAAATGAGCGATATTCTGATTGTCGACGACGAAAAGGACATCCGCGAACTGGTCTCGGATATCCTGCGTGACGAGGGCTTTGCCACGCGTCTGGCGGCGAATTCCGATCAGGCCATAGCGGAACTTAACACCGCTGAGCCGGCATTGATGATCCTTGATATCTGGCTGAAGGACAGCAAGATGGACGGGATCGACATTCTTAAACAGGTCAAGCGCAACAATCCTGATGTGCCTGTCGTGATTATTTCGGGACATGGCAATATTGAAATCGCCGTCGCCGCAATCCGTCAGGGCGCTTATGATTTTATCGAAAAGCCCTTTAATATCGATCAGTTGATGGTTGTGATCACGCGCGCGATGGAAACCAATCGCCTGCGCCGCGAGAACGCGACGCTTAAGCGTGGCGATGCGCGATCGGCAGAGATGCTGGGCCAATCCACCGCGATCAAACGGTTGCGCGATCAGCTGGATAAGGTCTCCAAATCCAACGGCCGCGTCATGCTGACCGGCGAGCCGGGGGCGGGCAAAGAGCTGGCGGCGCGCTATATCCACGCCAATTCGCCGCGCGCGCATGAGCCTTTCATCGTCGTCTCTTCTGCCACGATCGAGCCCGAGCGTATGGAGGACGTGCTGTTTGGTCGCGAAACCCCCGAGCGCGGTATCGAAACCGGCCTGCTGGAACAGGCCCATGGCGGTGTCGTCTATTTTGACGAGGTTGCAGATATGCCCTTGGGCACGCAGCCCAAGCTGCTGCGCGTCTTGACCGAGCAGCAATTCACCCGCGCGGGTGGTACCGATAAGGTGCGCGTCGATTTGCGGGTCATTTCCTCGACCAATCGCGATCTGACCACCGAAATCTCGGCGGGGCGTTTCCGGCAAGAGCTTTATGATCGCCTGAACGTCGTGCCGATTGCCGTGCCTTCGCTGGCCGAACGTCGCGAGGATATTTCGATTCTGGCCGAGCATTTCGTCGAGGAATTCCACGGCGCGCAAGGCCTGCCGCAGCGCGAATTGCCCGAAGAAACCATAGCCGCGCTGCAGGCGATGCGCTGGCCGGGCAATATCCGCCAGCTGCGCAATGTGATCGAGCGGGTGCTGATTCTGGGCGATGGCAGCGGGCCAATCCAACCGGCGGAGCTGGAAACCCAAGGCACCAGCGGCTCTAGCAGCGAAGCTTTGGCCTTGGGGCCGCAGATCACCAGCCTGGCCCTGCGCGAGGCGCGCGAGCTGTTCGAACGCGAATATCTGATCTCTCAGATCAACCGGTTTGGCGGCAATATCAGCCGTACCGCGCAGTTCGTGGGCATGGAGCGTTCGGCGCTGCACCGCAAGCTTAAGTCGCTGGGCGTTGTGGGTGGCGTTCGCGTCGAAGAAGAGGTGATGGGCAAATAGGCCTTTCGCATTTGGTCGCTCGGTGAGAGGGTTGTATCTTAACGACAACCCCTTGCCGGGACGCCCAAATGGATCTTACACATTACACCCCCTATATGCTTAGCCTGCTTCGGGTCATGGTGGGCCTGCTGTTTCTGTGCCACGGCACGATGAAGCTGCTGAACTATCCCCAGTCGGACCTGCGCCCGGCGATGTTCTCGGTCTATTGGATCGCGGGTATCTTCGAACTGATCTGCGGTGCATTGCTGACGGTCGGCCTGTTCACCGAGCCGGCGGCTTTCCTTGCCTCGGGCGTTTCGGCCTTTGCCTATTTCATCGGCCATGCGCGCAAGGATTTCTATCCGATGTTCAATGGCGGCGAGGCAGCAGTTCTGTTCTGTTTCGTTTTCCTGTATTTGACATTCGCGGGGCCTGGACCGATCAGCCTTGATGCGCTGATCGCGATGTTCACGACCTCGACGCCATAATAAATCGCGGCGGCACCGCTGGTGCTGCCATAAAGCAAGGCCGGGACCGGAACCGATATGAAGATCATCATTTGCGGCGCTGGTCAGGTCGGCTGGCATATCGCGCGACATCTGTCGAATGAACGCAACGACGTGACGGTGATCGACACCAATGCCGAGCTGATCCGGCGTGCGACCGATGCGCTGGATGTGCAAGGGGTGACGGGCTTTGCCAGTCACCCGGACGTTTTGGACCGCGCAGGGGCCCGAGATGCCGATCTGGTCATCGCCGCCACCCATTCTGACGAAGTGAACATGGTGACCTGTCAGGTCGCCCATACCGTCTTTCAGGTGCCGCGCAAAATCGCGCGGCTGCGCTCATCGGCCTATCTTGATGCAATCTATTCCGATCTTTACCGCACCGATCATCTGCCGATCGACGTGGTCATCAGCCCCGAACGAGAGGTCGCGCGGGCGGTATTGCAACGCCTTTCTGCCCCCTCGACCTTTGATGCCGAGACCTTTCTTGAGGGCAAATTGCATTTGCTTGGCATCGCATTAGAGGGCGATTGCGCGGCCCTGAACACACCGCTGCGCCAGCTTGATGAGATGTTTCCGACCCTGACGGCGATTGTCGCGGGGGTGCGTCGCAATGGTAAGCTGTTCGCGCCGGATCCGGGCGATCAGCTGTTCGAGGGCGATCAGATCTATGTCTTTACCGGCGCCAGCGACGTAGATCGCACGCTGGAAATCTTTGGCAAGCCCCCGGAAAAACAAGAGCGCGTGGTGATTATCGGCGCAGGCAATGTCGGCTTGTCGGTGGCTCAGGAACTTGAGCGCCGCCCCGAACGCATCCGCACCCGCCTGATCGAGCGCGACCGCGACCGCGCCGAAGAGGCCGCCGATCAGCTTGACCGCACCATCGTTTTGCACGGCGACGGGCTGTCGGCGGAACTGCTTGAAGAGGCCGGCGTGCCGCGCGCGGATGCGGTGGTTGCCGTGACCGAAGATGACAAGACCAATATTCTTGCGGGCGTGCGCGCCAAGCAGGCGGGGGCGCGTCTGGCGATCTCCTTGGTCAATGACCCGACGATGATGCCGCTGATGGGTGCGCTTGACATCGACGCCTTCATCAACCCCCGCGCAACCACCGTCTCGACGATTTTGCGCCACGTCCGGCATGGTCGTGTGCGTGACATCTATTCGATCGGCGATGCCGAGGCCGAGGCGATCGAGGCACAGGTGTTATCGACCTCTCCGATCTCGGGGCGGGCGGTGCGCGACATCGATTTTCCCGAAGGCGCGCTTTTGGGCGCGGTGCAAAAGGGCGGTCCGAATGGCAAGGTCGTCAAGCCACATGGCAATTTGCGCATCGAAGAGGGCGATCTGGTCGTGATCTTTGCCCTGGCCAAGGATGTGCCCGAGGTCGAGCGGCTGTTGCAGGTCTCGATTGACTTCTTCTAAGGGACGGGCGCCGTGAGCATTCTTGATCGCCTTCCGTTGATGGTCATCCTTGCCGGGATCGGCTGCTTGGCGATGCTGGTGCCGGCGGGCTATGCCTCGGCATTGAACGACAGCGAACTGGCCTCGATCTTTGCGATGTCGGGGCTGGTGATGTTCGTGCTGACGCTGGTGACGGCGATTGCCGGACTGGCGACACCTGCGGGGGATACGACGCGCGCCATGCTGCTGACGGTGGTGGGGGCAATGACGATCCTGCCCGCGCTTTTTGCCGTGCCAATGAGCTATGCCTTGCCTGACACCGGCTTTTTCAACGCCTGGTGGGAGATGGTTTCCTGCCTGACCACCACGGGCGCCACGCTTTACTCGGCCGAGGCCCTGCCTGCGCCCTTGCATCTGTGGCGTGCGCTGGTGGGCTGGATGGGCGGTCTGTTCATGCTGGTAGCGGCGACGGCAATTCTGGCGCCGCTGCGCATCGGCGGGTTTGAAATCATGGCGGCCCCCTATGGCCGTGCCGAGCGGTATGAACATCTGCCGCGCTCGGATGTGCCGCGCGAACAGCAGGGGCATTTGTCGTCGCCCGCCTTTCAAAGCGAGTTGATCGATCCGGTCCAGCGCGTCTTGCGCGTTGGAAAGGCGGTTTTGCCGATCTATCTGGGTCTGACGCTGGCCCTGTGGATGATGCTTTTGATGCTGGGTGATCCGGGCCTTTTGGCGCTAAGCCGCGCGATGGGCACGCTCTCGACCAGCGCCATTTCGCCCCTTAGCTCGGGCACCGGCAGCAACAGCGGCGTTCCCGGCGAGATGGTGATCTTTATCTTTATGATCCCGGCACTGTCGCGGCGGTTCTGGCCCGGTGGCGGCGAGCTGCGCGCCAGTGAAAGCTGGCTTGATGACCCGGAATTGCGCCTGGCCGGGCTGGTGGTCAGCGTCGTGGCAATTGTGCTTTTCGCGCGCCATTTCATCGGTGCTATCGAAATCGGTGCCAAGGGCGAGGGGCCGGTCTCGCGGCTGGACAGTGCCTTGGGTGCGGCATGGGGCGGGCTGTTCAACGGGCTGAGCTATCTGACGACGACCGGATGGAATTCGGTGCAATGGCAAGGGGCACGCAGCTGGTCAGGGCTGACCTCTCCGGGGTTGATCCTGGCGGGGCTTGCCTTGATGGGGGGCGGTGTCGCCACGACGGCGGGCGGGGTCAAGCTGTTGCGGGTCTATGCGCTGATGCGCCATAGCGAACG
>NZ_DALZMB010000070.1:0-21766 GCF_032007265.1 Paracoccus sp. (in: a-proteobacteria) | reverse complement strand
GCCGAGGTCGCGCAGGCATCCTGTTTGAAGAATTGCCAGCCTGAAAGTTGACCGGCAGCTGAGTTGACGCAACGCCAATACCGCACCCGGTCACGCTTGTGGGTTTAGGGAACCTGAAGCGCGGCTTCTATGGCGGGTGTGGTCGGAAATGTGAAGGTGGTTTTGGCTGACCGGCTTACGCAGACAGCAGACACAAGCCGGTCAGTTGAAACGCGTTTCTTAAGCGTAGTCCACTGCCGACTCGTTACCACGGCACTGACTAAAACAACTAGATCGTTACAACTACGACTAAGGTATAGCCCGCATGTCTAGCGCTGAAGAAGCTGGCTAAATGGATAGACAAATGGCAGGTTTGTTGAGCTATTTATTGCGCAAATCGACACATATCTAGCCGTCAGAATCAGGCGAACTACCGCTGGTTGTGCCCGGCGCCGCCCGCCCATAGGCAAAGTCGATATGCTCCTCGACCTTAGCGCATGCGTCCTGAATGCCGGGTGTACCCTCGGCCGCAATGACGCGGCGAAGCGCATTGACCTGTGCCAGCATCTTCGGCACGCGCCGGTTGCCGTAGTGGGCGGGCGCGGTCACCGCTCCCCAGCAAGGGCGCGCAAGGCGGCGCGGAAATCGCCGTGGGTCAGGTAAACCCAGCCGACGCCCTGATCGTCCGGAATTTCATTCCCGAGGTAATCCAGATCCAAGCGGCCCTCATCCGTCTGCATGTATTCAGCAAATGGACGCAGGGCCTCCCGTAGCTGCCTGACCTCTGTTCGCGCCGCTGCCTCGACGCTCACCGTGCCCGCGCTGGACGGGGTGGCGGGTTGATGCATATCCCATCCGTGACCGCAATGGCGGCAATCGTCACCGCCTGCTATCAAGTCTGGGCTGTATGCGTGAGGTTTTTCGCCAGGACCTGCCCACGCCACCGTCTGCGGCTTGGGGTCGGTCTGGATGCGCTCGCCGCGCTGGTGCAGCATCATGGAGAGATTGCCCACGTCCAGTGGATCGCCTTTCTCGACATGCTCGCGCAGTAATCGTGTCAGGACATTCGCATCGCATTCCGGCCCATCCCAGCCGCTGCGTCCTTCGGCGCGCTTTTTCCGCAGCTTGGTTTTCATGGCCGCTGCGAACCGATCAACAGCTTCTTCGTCGGGGTGTTTCGGCTCGGGGTCGGGCTGGATCGCGGCGAGGATGCGGGATTGCATCCATTCTCCTGCGACGTAATCGGCGGCGTCATGCCAGCCTGCGATGCGCAGCTGCTTGCTGATCGTGCCGATTACCCGCGCGGCGGCGGTCGGGGTGGGGGTCATGGCTCGCCTCGATAATTGGGGTGGGTGATGGCCGCTGCGATCATGTCCAGTGCAACGGCGCGGTCATTGAATTGCGATCCGGTCACGCGAGGAACCTCAACGATGATGCCGGACGGCTTGTGAAGGACTCGGATCACGGTATCCATGCCACCGATACCTGCGCCGATGCGTTGATCGATGACGCGGATGTCCACGTCCTTCCATAGATCGTCGGTGGTGGTCATGGGGGGACTCCATTCCTAGACGTTTCAGCAGCTCTCGTGTTGCTGCCACCATGAATGTTTCATTCTTGCTGTCCCAATTAAGGTAAAATCCGGGCACGACATTTTTTCGGTCTATGCCGTTAGTAAAAAATGCCCTTCCATTGCCGCGCTCGTCAAAAACCATATGACCACGCCAACCTTCAGGCAGGTCTTTCCTGTAGGCGGTTTTCATCCCCCCGCCTCCTTGCGCTGTGCGATGCGGGCGAGGATGGCAGCTTGAGCGCCTCGCGTTGCCTCGTCATGTCCATCGGCCCAGTCCATTTCGCTCGGATGGCCCGCTCGGCCTCGCCCCCGGTCGTCAAATTGCGCACGGGCCACCTCCGCACACGCCCGCGTCTCTGCGTCCAGCATCTCGGCAAGCGCAGTGGTGCCGGGTTCGGTGGCTAGATCGCGGATGTTGTCTGCAATTGTGTCCGCGTCTGTAATAGTCGGGTATGCCCGAGTAGCCTTTTGACGTTCGTTGTGAGTGTGCGCCTCGTCCGCTTCTTGAGCTGCTCGATCATACGCCGCTGCTGCCTCTGCCCGCGCTTGGGCAAGCTCGGCGGTCAGGCGGGTGATGGTGGCTTGGGCGTCGGTGAATTTGACCCACTCTCCATGCTCAGTTGCATGTGTGTTCCACGGTTGCTGTATGCTGATTTCATACCGCTACATCACACGTCCCCCTTGAGTTTCGCGATTGCGTTATCAGCGTAAACGCTGCCGCCGCGGCCTTTCTCGATGTTGCGCAGGGCCTCGGCGTCGTATTCCGACAAGCCAAAGCCATCGACTTGAGCCTTTCTCAACCCTAGCTCTCTGAGGACATCAAACCCGACCTCGGGCATGTCATGCAGATTGGTAAGGTTGCAGCAGGCAATCAAATAGCCACGGTTGAATTCGCGTTCCTCGGCGGCGTCCCGCTCGGCCTCTGCCTTCTCTGCGCGGGCTTGCAGATCAGCTGCAACCTTTTTCCACGTTGCATAGGTATCGCGCTCCAGTCCCCGCAGCCGCTCGATCTCGGCTTGCTGCGCTGTCAGGGCGGTGGCGGCTTCGATACGCTCGACCTCCATCCTGCGGATGTGGTGGTTGATCTGCTCCCGAACCATTCGTCCCTTGACGCGCAGCCGCTCCACCAGCCCATCGACCTCGGCAGGCGCGGGGTCGGCCCCATAGCACGCATAACAGCAGGCTCGACCGTCTGTTTCCCCGACCCACTCGTCGCAGTCAGGGCCTTCCGGGCCATTGCCGTAGCATTTGCGACCAAACGCGCCGCAGCTCCCGCACCGTTCGCGGGCAGGCGCAGAGGGGGCGGCGAGATCGGAGCGGACGTATTCCGGCCAACCGTCTTTGCGATGCCCCGTCGAGAGAGCCCATCTGTCTGCTTTATTGAAGCTCGGCAGGTCCAGCCAGATGCGCTCCGGCGCTGCCTGATCGGTCGGGACGTGTTGACGGTCGCCCGCGTGGGTCAAAGTGGTGTGGGTCATTTTTCTGCGACCTCCACCTTCGTGGGTTTTGCGGTTGGGAAAACTGCTATAACCCATTGATGTGGCGTAGCTCGAAAACGAGCCGGTTGGGAAAAGACTATATAATAATCAATATTAAGTCGCGGTCTCCAAAACCGAGGGTCGTGGGTTCGAGTCCCTCTGCCCCTGCCAGCCGCGAATCAGTTTAAGCGACACAGACGGATTTCATCCCTTGGCGCTGACTTGGCACATTGGCGTGCATAAAACCGCCACGACCCATCTTCAGGAAACGCTGCAACTTTCGACCGACGCCTTGGCGCGTGCCGGTATCTTTTATGCTGGTCCTGCCGTACTGCGCAGCCATCGTTTCCCCCTGATCCAGGCCCTAGATCGGGCCGATGAGGACACCCCCCTGGCCCTGGCCGTGCGGCAGGCCTTTGCCCGCGTCACAACGGCCTTTTCCCAGCAAATCCTGAGCGATGAGAATATGTTGGGTGGCAGCAGCCGCATGCGTCTTTTCGATATGCGGGGCCGCATTTATCCAAATGTCGAACGCCGTCTGGCCCATGCGGTCAAGGTTTTGGGTCATGCGCCCGATACGGTTGCCTTTGGGGTGCGCGACCCCGCCAGCTTTATCGTCTCGGCCTTTTCATTGCAGGTTCAGCGCGGCCACGAGCTGGATTTTCGTGACTTCCTGAGGGGGCGCGATATTGCCGCGCTTGATTGGACCGATTTCGCATCGCGCGTGCTGCGCGGATCGGGGGCAAGGCGGCTTTTGGTCTGGCGCTACGAGGACTACTCACGAATCCGGGGGGAATTGCTGGCAGCACTTCTGCCCGGCGTTGACCTTGACCAAATCCCGCGGCCCGCCCCGAATAATTTGGGGCTGACGCAAGCCGGTTTTGATTGGATGATCGCGCAAGTGCTTGATGATGATGACTGTGATCTGCGCCATGTGGCGCGCGCAGCCATGGACAAATTCCCCAAATCTGCAGGGTTTCCCGGCCTTGATCTGGTCACCAAGCACGAGGCCGATCGCTCGCGGAAGGCTTACGAGGCAGATCTGGCCGCTTTGCGTCAGCTGCCAAATGTCGAGTTTCTTTCCCCCTAGCTTGCGCAATCTCGAGAGGCGGGTTGAATTCGCAAGAGGGGCGGGTTATCTGACGCGCTGCAACGCCAAAGGGAAATCCATGACGAATCCCGTCCAGTTCATCGGCCAAGTCCGTGCCGAAATCAGCAAGATCTCGTGGCCGACCCGCCGTGAGGTGATCACGACCACGATTATGGTCCTGATCATGGCGACGATTTGTTCGCTTTTCTTCTTTTTGGTGGATCTTGGTATCCGGTCGGGAATCGCCGCGATTATTGGCGCTGTCGGGTCGTAGGGCTTGCCAAAGCGGGCTATTGGCGGTATGTCCGGCCAACTAGCCCGGCAGGCGGCGTGCATCGATTCGCTCATGCGCGCCGATTTTATTTCACCGCTCGGGTGTGTGTTGCAAGGATTTTGGGGATTGGCATGCCGATCCTGACAGAAAACAGGGGTTGATCGAAGCATGGCAAAGCGTTGGTATTCGGTCAGTGTCCTGTCCAACTTTGAAAAGAAGGTGGCCGAGGCGATTCGCCTGGCAGCTGTCGAAAAAGGGTTGGAAGAGCAGATCGATGAGGTTCTCGTTCCCACTGAAGAAGTGATCGAGATCCGTCGCGGCAAGAAAGTAACCTCGGAGCGTCGCTTCATGCCTGGTTACGTTCTTGTCCACATGGAATTGACGGACCGGACTTACCATCTCGTGAATTCGATCAACCGCGTCAGCGGCTTCCTTGGTGCTCAGGGCAAGCCGATGCCGATGCGTGATGACGAAGTGAACGCGATGCTGAACCGCGGCGGCGAGCCGGGTGCTGAAGTGGCCCCGCGCAACCTGATTCGCTTTGAGATTGGCGAGAAAGTTAACGTCACCGACGGGCCGTTCGAAGGCTTCGCCGGTTCGGTCGAGGAAGTGGATGAGGCCGCAAGCCGCATCAAGGTCACCGTCTCGATCTTTGGCCGGCCCACGCCGGTCGAGCTGGAGTTCACACAGGTCTCTAAGGTCTTGTGATTTTTTGCGGAAGGCGCAAGCCGTACCGCTAAGTCTGCCCATTGGTTCAATCTCGAATCGGGCGTGATGATAAGGAGTAGGCCACATGGCCAAGAAAGTCGTCGGCAGCCTTAAGCTGCAAATCAAGGCGGGTCAGGCAAACCCGTCCCCGCCGGTTGGTCCTGCACTGGGTCAGCGCGGCATCAACATCATGGAATTCTGCAAAGCGTTCAACGCGCGCACGCAGGAAATGGAGCAGGGCGCACCTGTTCCGGTCGTGATCACCTATTACGCCGACAAATCCTTCACCTTCGAAACGAAGACGTCGCCTGCGGCGTTCCTTCTGAAGAAGGCTGCTGGTCTGAAGCCGGTTGGCAAGCGTAACCGCGCAAAAGGTTCGGACAAGCCGGGTCGCACCGTTGCTGGTACCGTGACTGTTGCTCAGGTTCGTCAGATTGCTGAAGCCAAAGCAAAAGACCTTTCGGCCAATGACGTCGAAGCCGCAATGCAGATCATCCTGGGCTCGGCCCGCTCGATCGGTATCGAGGTGAAAGGCTAAGTCATGGCGAAAATTTCGAAAAAACAAGCTGCTGCCCGCACCGCTTTCAACGGCAAAGCCAACCTCTCGGTTGAAGATGCTGTTGCTCTGGTCAAAGGCAATGCCACCGCGAAATTCGACGAAACCGTTGAAATCGCGCTGAACCTTGGTGTTGACCCGCGTCACGCTGACCAGATGGTCCGCGGCGTTGTCACCCTGCCGAATGGCACCGGTAAGCACGTTCGCGTCGCTGTGTTCGCACGCGGCCCGAAAGCTGACGAAGCCAAAGCTGCTGGCGCTGAGATCGTCGGTGCAGAAGACCTGCTGGAAACCATCCAGTCGGGCAAGATCGAATTCGATCGCTGCATCGCCACCCCGGACATGATGCCGCTGGTCGGCCGTCTTGGTAAGATCCTTGGCCCGCGCAACCTGATGCCGAACCCCAAAGTCGGCACCGTGACGATGGACGTTAAATCGGCTGTTGAAGCGGCAAAAGGCGGCGAAGTTCAGTTCAAAGCTGAAAAAGCTGGTGTTGTTCATGCAGGTATCGGCAAAGTCAGCTTCGACGCTGCCAAACTTGCTGAAAACATCCGCGCATTCGTGGAAGCTGTGAACCGCGCACGTCCGACGGGCGCAAAAGGGACCTATCTGAAGAAGGTTTCGATCAGCTCGACCATGGGCCCGGGCGTTTCGCTTGACGTGGCCTCGTCGTCCGCGCAATAAGCGCACAAAGTTTTGCCGGGGCGACTCGGTGAATGACGGGGCTTCCAAGCCCCGTCCTGTCCGAGACGGAGGGTGCGGGTTTCCCGCTTAATGTCCTTCCTGAGATGGGATCAAGACCATTTTCCGAGCTTGCTTCGGGTGATCTTGGACCGTCACGGACCCGACCTGCCACCTTTCGGGGGGCAGGATAGTGAGAGCCGGGGGGAAACCCCCATACTTGGAGTGAAACCGTGGATAGAGCGCAAAAAGAGCAAGTGGTCGAAGAACTCGGCCAGATCTTTGAAGCCTCTGGCGTCGTAGTGGTTGCCCGCTACGAGGGGATGACGGTTGCCGAAATGCAGGACCTGCGCGCGCAAATGCGTGAAGTTGGTGGGTCCGTTCGCGTTGCCAAGAACAGGCTCGCCAAGATTGCCCTTGATGGAAAGCCCTGCGGAAGCATTGCTGACTATCTGTCGGGTATGACCGTGCTCGCTTTCTCCGAGGACCCGGTAGCTGCTGCCAAGGTCGCGGATAAATACGCCAAGGGTAACGACAAGTTCGTCATCCTGGGCGGTGCTATGGGCGACACGGCGCTTGACCCGGCCGGTGTCAAAGCTGTCGCACAAATGCCGTCGCGTGAAGAGCTTATCGCTCAGATCGTTTCGTGCATCGGTGCACCTGCTTCGAACATCGCTGGCGCAATTGGCGCACCTGCTTCGAACATCGCGAGCATCCTTACGACTCTGGAAGAGCGTGAGGCTGCCTGAGGCAACCCTACTCCTGTCGTGGACTTGTAATCGCGACGTTGGAACACTTAGTTAAGAGAACGGAAAAATGGCTGATCTTAAGAAACTCGCCGAAGAAATCGTTGGCCTGACCCTGCTGCAGGCTCAGGAACTGAAAACCATCCTGAAGGATGAGTACGGCATCGAGCCGGCTGCTGGCGGCGCTGTCATGATGGCTGGCCCGGCTGCAGCAGCTGAAGCTGCTGAAGAAAAAACCGAGTTTGACGTCGTTCTGACCGAAGCCGGCGCAAACAAGATCAACGTGATCAAAGAAGTTCGCGCAATCACCGGTCTTGGCCTGAAAGAAGCTAAAGACCTGGTCGAAGCTGGCGGCAAAGTCAAAGAAGGCGCAGCGAAAGCTGAAGCTGAAGACATCAAAGCCAAGCTGGAAGCAGCTGGCGCCAAAGTCGAACTCAAGTAATCGACTTTTTGGTCGAAGCAGATATGGCAGGGTCCGGGGTTTCCCGGTCCCTGCCGAACCTGTCTTGAAGGGTAATTTTCGTTAAGATTTTCCTTCAGGGCATGTTCGGGGTTCGGGAGCTTCGCGGTGGGACGCGCGGCACGAATGGAACCTCACCCCTCATTCGCCGCCTTGCGCTGACCGGGACCCGACGGGCAGTGCGAGCGAAAGACGAAAGGTATGACCCCCTATGGCGCAAGCTTATGTCGGCCAGAAACGCATCCGGCGTTACTATGGCAATATCCGTGAAGTTCTAGAGATGCCGAACCTCATTGAGGTTCAGAAGTCATCCTATGACCTCTTCCTGCGCTCAGGCGAGGCGGTTGGCCACCAGGACGGCGAAGGCATCCAGGGCGTTTTCCAGTCGGTTTTCCCGATCAAGGATTTCAATGAAACGGCGACCCTCGAATTCGTGAAATACGAGCTCGAAAAGCCGAAATACGACGTTGACGAATGCCAAGCGCGCGACATGACCTATGCCGCACCGCTGAAGGTGACGCTGCGTCTGATCGTATTCGATGTCGATGAAAACACCGGCGCCAAATCGGTCAAGGACATCAAAGAACAAGACGTCTACATGGGCGATATGCCCCTGATGACCCAGAACGGTACGTTCATCGTGAACGGCACCGAGCGCGTTGTCGTGTCGCAGATGCACCGCAGCCCTGGTGTTTTCTTCGACCATGACCGCGGCAAGACCCATTCGTCGGGCAAGCTGCTGTTCGCCTGCCGCATCATTCCCTATCGCGGGTCGTGGCTCGACTTTGAATTCGACGCCAAAGATCTGGTATTCGCTCGTATCGACCGTCGCCGCAAACTGCCGGTGACCACGCTGCTCTATGCGCTTGGCATGGATCAGGAAGGCATCATGGACGCCTTCTACGACACGGTTGATTACAAACTGCAAAAAGGCGGCCGGGGTCAGGAAGCGGGTTGGGTCACGCGCTTTTTCCCCGAGCGGATGCGCGGCACCCGTCCGACTTTCGATCTGGTGAATGCCGATACCGGCGAAGTCATCACCAAAGCCGGCGACAAGGTCACGCCGCGCCTGGTCAAGCAGCTTCTTGAAAAAGAAGGCGATCTTAAGCTTCTGATTCCGTTTGAAAAGATTGTTGGCCGCTTTGTTGCGAAAGACATCATCAACGAAGATACCGGTCTGATCTACGCTGAAGCTGGCGATGAGATCACCATCGAATACGACCGTGACGGCGAAATCTCGGGCGGCCTGCTCAAGGTTCTGCTGGACAATGGTGTGGCCGAGATCCCGGTGCTTGACATCGACCATGTCAACGTCGGTCCCTACATCCGCAACACCATGGCTGCCGATAAGAACATGAGCCGCGAAGGCGCGCTGATGGATATCTATCGCGTCATGCGTCCGGGCGAGCCGCCGACCGTTGAAGCGGCCTCGACCATGTTTGACAGCCTGTTCTTTGACAGCGAGCGTTACGACCTTTCGGCCGTTGGTCGCGTCAAGATGAACATGCGCCTTGATCTGGATGCGCCCGATACCCAGCGCACCCTGCGTCGCGAAGACATCATTGCCTGTATCCGCGGGCTGGTAGAGCTGCGTGACGGCAAAGGCGAGATCGACGACATCGACCACCTGGGCAACCGTCGTGTTCGCTCGGTTGGCGAACTGATGGAAAACCAGTATCGCGTCGGCCTGCTGCGCATGGAGCGCGCGATCCGCGAGCGTATGTCCTCGGTCGAGATCGACACGGTCATGCCGCAGGATCTGATCAACGCAAAACCGGCAGCGGCGGCTGTTCGTGAATTCTTCGGCTCGTCGCAGCTGTCGCAGTTCATGGACCAAACCAACCCGCTTTCGGAAGTCACGCACAAACGTCGTCTCTCGGCTCTTGGGCCGGGCGGTCTGACGCGCGAACGCGCAGGCTTCGAGGTTCGCGACGTTCACCCGACCCATTACGGCCGGATGTGCCCGATTGAAACGCCGGAAGGCCAGAACATCGGTCTGATCAACAGCCTTGCGACCTTTGCACGCGTCAACAAATACGGCTTTATCGAAACGCCTTATCGCAAGGTGATCGAAGGTCGTGTGACCGATGACGTCGTCTATATGTCGGCCACCGAGGAAATGCGTCACACTGTCGCTCAGGCGAACGCGACGCTGGATGCGGATGGCAATTTCGTTGATGAGTTGATCTCGACCCGTCAGGCGGGCGACTTCATGCTGAACCCGGTGGATGCCGTCGATCTGATCGACGTTTCGCCCAAACAGCTGGTGTCGGTTGCTGCGGCTCTGATCCCCTTCCTTGAAAACGACGACGCCAACCGCGCTCTGATGGGCTCGAACATGCAACGTCAGGCCGTTCCGCTGCTGCGCGCCGAGGCTCCTTTTGTGGGCACCGGCATGGAAGCAACGGTTGCGCGCGATTCGGGTGCAGCGATCATGGCGCGTCGCAGCGGCATCATCGACCAGGTCGATGCGCAGCGTATCGTTATCCGTGCGACCGAAGATCTGGGTGCGGGCGATGCGGGCGTGGACATCTATCGTCTGCGCAAGTTCAAGCGTTCGAACCAATCCTCGACCATCAACCAGCGTCCGCTGGTGAAAGTGGGCGAGCGTGTCGTGAAAAATCAGGTCATCGCTGACGGTCCTTCGACCGATCAGGGCGAGCTGGCAATCGGCCGGAACGTGGTCGTCGCGTTCATGCCGTGGAACGGTTACAACTACGAAGACTCGATCCTGATTTCGGAACGCATCCACCGCGATGACGTATTCACCTCGATCCATATCGATGAATACGAAGTGGCGGCGCGCGATACGAAGCTGGGGCCGGAAGAAATCACCCGCGACATCCCGAACGTCGGCGAAGAAGCACTGCGCAACCTCGACGAGGCTGGCATTGTGTATATCGGCGCCGAAGTTGGTCCGGGCGACATTCTGGTCGGTAAGATCACGCCCAAAGGCGAAAGCCCGATGACGCCGGAAGAAAAGCTTCTGCGCGCCATCTTCGGCGAAAAAGCGTCGGATGTTCGCGATACGTCGCTGCGTTTGCCGCCGGGTGCCTATGGCACGATCGTCGAAGTTCGCGTCTTCAACCGTCACGGCGTCGATAAAGACGAACGTGCGCTGCAGATCGAGCGTGAAGAAGTCGAGCGTCTGGCACGCGACCGTGACGACGAGATGGCGATCCTTGATCGCAACATCTACGCGCGTCTCAAGTCGCTGATCTCGGGCAAAGCCGTGGTCAAAGGCCCCAAAGGCATCAAGCCGGGTGCTGAGATCAACGATGATCTGCTGGCAACGCTGTCGCGTGGTCAGTGGTGGCTGCTGGCTGTCGGCGAAGAAGATGTCGCCAAAGAAGTCGAGGCGCTGAACCAGCAATACGACGCGCAGCGCAAGGCACTTGAGGCCCGCTTCGAAGACAAGGTCGAGAAAGTCCGTCAGGGCGACGATCTGCCTCCGGGCGTGATGAAGATGGTCAAAGTCTTTGTCGCGGTGAAGCGCAAGCTTCAGGCTGGCGACAAGATGGCTGGTCGCCACGGCAACAAAGGTGTGGTTTCGAAGGTTGTTCCGATCGAAGACATGCCCTTCCTTGCTGACGGCACCCCGGTCGACCTGCTGCTGAACCCGCTTGGCGTTCCGTCGCGTATGAACGTCGGTCAGATTCTTGAAACCCATATGGGCTGGGCCGCACGCGGTCTGGGCATCAAGATCGATGAAGCGTTGCAGGACTATCGCCGCAATGGCGATATGACCCCTGTGCGCGAGGCGATGAAAAACGGTTACGGTGACGAAATGTACACCGACACCTTCGCCGATATGGCCGATGAGCAGCTGCTTGAGCATGCTGATGCCGTGCGCGCGGGCGTTCCGATTGCGACGCCGGTCTTTGACGGTGCCAAAGAAGCCGACATCAACGACGCTTTGCGCCGTGCCGGTTTTGACACCTCGGGTCAGTCGATCGTGTTTGATGGCCGCACCGGCGAGCAATTCGCGCGTCCGGTTACCGTGGGCATGAAATACGTCCTGAAGCTGCACCACCTTGTCGACGACAAGATGCACGCACGCTCGACCGGGCCTTACTCGCTTGTCACGCAGCAGCCGCTGGGTGGTAAGGCGCAGTTCGGTGGTCAGCGTCTGGGTGAGATGGAAGTCTGGGCTCTCGAAGCTTATGGCGCCGCCTATACCCTGCAGGAAATGCTGACGGTGAAGTCGGATGACGTTGCTGGCCGTACCAAAGTCTATGAATCGATCGTCAAAGGTGACGATAACTTCGAGGCTGGCGTGCCGGAATCGTTCAACGTGCTGGTGAAAGAGGTCCGTGGTCTGGGCCTCAACATGGAACTCCTGGATGCGGAGGATGAGGAATAACGGCCCCGGCCGTAAGGTGCGCGCCCGTCGCGCACCATTCCTTCCCCCGCGCCCTCTGAACAGGAAAATGAGATGAACCAGGAACTCGCCAACAACCCTCTCAATCCGCTGGCCTCTCCGCGCCAGTTCGACGAGATCAAAATCTCGCTCGCTTCGCCCGAAGAGATCCTTGCTTGGTCCTTCGGCGAGGTGAAGAAGCCCGAAACCATCAACTACCGTACGTTCAAGCCCGAGCGTGACGGTCTGTTCTGCGCACGTATCTTTGGCCCGATCAAAGATTACGAATGCCTTTGCGGCAAATATAAGCGCATGAAATACCGCGGCCTCGTCTGCGAAAAATGCGGTGTCGAAGTCACGCTTCAGAAAGTACGCCGCGAGCGTATGGGCCATATCGAACTGGCAGCGCCGGTTGCGCATATCTGGTTCCTGAAGTCGCTTCCCAGCCGGATCGGCCTCATGCTGGACATGACGCTGCGCGATCTTGAGCGGATCTTGTACTTTGAAAACTACGTCGTGATCGAACCCGGTCTGACGGATCTGTCCTATGGTCAGCTTCTGAACGAAGAAGACTATATGGACGCGCAGGACAAGTTCGGCGCCGACGCTTTCACCGCTAACATCGGTGCAGAAGCCATTCGCGAAATGCTGGCCAATATCGATCTGGCTGCAACCGCGGACCATCTGCGCGAAGAGCTGAAAGAAGCAACGGGCGAGCTGAAGCCGAAGAAGATCATCAAGCGTCTGAAGATCGTCGAAAGCTTCCTTGAATCGGGCAACCGCCCCGAGTGGATGGTCATGACCGTGATTCCGGTCATCCCGCCGGAACTGCGTCCGCTGGTTCCGCTGGATGGTGGCCGTTTTGCGACCTCGGACCTGAACGACCTCTACCGCCGCGTCATCAACCGCAACAACCGTCTGAAGCGCCTGATCGAGCTTCGCGCGCCCGATATCATCGTGCGCAACGAAAAGCGGATGCTGCAGGAATCGGTCGACGCTTTGTTCGACAACGGCCGTCGTGGCCGCGTCATCACGGGCAACAACAAGCGCCCGCTGAAGTCGCTGTCGGATATGCTGAAAGGTAAGCAGGGCCGCTTCCGTCAGAACCTTTTGGGTAAGCGCGTCGACTTTTCGGGTCGTTCGGTCATCGTGACCGGCCCCGAGCTGAAGTTGCACCAGTGCGGTCTGCCCAAGAAGATGGCGCTCGAGCTGTTCAAGCCGTTCATCTATTCGCGTCTTGAAGCCAAGGGCCTGTCCTCGACGGTCAAGCAGGCGAAGAAACTGGTCGAGAAAGAGCGTCCCGAAGTTTGGGATATCCTGGACGAGGTCATCCGCGAGCACCCGGTTCTTTTGAACCGTGCGCCGACGCTGCACCGTCTGGGCATCCAGGCGTTCGAGCCGATCCTGATCGAAGGCAAGGCCATTCAGCTGCACCCGCTTGTCTGCTCGGCGTTCAACGCTGACTTTGACGGCGACCAGATGGCTGTTCACGTGCCGCTTTCGCTGGAAGCCCAGCTGGAAGCCCGCGTCCTGATGATGTCGACGAACAACGTTCTGTCGCCCGCCAACGGCGCGCCGATCATCGTTCCGTCGCAGGATATGGTGCTTGGTCTGTACTACACGACCATGCAGCGCGAAGGCATGAAGGGCGAAGGCATGGCCTTCCGCAACCTCGAGGAAGTCGAACATGCGCTCGCCGCCGGCGAGGTGCATCTGCACGCCAAGATTCAGGCGCGCCTTCCGCAGATTGACGAGAATGGTAACGAAGTCATCGTGCGCTTCGAAACCACTCCGGGCCGGATGCGTCTGGGTGCGCTGCTGCCGAAAAACGCAAAAGCGCCTTTCTCGCTGGTCAACCGTCTGCTGCGTAAGAAAGACATCCAAAGCGTCATCGACACCGTCTACCGCTACTGCGGTCAGAAGGAATCGGTGATCTTCTGTGACCAGATCATGGGCCTTGGCTTCCGCTCGGCATTCCGCGCCGGCATCTCGTTCGGTAAGGACGATATGGTGGTTCCGGATACCAAATGGACCATCGTCGAAGAGGTTCAGGACCAGGTCAAAGAGTTCGAACAGCAGTATCTGGACGGTCTCATCACTCAGGGCGAGAAATACAACAAAGTCGTGGATGCGTGGTCGAAATGTAACGACCGCGTCACCGATGCGATGATGTCGACGATCTCGGCTACCAAATACGATGACAACGGCTCGGAAGCAGAACCGAACTCGGTCTATATGATGGCCCACTCCGGGGCTCGTGGCTCGGTCACGCAGATGAAGCAGCTGGGCGGGATGCGCGGCTTGATGGCCAAGCCGAACGGCGAGATCATCGAGACCCCGATTATCTCGAACTTCAAGGAAGGTCTGACCGTTCTTGAATACTTCAACTCGACCCACGGCGCTCGTAAGGGTCTGTCCGATACGGCACTGAAAACCGCGAACTCGGGTTACTTGACCCGTCGTCTGGTTGACGTGGCGCAGGACTGCATCGTGCGCGAGCATGATTGTGGCACCGATCGCGCGATCACGGCTTCGGCTGCGGTCAATGATGGTGAAGTCGTCAGCCCGCTGTCTGAGCGCATCCTTGGTCGCGTTGCGGCTGATGACGTGATGGTTCCGGGCGAAGATACCATCATCGTCAAAGCCAATGAGCTGATCGACGAGCGCAAGGCCGACGAGATCGAAAAGGCCAACGTTCAGACCGTTCGCATCCGCTCGGCACTGACCTGTGAAGCCGAAGATGGCGTTTGCGCGCTGTGCTATGGCCGTGACCTTGCACGCGGTACGCTGGTCAACATCGGTGAAGCTGTCGGGATTATCGCTGCACAGTCGATCGGTGAGCCGGGTACCCAGCTGACGATGCGGACCTTCCACATCGGCGGTGTTGCTCAGGGTGGTCAGCAGTCGTTCCTTGCTGCTGCACAAGACGGCACGATCAAGTTCGAGAACGAAAGCCTGCTTGAGAACGCGAATGGCGAGCTGATCGTCATGAGCCGCTCGATGCAGCTTCACGTGATGGGCAGCGCAGGCGAAGCCTTGGCGACGCATAAGCTGACCTATGGTTCGAAGCTGTTCGTGCGCGATGGTGAGGCTGTGACCCGTGGCCACAAGCTGTTCGAATGGGACCCCTATACCCTGCCGATCATCGCTGAAAAGGCCGGTACGACCCGCTTTGTCGACCTAATCGCAGGCATCTCGGTGCGCGATGAGACCGATGATGCGACGGGTATGACCCAGAAGATCGTGACCGATTGGCGTTCGGCGCCCAAAGGGAATGATCTGAAGCCTGAAGTCATCTTGATGGATGCGCAGGGTGAACCGGTTCGCAACGATCAGGGCAACCCGATCAGCTATCCGATGTCGGTCGACGCCGTTCTGTCGATCGAGGATGGTGCGGATGTCCGTGCTGGTGACGTCATTGCGCGTATCCCGCGTGAAGGCGCCAAGACCAAGGACATCACCGGTGGTCTGCCGCGTGTGGCCGAACTCTTTGAAGCCCGTCGCCCGAAAGATCACGCAATCATCGCCGAAATCGATGGTTATGTGCGCTTCGGCAAGGACTACAAGAACAAGCGCCGCATCTCGATCGAGCCGTCGAACGAAGGTCAGGAAGCTGTCGAATACATGGTGCCGAAAGGCAAACACATCCCGGTGCAGGAAGGCGACTTCGTGCAGAAGGGTGACTATATCATGGACGGCAACCCGGCCCCGCACGACATCTTGCGGATCATGGGTATCGAAGCGCTGGCTGATTATCTGATCGACGAAGTGCAGGACGTTTATCGTCTGCAAGGCGTGAAGATCAACGATAAGCACATCGAGGTGATCGTGCGGCAGATGCTGCAGAAGATCGAGATCCTTGACAGCGGTGATACGACCTTGCTGAAGGGCGAAAACGTCGACCGTGACGAGTTCGTGGAAGAAAACGCCAAGATCGAAGCCAAAGGCGGCCGTCCGGCCACTGGCGAGCCGGTGCTTTTGGGCATCACCAAGGCAAGCTTGCAGACCCGCAGCTTCATCTCGGCAGCCTCGTTCCAGGAAACGACTCGCGTGCTGACCGAAGCTGCTGTTCAGGGCAAGCGCGACAAGCTGGTCGGTCTGAAAGAGAACGTCATCGTTGGCCGCCTGATCCCGGCAGGGACGGGTGGGGCGACCTCGCGCGTGCGCAAGATCGCTGCTGATCGCGATGCCGAGGTGATCGAGGTTCGTCGCAACGAGGCCGAAGCTGCTGCCGCATTGGCTGCACCTGCGGCTTACGAACCGCACGGCGACAACTGATCACATCGCTTGATCTAAAAAAGGCCCGGCAGAGAAATCTGCCGGGCCTTTTCCTTTGTGCCATCGCCTCAAAATCAAGGCGCAGATCCACCGACGACAGCCCGCGATGCGCGCGCCCCGCGGCCGAGGCGGTGATCAAAAGGGGCGCGGCCGACCAACTGGGGTTCAACTGGCAAAGACATCCCATTCGCAGCAGCGTGCTGATCGCTGTGTCCGGTGCTGGAATTGCGGCTTTTGTGGGTGGCGCAGGCGGCTTTATCAGGGTGATCTGTTGCCCGGCAGGTACAGGGCGGATCTATTGCAGAAGGGAAGGCACCAAGCGCCCCTCGCGCCTTTTCAATCTGTGGTTACGGGCCTAGCCTTGAGGTCACAGCGCAGGGGGAAATCGCACAGCCATGCCGTCTCTGTTTCGGGCTTCTGGGCCGTCAGAACTTGCCTCGGGCGCCACGCGCAAGATATCGGACAATACCCGCTCGGCTTTGCTGATGATCCTAAGTACAGCGGCCTTTGTCGCCAATGACGCGATCATGAAATATGTGACGCAAAGCCTGCCGGTCTATCAGTCGATCTTGACCCGTTGCCTGTTCCTGCTGCCTTTGCTTGTGGGGTTTGCGCTGATGCAGGGCGGGCTGAGGCTGCGCCTGGCGCGGCGCGATCTGCCCGCGTTGTGCCTCAGATCCATCGGCGAGATCGGCTCGACCATGCTGTATCTTTTGGCGCTTCAGCATATGGCGCTTGGCAATCTGTCGGCGATCATGCAGGCCATGCCGCTTTTGGTGACGCTGGCCGCGGCGATTGTCTTTCGGGACCGGCTGGGGCCGCGACGGCTGATCGCGATCGCGATTGGCTTTATCGGTGTGCTGATCATCGTGCGCCCGGGCTCGGACGCCTTTGATGGATGGTCACTGGTGGCGCTGGCGGCTGTGCTGATGGTCGTGCTGCGCGATCTGGCCACGCGGTCCTTTTCCTCGGCGGTGCCCAGTGTGACGATTGCGATCTATGCCGCGGTCGCGGTGATGATCTTCAGCCTGATCCTGACAACCCAAGAGGTTTGGGTCATGCCCCAGTTGAACCAGATTGCCTTGCTTGCATTGGCGGCGATCTTGTTCGCGGTAGGTGCAATTACAGTTGTGGCGACAATGCGGCTGGGCGAGATTTCCTTCGTTGCGCCCTTCCGTTATACCGCGCTGATCTGGGCGATCCTGCTGGGCTGGCTGATCTTTGGCGAATGGCCTGATGTGTGGACCCAACTTGGTGCCTTGCTGATCGTGGCGGCGGGCCTTTATGCCATTTGGCGCGAAGGACGTGCCGCAAGGAGATAATTGCGATGCATGTGCAGATGTTGGGGCTTTGCCGGTTTTCCTATGCCGGGCTGGGGGGGCATCAAATCGCGCATCAGACGATCGAGGAGCGCAAAGCCGTGCTCTACGATCCCCAGCGCCTACAGCGTCGCTGGAACTGGTTCGAGCAAGTGGCCTTGCCCTGCCTTATCGGACAGACCGACCCGGACTACCGCCTGGTCGTCATGGCCTGTCCGGACCTGCCACAGCCCTATCTGGGCTGGCTGCGCGACATCGCCGCCGAGGTTCCCGCGATCAGGCTGTCGCTGATCGAGCCACAGCCCCGCTATCTGGCGGCCTGTTCCCAGGCAATTGCCCCGCATATTGACCCCAAGGCTGATGTCATCGGCCATTTCCGTCATGATGACGATGATGCCGTGGCATTCGATTATATCGCCTCGGGCAAAGAGGATTTCCGCTCGCTCGAGGATCTGTGGCAGCGCAAGCAGCGTCTGGCATGTGATTATGCGATGGGGGTGGTTGGCCATGTCCAGCCGTCCGGGCTGCGGCTTGAGAACCGCTTCATCTCGCACGCAACCGCGGCTTTGACGATCTATCTGCCCGCAAGTGATCCGCGCAGCGCGATCCATTTCGAGCATTGGAAGATCGCCAGCATGATGCCGACGGTCACGCTGGCCTATCGGCGCATGTATTTCCGATTGATGCATCAAGACAATGACTCGCAGACGGTTGGGGCGGGTTATGCCTTGGAGGATGAGGGCATCAATTTCGAAAATGTCTTGCGCAGACGCTTTGGAATCGAGCTTTCAGCCCTGAATGCGCTGGCCCAAGAGGGGGGCGATAAGTCGGTTTGACCTAGCCGGGGCAGGGGGCTGGTGTTGACTCGGGCGGGGAATCTGCCTATACGCCCGTCACCCGGAGAGAGTCTCAGTTCCGGGACCCAGAACCAAATTGGTCAAAATTTGGGTGTTATCGCCCGGATTTTCTGGAATTCCCGTCCGCCCTACTGTTTGGGGTCGGATGGGTTTGGCGTTTTTTGTGATTCGCACAAAGCGCTGTCGAGAAGTGGCGCAGTCTGTTCAGGCTGCGAGTATTGACGAAAGCAAGACGGGGAACCGAATGCCGACGATCCAACAGCTGATCCGCAAACCGCGGCAGCCCAAGGTGCAGCGCTCGAAATCGCAGCACCTTCAGTCATGCCCGCAAAAGCGCGGCGTGTGCACGCGCGTCTACACCACGACGCCGAAGAAACCGAACTCCGCTATGCGTAAAGTCGCCAAAGTGCGTCTGACGAATGGCTTCGAGGTTATCTCCTACATCCCGGGCGAAAAGCACAACCTCCAGGAGCACAGCGTCGTGCTGATCCGTGGCGGCCGTGTAAAAGACCTTCCGGGTGTCCGTTACCACATCCTCCGGGGTGTTCTGGACACCCAGGGCGTCAAAGATCGTCGTCAGCGTCGTTCGAAATACGGCGCGAAGCGTCCGAAGTAAGGAGAGGCATAGATGTCACGTCGTCACGCCGCTGAAAAACGCGAAGTCCTTCCTGACGCCAAGTATGGTGATCGGGTTCTGACGAAATTCATGAACAACCTGATGGTTGACGGTAAGAAATCGACCGCCGAACGCATCGTCTACAACGCGCTTGAGCGGGTTGAAGGCAAGCTGAAGCGCGAGCCGATCGAAGTCTTCCACGAAGCCCTCGACAACGTGAAGCCTTCGGTCGAAGTGCGCTCGCGTCGCGTTGGTGGTGCAACCTACCAGGTTCCGGTCGAAGTCCGTCCGATCCGCCGCGAGGCTCTGGCCATCCGCTGGCTGATCACCGCTGCGAAAAAGCGCAACGAACACACCATGGAAGAGCGTCTGGCCGGTGAGCTGGCTGATGCTGTCAATGGTCGTGGTACTGCCGTCAAAAAGCGCGAAGACACCCACAAGATGGCCGACGCGAACAAAGCGTTCAGCCATTACCGTTGGTAATCGGAAGGAACGTCAATGGCACGCGAGTATCCGCTCGAACGTTACCGGAACTTCGGGATTATGGCTCATATCGACGCGGGTAAAACCACGACGACCGAGCGTATCCTGTTCTACACCGGTAAGAACCACAAAATGGGTGAGACGCATGACGGTGCGTCCACCATGGACTTCATGGAACAAGAAGCTGAGCGCGGGATCACCATCTCGTCCGCAGCAACCACGACCTTCTGGCAAAAGCACGAGGACACCGAGTACACGGCTGACCCCGCGCTGCGCCACAAGTTCAACATCATCGACACCCCCGGCCACGTTGACTTCACCATCGAAGTCGAGCGTTCGCTGGCTGTTCTGGACGGCGCAATCTGCCTTCTGGACGGTAACGCAGGCGTCGAGCCGCAGACCGAAACCGTGTGGCGTCAGGCTGACCGCTACAAGGTTCCGCGGATCGTGTTCGTCAACAAGATGGACAAGATCGGCGCTGACTTCTTCAAATGCGTCGACATGATCAAGGACCGCACCGGCGGCACGCCTTGCCCGGTTGCTTTGCCAATCGGTGCCGAGGACAAGCTCGAAGGCGCGATCGACCTGATCAAGATGGAAGAATGGGTCTGGAAGGGTGAGGACGTTGGTGCGTCCTGGGTCCGCCAGCCGATTCGCGAAGAGCTGAAGGATCTGGCCGAAGAATGGCGCGGCAAGATGATCGAACTTGCTGTCGAGCAAGACGATGCTGCCATGGAGGCCTACCTTGAGGGCACCGAGCCCGACGAGGATACTCTGCGCAAGCTGATCCGTAAGGGTACGCTGTCGATGTCGTTCTTCCCGGTTCTTGCTGGCTCGGCCTTCAAGAACAAGGGCGTTCAGCTGCTGCTGAACTCGGTGATCGACTATCTGCCGGCTCCGACGGACGTTCCGGATCTGATGGGCTTTGCGCCTGACGACGAGACGGAAGAGCGTAACATCGCTCGCAAAGCTTCGGACGATCAGCCCTTCTCGGCGCTGGCGTTCAAGATCATGAACGACCCCTTCGTCGGTTCGCTGACCTTTACCCGCATTTACTCGGGCGCCCTGAAAAAAGGCGACCAGATGCTGAATGCGACCAAAGGCAAGCGCGAGCGCGTCGGTCGTATGATGGTCATGCACGCTGTGAACCGTGAAGAGATCGAAGAAGCCTTTGCAGGCGACATCATCGCTTTGGCAGGTCTGAAAGAAACCACCACGGGTGACACCCTGTGCGATCCGGCCAAGCCGGTGGTTCTGGAAACCATGACCTTCCCGCAGCCGGTGATCGAGATCGCCGTCGAGCCGAAGTCGAAAGCCGACCAGGAAAAGATGGGCCTTGCCCTTCAGCGCCTGGCAGCCGAAGACCCGTCCTTCCGCGTCGAAACCGATCAAGAATCGGGCCAGACGATCATGAAGGGCATGGGCGAACTTCACCTCGACATCCTCGTCGACCGTATGCGTCGCGAGTTCAAGGTCGAGGCGAATATCGGTGCACCTCAGGTTGCCTACCGCGAGACCATCTCGCAGCAGCACGAGATTGATTACACGCACAAGAAACAGACCGGTGGTACCGGCCAGTTCGCGCGTATCAAGCTGGTCATCACGCCCACCGAGCCGGGCGAAGGCTACTCGTTCGAATCGAAGATCGTCGGCGGTGCTGTTCCGAAGGAATACATCCCGGGCGTCGAAAAAGGCATCAAGTCGGTCATGGACTCCGGTCCGCTGGCAGGCTTCCCGGTTATCGACTTCAAAGTCGCTCTGATCGATGGTGCTTTCCACGACGTCGACTCGTCGGTTCTGGCGTTCGAAATCGCCTCGCGCGCAGCAATGCGTGAAGGTCTTCGTAAAGCCGGTGCAAAACTGCTCGAGCCGATCATGCGCGTGGAAGTCGTGACGCCGGAAGAATACACCGGTTCGATCATCGGCGACCTCACCAGCCGTCGTGGCATGGTGCGTGGGCAAGACAGCCGCGGCAACGCCAACGTCATCGACGCAATGGTGCCGCTGGCAAACATGTTCGGCTACATCAACAACCTTCGTTCGATGTCTTCGGGCCGCGCCGTGTTCACCATGCAGTTCGACCACTATGAGGCCGTTCCGCAGAACATCTCGGACGAGATCCAGAAAAAATACGCTTAATCGGGACGGCGGGGTTTGATGCCCCGCCTTTCCATGCAGATCACGCGAATTTAAGGAGCCCTGCTTATGGCAAAGGCAAAGTTTGAACGTAACAAACCGCACGTCAACATCGGTACGATTGGCCACGTTGACCACGGCAAGACCACTCTGACGGCTGCGATCACGCGCT
>NZ_DALZMB010000069.1:0-22024 GCF_032007265.1 Paracoccus sp. (in: a-proteobacteria) | reverse complement strand
GCAGATGCACAAGGCAAAAGCGACCCGAGGCCGTCGCGAATGCCGCTTTGTCGCCTGTTTTCGCTAACGGCTGGCGCCGGGCACCCACAGGATGTCATCCTTGCCGTCATCATTGGCAATGCGGCCGGCAACGAACATCCAGTCGGACAAGCGGTTCAGATATTTCACGGCTGCCGGGTTGGCATCCTCGGTCGCGGCAAGCGCGGTTGCGGCGCGTTCGGCGCGGCGTGCAACCGTGCGGCACAGGTGCAAATGCGCGGCAAGTGCGGTGCCGCCAGGCAAGATGAAGCTGCGCAGCGCCGACAGACGCGCGTTCATGGTGTCGATTTCCGATTCGAGGCGGGTGACCTGGGCATCGATGATGCGCAGGACCGGATAGGGGGCGTCGCTGTCTTGATCCATGCGCGGACGCGACAGATCGGCGCCAAGGTCGAACAGATCGTTTTGAATGACCGCGATTTGCTGCGCCATCTCGCCTGCGGCATGAAGCCGCGCCAAGCCAAGCGTTGCATTCAGCTCGTCCACGCTGCCATAGGCCTCGACGCGGATCGCATGTTTAGCCACGCGCTCGCCGTTGGACAGGGCGGTTTCGCCAGAATCGCCAGTGCGGGTGTAGATCTTGTTCAGAACGACCATCAGCCGCCTCTCATCCAGATGTAAGTCATGATGACCGCCAGGGCGATGGCCTGCGCGATCAGGCGCCAGCGCATCAGGCGATTGCCATTGCGACGGTTGAATTCGCCTCCGCGGGCAAATCCGCCGATGCCGGTGAACAAAATCACGACGACGACCAGACAGGCGAAAGCGGCGAGATAGAAGAGGGGATCTTTGTGCATGACCTTTGCCTAACTCCGGCGGGCGAACCAGTCCAGTGTCCGCGTTGGCAGGATGCGCTTTCCGATGCCCGAGATATAGGTCGGAGTCGTCACATAATAGCGACTGCGCGGGTGAGTGCTTTCCAAAGCATGAGCGATTTTTTCGCTGACGGCACGCGGGGGCAGCTCGAAACGGTCCTTTTTCGCCGCCGGTTCGTAAAGCCGTTTAAGCAAAGTGTCGCGGTATTGCTGGGCGCGAGGGCTGTTTTTCCAATCGATCCAGCGTTCGAAATGAGGGATCGATTTCAGGCGAATGGCGGTGCCGATCGGGCCGGGCTCGATCAGGGAAATCTTGATCGGCGTATCGGCCATTTCGACGCGCATCACGTCGGTCAGACCCTCTAGGGCGAATTTCGTGGCAACATAAGCCCCGCGCCAGGGGATGCCGACCAGACCAAGCACCGAGCTGATCGTGACGATACGACCTTCGCCATTGTCGCGAAAATGCGCGATCATGCGCCGCGTCAGGTCGTGGGTTCCAAACAGATTGGTCTCGAATATCGTGCGCAGCGCCCCCCGAGGCAAATCTTCGACCGCACCGGGTAAGGCAAAGGCACCGTTATTGACCAAAGCATGGACCGGACCACGAGCCAGCGCCAGATCGACCCCGGCGGCCACGCTGGCCTCATCCGCCAGATCCAGGACAAAGCTCTCGAGCCCGGCCTGCTGGCAGGCAAGCACGTCCTGCTCATGACGACATGTGGCAAGAACATGCCAGCCCCGTGATTTCAGGTAATGCGCGGCATCTTGGCCAATCCCCGACGAGCAGCCGGTCAGCAGGACAGTTTTCATGGGCTTCCAGACGGAAAAGGGCCGAAAATACGGTTCTTTTCAACTTTATCTGGTGACCGAGGTGCGGACAATGCCCGCGTCATCCGCTGTGCCGGGCGCGCCCTCTGGGTGGGGCACAGAACCTGCGCGATGCACGGGATAGTTCAGCAGCCGCCCTTCCACGCGCTGTGTCGCGCTGAATGGTTTGCTGCTGGTTGCAGGGCCGAATTCAGGGGCGCTGGTCAACGCAAGCAGCACGAAAAGTCCGGTTAAGAACAATAAAATCGCTCGATACATTGAAAACCCTCCGAGAGTTAGACCTCGGCCTATTTTTTGCTGGCTGCTCGGGCCAGTGTCCTGATCGATATCCAAAAGTAACATAATAACGATCTGATCGGGGCATCGTTCCGCGCATGGCCCCAGCTGAGCGACGAATCATGGCATAAAAATCACGCTGGACCGGCTGGCTTTGCGGCCCTATTCACTAATCCATGTCAGACGATCCGAACCGCCCCGAGGGCGAGACCGAAAACACCGTTTCCGAGCAGCTGTCGCGCGCCATTGGCGAGCGCTATCTGACCTATGCGCTCTCGACGATCATGAACCGGGCGTTGCCCGACGCACGCGACGGGCTCAAGCCCGTGCATCGCCGCATCCTTTATGCGATGCGCGAATTGCGGCTGTCGCCGACCGGCGCATTCCGAAAGTCGGCCAAGATTTCCGGCGATGTGATGGGGAACTATCACCCGCATGGCGATGGCGCGATCTATGATGCGATGGCGCGCTTGGCGCAGCCTTTCGTCATGCGCTATCCGCTGGTCGATGGTCAGGGCAACTTTGGCAATATCGACGGCGATAACCCGGCGGCGTCGCGCTATACCGAGGCGCGCCTGACCGCAGCCTCTGAGGCGCTGATGGAGGGGCTGGCCGAAGATGCGGTCGATATGCGCCCCAACTATGATGGCACGCTGGAAGAGCCGGTCGTATTGCCCGCCGCTTATCCCAACCTTTTGGCCAATGGCTCGTCGGGGATCGCGGTCGGCATGGCCACGAATATTCCGCCCCATAACCTGCATGAAGTCATCGACGCCTGTTTGCATCTGATCAAGACCCCGGATGCGCGCGATGACACGCTGATTTCCATCATGCCGGGGCCAGATTTTCCGACCGGGGGCGTCTTGGTCGAAAGCCGCGACGTGATCGCCGAGGCTTACCGCACCGGTCGCGGCAGTCTGCGTTTGCGCGCGCGCTGGGCGGTCGAGGATCTGGGTCGCGGGCAATGGCAGATCGTCGTCACCGAGATCCCCTATCAGGTCGCGAAATCCAAGCTGATCGAGCGTCTGGCCGAGCTGATCCAGATTAAGAAAGTTCCGATTCTGGGCGATGTTCGCGACGAATCGGCCGAAGATATCCGCATCGTGCTTGAGCCAAAGACCCGCGCGGTCGACCCCGAGCAGCTGATGGCTGCCCTGTTCCGTACCTCGGATCTCGAGGTCCGTTTCGGGCTGAACATGAACGTGCTGATCGACGGGCGTATGCCGCGTGTCTGCTCGTTGAAAGAGGTGATCCGCGCCTTTCTTGATCACCGCCGCGAGGTGCTGCTACGCCGTTCGAACTTCCGTCTGGCCAAGATCGCGGCACGTCTTGAGGTGCTGGAAGGCTATATGATCGCCTTCCTTAACCTTGATCGCGTGATCGAGATCATCCGTTACGAAAATGATCCCAAAGCGGTTCTGGCCAGCGAGTTCAACCTGAGCGACGTTCAGGTCGAAGCCATTCTCAACATGCGCCTGCGTGCCCTGCGCCGGCTGGAAGAGATGGAGCTGCGCGCCGAGCAGACCTCGCTGCTTGACGAGCGTGCCGTGCTGGAGGCCATGCTGGCCGATGACAATCTGCAATGGGCGCAGATTTCCGAGCAGCTGCGCGAAATGCGCAAACTTTTCGGGAAATCGGCGCCGGGCGGGCAGCGGCGTACCGAAATCGCCGAGGCCGAGGACATTGGCCCGATCGATATGGACAGCATGATCGAGCGCGAGCCGATCACCGTGATCTTGTCGAAAATGGGTTGGATCCGCGCGATGAAGGGCCATCAGCCCTTGGACGCCGAGGTCAAGTTCAAGGATGGCGACGGCCCCTTCATGGCCTTCCATGCCGAGACAACCGACAAGTTGATGATCTATGGCGCCAATGGCCGCTTCTATACGTTGATCGGTGCGAACCTGCCCGGCGGACGCGGCATGGGCGAGCCGTTGCGCTTGATGATCGATCTGCCCAATGATGCGGCAGTGATCGACATGTTTGCATGGCGTGACGGTGTCAAATATCTGGTCGCCTCGAAGGCGGGCGATGGCTTTATCGTCAACTCGGCCGATATTCTGGCGCAGACCCGTTCGGGTAAGCAGGTTCTGAACGGCGATGCGCTGTTGTGCCATCCTGTTTCGGGCGATCATGTCGCGGTCGTGGGCGACAACCGCAAACTTCTGGTCTTTGCCCTGGATGAGCTGCCCGAGATGGCGCGCGGCAAAGGGGTGCGCTTGCAAAAGTTCAAGGACGGCGGGCTGTCGGATGCGACCTGCATCACCTTGGCCGAAGGGCTGTCCTGGAAAGATCCGGCCGGGCGCACGCGCAGCGAGACCGATTTGAGCGAGTGGCTGGGCAAGCGGGCAACTGCGGGCCGTATGGCCCCGCGCGGCTTCCCACGCGACAACAAGTTCAACTGATGCGAAAAGGGCGGCCCGCGGGTCGCCCTTTTTCATTCTGCCGGATTGAAGGAACGGGGATCAGTCCTGGCGGGTGTCCTTCCAGCCCGTCACCATGGGCTTTACCAGATCTTCGTGCTTCCAGAAGCGATAATAGAGGATCACCGCGACATGCAGCAGGACCAGAATCAAGATGATGCTGCCGCCCAGGTGATGCAGGCCAACCGCTTTGGAGCGCGCCGCCGAGCTGACATATTTCGCCAGCGGCCCGACGTTGATGTAATCATCCGGGTCCGAAATCAGCCCGGTCGAGACCTGCGCCGCCAGCACCGCCAGCATTGCGATCACGGATAAGGCCCCCAGCGGATTATGACCGGGCCAGTGGCTGGGCTCGCGCGCGGTAAAGCCGCGCAGATAGGCCAGAATGGGGCCGGGTCCAGTCACAAAGCTGGAAAAGCGCGCGGATCTTGGTCCGATAAATCCCCAGATCAGCCGAAAGGCCAGCAGGCCGATCACGACATAGCCGCACCAGAAATGCAGCGTCATCTTCAGGGGGCCGAACTGTCCCAAGCACCATGCCGCAATCACGAAAAAGGCCAAAAGCCAGTGGAACCCGCGCAAGAGCGGGTCCCAGACCTTGATCTTTTCAGAGCTTGGCATCTGGGCCATTAATCTTTCTGCCGATAGCTGTCATGGCAGGCTTTGCAGGCCGCGCCCAGCTTTCCAACGACCGGGCCGACATTTGCCTGCCCGCCTTTGACGGCCTCTGAGGCGCCGGTCGCGGCTTCGGAGAGGGCTGCATATTTGGCCGTGAAATCTGGCATATTCGACCAGATTTCGGGCTTGGCGGCCGTGCCTTTGGCATCGCTAAGCGAGCTGCCTTCGATGAAATGCATTGGCAGGCTATATTTGGTCAGCGTCTCGATATTGGCCCCGGCCTGGGCAGCGGCAGCCTCGTCATAGGGAATTTCGCCTTTCGCCATGCCTGCAAGTGGGCCCATATTGGCAGAAAGCATTTCAAAATATCCCTGACGTGCCTTGATGTTATCTTCGATTTTATCATCGGCAAAAGCCATCAACGGCAAGGCAATCAGCGCGGCGGTGGTCACAACAAGACGCATGGGTCGTCCTCATTTCTGTGGCAAAAAGCTGCATAGATTTCAAAACGTCGCACAGCGATGCCATGCAATCAACGCCTTAGAAATCGATCCCGCGAAACTGTGAACTGTCGAATCAGGGGGGCAGCGTCGCATCCGGGCCAAAGGGCAGGGGCCAGGCCAAAGCACAGGGCGACAGAAGCAAAAGGATCGGCGGGCACGCGACTTTCGGGCCGCGCCCGCGCGCAAGGGGCCAATGCCGGGGCCGCCTTAGACCAAAGTTAGGGCCAGTCCAGATCGACCCAGACCAGTCGATGGCGTGAGGCTGCCTGAACCGAAGGGGCCAGCGCATCGCCATCCACTGGCCAGACCACACCCGCATCCAGGACAGGCAGCCCGATTGCGGGTAAAACGTAATCGACCCGCATATTGCCCGCCCCATCGGCTGGCCAATTGGCCGTATCCAGCGCTGGATCACCTTTGTGCCGCGCGTTGCTGCCGGTTTGGGGATAGGCCGCGCCGCCCGGGCTGGCGGGGCGTGGATCTTGGACATGAGCCTTGATCAGCGCCGTCAGGGCCTCGGGGCGACCATCACCGTCGATCATGTCCAGATTGGCGTTGCCCAGGATGACAAAGGCCTCTTGAGGCAGATGTTGCAGCCAAAATGCCGTCTCATCATGGTTGCGTCGGCCATTGCGATCCTCGGGGCCATCAAAGACCGGAGGGGTCGCGGCATAGGCCAGCAGCTGCAGCGGCTTGCCAGAAATCAGCACCGGCACCTGCCAATGCGCAACCGAAGAAAGGCGCTGGACCGCGCCATGTTCAGGCGTCGTCGGGGGCATGATATGGCCCGGCATATCCCGCCACAGCGTCGCACTGTGATCGGTTGGCGTGCCCAGTGGGTGGCGCGACAGCAGCGCCATGCCGCCTTCGCCGCTGAAATTGCCATAGCCCTGGGCGTCGCGCGCCTCGCCGAATTTGCCATTTAGGTCCAGATCAAGCCTGGTCGGCATGCCGCTGTTTGGCCGTGAGGCATGCAGATAGGGATAGTCCAAACCCGCGGAAGCCAGCTGATCGGCCAGCGCCTTCAGCGCCAGATTGTCGTAATCCCAATCAATGCCGGTCAGCAGCAGGACATCGGGTCGGGCATGGGTAATGACCTCGATTACGGCCGTGATCTGCGCATCTTTGCCCGACAACAGATCGCGGTAAAGCAATCCTGGCCCCTTGCGCGACAGATCCGAGGCAAAGGTCGCGATCCGCAGGGGCTCTGCCCGCGCGACCATGGGGGCACAAAGAATTAAAACAGGCAGGGCGACCCAGAAGGCCGCCTTGCCCAACCCGCCCTCGCGCGTGCGGTGACGGGCATGTTTTGCCTTGGCGGCCAAACTTAGACCCAAGGACGGCTTTGGGCCATTGCGGCCTCGAACGTGTCGATTTTGGGCGCTTTTTCCATGGTCAGGCCGATGTCATCCAGACCGTTCAGCAGGCAGTGCTTGCGGAAGGCGTCAACCTCGAAGGGAAAGCTTTGACCGTCGGAAGTGGTCACGGTCTGATTTTCCAGATCAACGGTCATGCGGGCATTTGCGCCTTTGCGCGCATCCTCCATCAGCACTTCGACCACTTCTTGCGGCATGACGATCGGCAGGATGCCGTTCTTGAAGCAGTTGTTGAAGAAAATATCCGCAAAGCTGGTCGAGATCACGGCACGGATACCGAAATCCAGCAGCGCCCAAGGGGCATGTTCGCGCGACGAGCCGCAGCCAAAGTTATCGCCGGCGACGATGATTTGGCTCTCGCGATAGGCGGGCTGGTTCAGCACGAAATCGGGCAGTTCATTTCCCTCGGCGTCATAGCGCATTTCGTCAAACAGGTTCTTGCCCAAACCCGAGCGGTGGATGGTTTTGAGAAACTGTTTGGGAATGATCATATCGGTGTCGATATTGACCAAGGGCATTGGTGCCGCGATGCCCGTGAGGGTGGTGAATTTATCCATGTTATCCTCGTGTTTGACTCGCCGCCATATCTGTCGTTAGCCATAAAGAGTTTATAGCTGTGGCGCGCGAACTTATGGTGCTTTGATGTTAAACGGTTCTGGCCCCTACGGGTTGTGGGGGTGTGTCGCAAATGAGTGGACGCCGGTGATTGGCGACCCTGAACTGACCGGATGGCTGACCGTTTTGTCCTATCTGGTTTGCTTCGCACTTTCTTTTACTGTGACGATGCGATTGCGCGGCCAGAAGGGCCGGGGTCTTTGGCTGATGATCACGGTGCTGATGCTGCTTTTGGCCATCAACAAGCAACTTGACCTGCAAACCGCACTGACCGCGACCGGGCGCTGCCTGTCGCATGTGCAGGGCTGGTACGAAGATCGCCAGACGGTTCAGAAGCTGTTCATCGGTGCGATGATTGTCATCATTTCGACAGTGATCGCCCTGATGCTGGCCAGCATGCGCGGCAAGGTGCGCGAGAACGCTTTGGCCTTTATGGGCCTGTTCGTTCTGATGACCTTTGTGATGGTGCGCGCCGTGGGTTTTCATCACATGGACAGCCTGATCAGCGCCGAGATTGCCAGCGTTTCCGTGAATTTTATCTTTGAAAACGCTGGCTTGCTCATGATTGCTTTGAACGCGCTGGCCCTGTTGCGGGTGACATTGCCCAAAAGGGGCGGTCAGCCCGCTTAGGCTCAGGCGACCTCTTTTGCCAAAACGTTGCGGACATCGACCAGATGTCCGGCAATGCCCGCCGCAGCGGCCATGACCGGCGACATCAGGTGGGTACGCCCACCACGGCCCATCCGGCCCTCAAAGTTGCGGTTCGAGGTCGCGGCGCAACGCTCGCCCGGTGCCAGCTGGTCGGGGTTCATGCCCAGACACATCGAGCAACCCGCCAGACGCCATTCAAAGCCCGCATCGGTAAAGATCTTGTCCAGACCCTCTTCCTCGGCCTGCATCCGCACCAGACCCGAGCCGGGCACGATCATGCCGCGCACGCCATCGGCCAGATGCTTGCCCTTGAGGATGCCTGCGGCAGCGCGCAGATCCTCGATCCGGCCGTTGGTGCACGAACCGATAAAGACCGCATCGATCTTGATCTCGTTCAGCGGCGTGCCCGGTTTCAGCCCCATATAGTCAAGCGAGCGACGGGCCGCCTCGATCTTGCCACCTTCGAAATCCTCGGGGGCCGGAACCTTGTCGGTGATCGCCAGCACGTCCTCGGGCGAGGTGCCCCAAGTCACGACCGGGGCGATGTCTTCACCACGAATGGTGATGACCTTGTCCCAATGCGCGCCTTCATCACTGAACAGCGTCTTCCACCAGTTGACGGCAGCTTCCCAAGCCGCGCCTTTGGGTGCGTGCGGGCGGCCCATGCAATAGGCAAAGGTTTTGTCGTCAGGGGCGATCATACCAGCGCGAGCGCCGCCTTCGATCGCCATGTTGCAGACGGTCATGCGACCTTCCATCGACAGATCGCGGATCGCTTCGCCGCAATATTCGATGACATAGCCGGTGCCCCCGGCGGTGCCGGTTTTGCCGATGACGGCAAGGGTGATGTCTTTGGCGGTCACGCCCGGCAGCAGCTTGCCGGTGATCTCGACCTTCATATTCTTGGATTTCTTCTGGATCAGCGTCTGCGTCGCCAGAACATGCTCGACCTCGGATGTGCCGATGCCATGCGCCAATGCGCCAAAAGCGCCATGGGTGGCGGTGTGGCTATCGCCGCAAACCACGGTCATGCCGGGCAGGGTCCAGCCTTGCTCGGGGCCGACGATGTGCACGATACCCTGACGGATGTCGCTCATCGGGTAATAGTTCAGGCCGAAATCACGGGCGTTCTTGTCCAGCTCGGCGACCTGAATGCGGCCCTCGGGGTTCTCGATACCATTCACGCGATCTGCTGTGGTGGGGACGTTATGGTCCGGCACGGCAATGGTTTTCTCCGGTGCGCGGACCTTGCGGCCGGTCATGCGCAGCCCTTCGAACGCCTGAGGCGAGGTGACCTCATGGACCAGATGGCGATCGATATACAGGATACAGGTCCCGTCATCCGAACGATCGACCACATGGGCGTCAAAAATCTTGTCATAGAGGGTACGGGGAGCGCCCGTATTGGTGTTGCCGGTCATGGCTGTCTCTTTCTCAAAGAGTAGCTTGGGAAACTGAAGTGCCGCAGCTTGCGGCGATGGCACGTCTAACGTGCCCGCCTCCGATCAAAGTCGGGCGGTAATCGAGAGGCTTTCGCCATAGAAACGGCCCGGAAGGCGGGCGCGATCGTGAATGTCGAAGTAGATAAATCCTCGCATGACAGATTATTTAAGCCGGATCGCCTTATCGCGCAATATCTGTAAACGATCCGTGTGCCATGCAGCTCTTGCCGATAATGTGCGGCAATGGTCAGATGCTGCCAGGATCGGGAGGGCAAATGGACCAGCTTCCACCGGATGTGTTTGAAGCCGCGCAGGCATTGTGGCAGCAAATTTGGCTTTTCGCCAAAGGGATGATGCTGCCGTGGCGGCTGAACCAGCTGATGGCAATCGCCGGCCTGTTCATCATCGCCCATGTTCTGGCCAAGCCGCTGTCTCATCGCCTGACGGGCTGGCTGCGGATGCGGCAGGGCTGGCCAAAGTGGAAGCTGCGCTTGGGCATCTTGTTCCAGCAAAGGCTGCGGGTGATTCTGTTCGCAGTTTTGGCATGGATCTTGGTCGCCATCCTGCGCGATCTGACCTGGCCTTCGCGCAGTCAGCTGATCGCGGTGGCCGCGATGATTGCGACGGCTTGGGCGGCGGTCGGCTTCGTGGCGCGGGTCATTCGCAACCGGTTGCTGCGCCGCATGGTCACTTGGGCGGCCTGGATCTGGGTGACGCTTTATTTTCTGGGCTTTCTCGCGCCGGCCTCGACCGTGCTTGATAGTGTGGCCATCAGCTTTGGCGATCTTCGGCTTTCGGCCCTGACCGTGTTAAAGGCGCTGGTGCTGACGGTGCTGTTGATTTCGATCGCACGCTGGTTTTCGCGGTTGGTGACGGGACGTCTGGCCAAGAATTCCGACATTTCGCCAGCCATGCAGGTGCTGACGGCCAAGTTGATGCAGGTGGTTCTGATCAGCCTGGCTGTGGTGATCGGCCTGAGCGCGACCGGCTTTGACCTGACGGGTTTCACCGTCTTTACCGGTGCGCTGGGCGTGGGTCTGGGCTTTGGTTTGCAAAAGATCGTATCAAACCTGATGTCGGGCGTGATCATCCTTTTGGACAAATCGATCAAGCCCGGCGATGTCATCAGCATTGGCGATACCTTTGGCTGGATCGAGGAATTGGGTGCGCGCTACGTCAGCGTCGTTACTCGAGACGGGCGCGAATACCTGATCCCGAACGAGGATCTGGTGACCGGGCAGGTGGTCAACTGGTCTCATACCAATGATTTCGTGCGCCTCGATCTGACTTTTGGCACCGCCTATACTGATGACCCCCATCAGGTCGCCAAAATTGCGATCAATGCCTCGCTGACGGTCAAGCGTGTGCTGGCGCAGCGCACCCCGGTCTGCTGGATCACCAATTTCGGCGAGCGTTCGGTCGAATATGTCCTGCGCTTCTGGATTTCGGACCCGACGGCGGGGCTGACCAACGTGCGCGGACAGGTTTTTCTGGCGCTGTGGGATGCGTTCAAGAAAAACGGCATCAGCTTGCCATATCCCCAGATGGAGGTGCGCATGCTGCCTGCGCCTCAAGAAGGCGAGGCACCGGTTTTCGACCTTAATCCCAACCTGAGGGATTAGCGCGTTAAACAAATATCAACTCTTGGGTGGCAAAACGGAGGTGAAACGGGGGCGTTTCTGGGCAGAAAAGTGAAAACTTCGACAGATCTTTTGCAAAGTGGCAAAGATTCTGCGTGGCAATGGGCGTAAAAGACACAATGATATTCTGACCCCATTCTTGCGGCGCTGGCCTGCGTAGGTTGCAGATTTCCCAGCGATTCCAAAGATCGTGCCGGATTTGGATCGGCTGGCCACTGCTTTGGCGGTGCCTTGACATAGGGATGGTGAGGCAAAGCAAGGGTGCAGATTTGACAGAACCGCTGGCGGGGCATTGAGAAAACCCGAAATCATGCTATCTTTAAGATTGCCCTGCGCCGGGGAAATCGGCGCTTTGTTCGGAGTATGACCCCTGTCCAGTCCCGTATCGCTTGCCGCAGAGCCGGCAGCGACCGCCGCACCGTCCAAAGAGCTGACCAGCGATCAGTTATTGGCCCGTGTTCTCGCCTCACTAGATGACGATAAAGCCGAAGATGTCGTATCCATCGACCTTCGCGGCCGCTCGGCTATGGCTGATCACATGGTGATCGCTTCGGGCCGTTCGTCGCGGCAGGTCGCTTCGATCGCGGAAAAACTGGCCGAGCGTCTTAAGCAGGATTTCGGGCGCCTTGTGCGGATCGAAGGCAAAGACACCGGCGATTGGGTGTTGATTGATACTGACGATGTCATCGTCCATATCTTCCGCCCCGAAGTGCGCGAGTTTTATCAGCTCGAAAAAATGTGGATGCCGGCAGATTCGTTGCGCTCGGCCACGCTGGACAGCGTTCGCGCTGAACATGCGGCAGATAGCGCGCCGAACTAAGCATCATGCGTCTTGTCCTTGCCGCAGTCGGTCGGCTGCGCAAAGGGCCCGAAGCCGAGCTTGTCTCTGACTATCTGGCCCGTTTCTCGAAAACGGGCCGGGCGCTTGGCTTTCCCCCCGTCACATTGATCGAAGTCGAAGATAAGCGCGGTGGTGGCATGGCCGCCGAAGCCGAGCTGTTGCTCCGCGCCATTCCTGATGGCGCGGCGCTTGTCATTTTGGACGAGCGTGGCCAGAAGCTGACCTCGCCGGAATTTGCTGAACGTCTGGGCAGCTGGCGCGATCAGGCGCGCGATGTTTGCTTTATCATCGGCGGTGCAGACGGGATCGACCCCGCTTTACGCGCCCGCGCCGATCTGGCGATCAGCTTTGGCCAAATGGTCTGGCCGCATATGCTGGTCCGGGTCATGCTAAGCGAGCAGCTTTACCGCGCCGCGACCATTCTGGCGGGCAGCCCCTATCACCGCGAATAGGGGCCGCGCCTGATGGCGTTGCAATGTGCCATACTATGCGCAGGGCGTTTTCCAGTGATCGATGATCTCGACCGCTTCCTGTGCCGTTTCAACAAAGTGGATCAGATCCAGATCTTCGGCGCTGATGGTTCCAGCATCTGCCAAAGCCTGCCAGTTGATGACCTTTTCCCAGAACTCACGGCCAAACAGCAAGAAGGGCACGCCTTTCATGCGTCCGGTCTGGATCAGGGTCAGGGCCTCGAACATCTCGTCCAGCGTGCCAAATCCACCCGGGAAAACCGTGACCGCACGAGCGCGCATCAGGAAATGCATTTTGCGGATCGCGAAATAGTGGAAGTTGAAGCATAGATCGGGCGTGACATAGGCGTTGGGCGCCTGCTCATGCGGCAGCACGATCGACAGGCCGATGGATTGGCCGCCCGCCAGATGCGCGCCTTTGTTGCCTGCCTCCATCACGCCGGGACCGCCGCCGGTGCAGATGACGAAATCACGGCCATAGGTGCGCAGGCTGCGTTCGGTCATCATCCGCGCGAAATCGACGGCCTCGGTATAATATCTCGACAGGGCCGCAAGTTCGGGGGTGCGCGCATCCGCGATGTTTTCAGGGGCCGGAATACGTGCGCCACCAAACATCACGACAGTCGAGTCGATGCCACGCTCATCCAGGATCATCTGAGGCTTGAGCAGTTCAAGCTGCAGGCGAACCGGACGCAGCTCTTCGCGCAGCATGAAATCATTATCGACAAATGCCAGCCGATAGGCGGGCGCGCGTGTCTGGGGGGTGTCAGGCGTATTATGGACGGCCTTCACGTCCTCGTGGCTACCGCGGAACGTGTGGCTGCGCTCTTCTTCTTCAGTCATCGAAACCTCTGACAAACCTCTGACGTCAAGCCGCCGCACATTGCACAGAGACTCTTCGATGACTATAGCCCGATAAACCCAGTTTCCAACCGAGAGAAAGGCCTGTCATGAACGATGCAGCGCTTGAGACCGCAATCGAAGCCGCCTGGGAAGTCCGCGACCAGATCAGCCCCGCCACCACCGGCGAGACCCGCGAGGCGATCGAGGCCACGCTTGAGGCACTGGACAACGGCACTTTGCGTGTCGCTGAGAAACGCGGCAATGACTGGCATGTCAATCAATGGGCCAAAAAGGCGGTTCTGCTGAGCTTCCGCCTGAAGGATATGGAAATCCTTGAAGGCGGCCCGCAAAACGCCGGCTGGTGGGACAAGGTCGACAGCAAGTTCAAAGGCTGGGGCGAGAACCGCTGGCGTGACGCTGGCTTTCGTGCCGTTCCCGGCAGCATCGTGCGCAAATCGGCCTATATCGCCAAGGGCGTCGTTCTGATGCCGTCCTTTGTCAACATCGGCGCCTATGTCGATGAGGGCTCGATGGTTGATGGCTGGGCCACGGTCGGCTCTTGCGCGCAGATCGGCAAGAATGTGCACCTGTCTGGCGGCGTCGGTATCGGCGGCGTGCTCGAGCCGATGCAGGCAGGCCCGACCATCATCGAGGACAACTGCTTTATCGGCGCCCGTTCCGAGGTCGTCGAGGGTGTCATCGTTCGCGAAGGCTCGGTCCTTGGCATGGGCGTTTTTATCGGCCAATCGACCAAGATCGTCGACCGCGAAACCGGCGAAATCATGTATGGCGAAGTGCCGGCAGGTTCGGTTGTGGTCGCAGGCTCCTTGCCGTCCAAGAATGGTGTGAACCTTTATTGCGCGGTGATCGTGAAGCGGGTTGATGCCAAGACCCGCAGCAAAACCTCGATCAACGAACTGCTGCGCGACTGACACGATCGTAAAAAAAATTGGTTCGCGCATGACAAGTGTGCGAACCAATTGGGCTTTTCCGAGTTATGCTTTCGAACGTGAACGCATGCGAGGAGGTATCCGTCATGCAAGGACTGGGTTGGATTGCTGCAATCATCGTTGGCGGCCTTGCCGGGTGGATTGCCAGCATCATCATGAAGGCTGACACTGGGCTGATCACCAATGTGATCATCGGTATTGTCGGTGCGGTTGTGGCCAATGCACTTCTCAGTGTCTTTGGCGTTTATACCCAAGCCGGCAGCTGGTTGGCCCAAGGTGTGGCAGGCTTGATTGGCGCAGTGATCCTGATCTGGCTGTACCGGGCGATTGCGCGCTAGCGCAGAACGGCCTGAACTTGATGAGGAAAGAAAAAAACCCGCGCCTTGCGCGGGTTTTTCCTTTGCCAGGCTACCTGTTTAGCCCTTGGCTTTTTTCAGCGTCTTGCCGTGGTTTGCGATCCAGTCCATCGCCGCCAAAAGCACCCCAGAGACAACAAAGACCAGATGGATGGTAACCATCCACTTAATTTTTTCGGGTGTATACTTGCCGACATCCATAAAGACTTTCAGAAGGTGGATGCCCGAAATCGCCACGATCGAGGCGACAAGTTTCAGCTTGAGACCCGTGAAATCGACTTCGCCCTGCCACGAGGGGCGATCCTTGTGGTCGGCAATATCCATGCGGCTGATGAAATTCTCATAGCCCGAAAAAATCACGATCAGCAAAAGATTGGCGGCAAGGCTAAGGTCAATCAGCGCCAGCACGCCCAGAACCGCGTCATCTACGGTCATGATGGGAATGGTCTGCGTAAACTGCCAGAGCTGGGCCAGAAAGACCCAGACGAGAATAGCCAAAGCTGCGGCAAGCCCAATATACATTGGCGCCATTAGCCAGCGGCTGGCAAAAAGGCTGCGTTCGATCAGACGTTCCATGGCTTCTCCTGATGATGGAGGTCTGGACCTATATTTCCGCCCCGGGATCGACAAGAAAATGCCACGCAAAAACAGTCGCCTGCGACAATCTGCGCAGGCGAGGGTGGGACAGCCCATGGTGATAGCCACGCCACATTAGAATGGCATGGCGCGGCTTTAGCTGGTGAAATCTGCCATCTTTGCGCCGGTGATGCGCAACAGATCATCGGGGGCAATCGCAAAAACATGGCGCGGCGTGCCTGCCGCAGCCCAAACCTCGGTGAAGTCTTGCAGCTTTGGGTCGAAATAGGCCGTGATCTCGGACAGATGCCCGACCGGGGCGACGCCGCCGATGGCAAACCCGGTTTCGGCGCGGATCTGTTCGGCCGAGGCCTTGCCAAGAGGCTGGCCTGCAATCGAAGTCGCCTTGACCGGATCGACCTGATTGCCCCCTGCCGTCAGAAACAGCACGACATGGCCTGAATGCTCGCCACGAAAGATGATGGATTTCGCAATCTGATCGACATGGCACCCCACGGCGCGGGCCGCATCTTCGGCGGTGCGGGTGCCTTCGGTCATTTCGCGGACCTCGACCTTCACGCCCGCGGCTTCCAACGCGGAATTGACGCGCTTCAAGCTCTTGCTCATTGCCTCTTTGCCTCCCTCGGGAAATAAGCTTGCGCAACAAGGAAGGGAAAATCATGGCAGAACACAAGGTCTATACGCTGCTCATCGAACTTGGCCGCTCGGCCGAGGACAATTTGCCCAAGGATGCAACGGGCGGGGCGATGCTGATCTATGCCTCGGGCAAGGACGAAGAAGAGGCCGTGCGCGAAACCGTGGCCATTCTCAAGCAGGCCGGGCTGAACCCGATCGAAGTCACAGGTCACGGCACCCTAGAGGAGCGTCTGGCCGAGGGGCATGAGATCCCCGCAGAAGAGCGCGAGTTGATGGATCGCGCCTTGGCGGAAAATTCGGTGATCGTGGCTCAGGCCGAGCCGCTTTACGGCCCGATGGAGCGTGACGACGACGATGAGGATGACGACGACGATCAGGAATAACCTGCGCGCAGGCCTTGGTTTGGGCTGAGAAGCGGGCCGTTGGCGCGAATGTCCTTGGGGTGGCGCTGCCGCTTTGGGCGGGAAAGCGATGATGGGGATGGGGTGGGGAAATCTCTCCCTATTCATGCTTTGGGGCATCGGCTAGACTTATGGCAAAACAACCAAAAGCAACAAACGGACAGGCAGTGACATGACGATTTCCCTAACGCGCCTTGCCATTTCGGCAATGATGATCGGTACTCTTTCAAGCTGCGGCGTCGCGTTGAACCGTGGTCCGGGCATGGCCAATCCCGGCCCGGTGCAGATTGCCCCGATCCCGCAAGCCTCGGCAGGCGACGAGGCGGGTCTGCAGCGTTTCGTTCAAAGCTTCCGCGCACGTGCCCTTTCGGCGGGGGTCTCGAATGCGACCTATGATCGTGCGATGCGGATTGCGCGCTATAATCCCGATGTGATCCGTCTGGATCGCAAACAGGCCGAGTTCTCGCGTCCGGTTTGGCTGTATCTGGACAGCGCAGTTTCCGAGGTCCGCGTCACCACTGGCCGTCAGAAGGCGGCCCAGCTTAACAGCACCATGTCGGCGATCGAATCCCGCTACGGCGTCCCGCGCGAGGTGGTTCTGGCCGTCTGGGGCATGGAATCCAACTATGGCGCGAACCGTGGCAAGATGCAGATCATCCCGTCGCTGGCGACTTTGGCCTATGATGGGCGCCGCGGCGAGATGTTCCAAAATCAGCTGATCGCGGCCCTGAAGATCTTGCAGGCGGGCGATACCGACCCCGAACATATGGTCGGCTCATGGGCCGGCGCGATGGGGCACACCCAGTTCATGCCGACCTCTTATCTGGAATATGCCGTCGATTTCACGGGTGATGGACGGCGCGACATCTGGTCCGAGGATCCGACCGATGCGCTGGCCTCGACCGCGGCATATCTGGCGCGCAATGGCTGGCAGCGCGGGCAGACCTGGGGTGCCGAAGTGCAGCTGCCTGCGAATTTCAACATGAAGCAGGTTGGTAAAGGCACGCGCAAGTCGGTCGGCGATTGGTCGTCGCAAGGCGTGCGTCGCATGGGCGGTGGCGCGCTTCCCAGCGGCAATGGCTCGATCATCATGCCAGCCGGGGCACGCGGTCCGGCCTTCTTGATTTTGGATAACTTCCGCTCGATCCTTCGCTACAACAACTCGGACAACTACGCGCTTGGCGTGGCTTATCTGGGCGAGCGTATTGCGGGCCGTTCGGGCATTCAGGGCGCATGGCCGCGCAACGACCGCACGCTATCGACCGGCGAGCGCGAGGAAATCCAGCGTCGCCTGATGCAAAAGGGCTTTTACCAGGGCGAGATCGACGGGCTGTTCGGCTCGGCTACGATGGAATCGGTGGCAAGCTATCAGCGCTCGATCGGGGTCACGCCGGATGGCTATCCGACGTCGATCCTGCTGGATCAGCTGCGCCGCTAACGCTTGGTCAGGCCCTTGGAACGCTGGGGGCCTTGAACCACTGCATGATCATGGAAAAGGCGGCAGATGGGCCGCCTTTTTTATTCGCTGGATTTTTCCGATGGCTCAGGTGCGCATCTTGCGCACGATCATGCCCACGACCACCTGAACGATTGCGCCTACGACGCCGCCACCGACCAGATTTCCGGCCATCGCGGCCAGATCGATGCCACTTGCCGCAGCCGCCGTGCCAGAGCTTAGCAATCCACCCAAGATCTGGCCGCCGCCCAGCCCGCCCAGAGCCCCGACAATCGCATTGCCCAGCCCGCCCATGTCACTGTCCTTGACGGCCTTTCCGGTCGCCGTGCCGCCTAGGGCACCCCCGATCACCTGTGCAAGAATTTGTTCCATTCTCTGCTCCCTGTCACGATCTCACGCGAGGACATTTGCGTGAATACCCGGAAGGGTAGATCCGGACCGCTTTTTCACAAAGATCATTCAGCAAGGCCCGCGTTTTTGACGCGGGCCTTGGTAAAACTGGTGCAAATTGGTTGCATATCAGGCGTTTGTGGCCCGATTTCTTAGGCCAGATGCGGCGCGAAATCCGCAACGATACGGGCATAAACCTCGCGCTTGAAGGGCACGATCTTTTCGATCAGCTCTGTGGCCGAGGTCCATTGCCAGCGGTCGAATTCGGGAATCTCGGTGTCGATACTGATGTCGCTATCTTGCCCTTTAAAGCGCATCAGGAACCATTTTTGGCGCTGACCGCCGTATTTTCCTTTCCAGATCTTGCCGACAAGATCTTCGGGAAGGTCGTAGTAAAGCCAATCCGGGCTTTCACCGATCACTTCGACCAGATCGGCAGATACGCCGGTTTCTTCGGTCAGTTCGCGCAGGGCCGCGCTACGAGGATCCTCGCCCTTGTCGATCCCCCCCTGCGGCATTTGCCAGGCATCCGAAGGGTTGTCGATGCGGTGCCCGGCAAAAACCAGCCCCGCATCATTGATCAAGACGACCCCCGCGCAGGGACGGTAGGGCAGCCCTTTGGGGCCGACCCGTTCGCTGTTGCTGCTCATTCGACCTTGGCCCCTTCAGTGGTGGCGTCCTTGCCGGTCACTGCGGGTTTTGCGCCCTCGGGTACGGCGCGCGCGTCAAAGTCGATCGCAGACAGGCCTTTAAGAATATCAACGGCATAAGCCAGCTGGTAATCTTCGTCGCGCAGTTTGGCGGTGGCCTCGACTTGCTTGGCCTCTTCCTCCATCTGCTTGCGCTCTTCATCGCTGATCGCATCATTGTTCAGCGCGCCACGCAGATCGGCCTCGGAATTGGTGAATTTCGAGGCGGTTTTGGGCTTGTCGGCATCCGCCTCATCCGTCGGAGCGCGGCGCGGCTGCTCGACGATGATGTCGGGGTTGATGCCAAGCGCCTGGATCGAGCGGCCCGAAGGGGTGTAATAGCGCGCGGTGGTCAGCCGGATGGCGCTGTCCGCCGTGACAGGCATCACGGTCTGAACCGAACCCTTACCAAAGGATTTCGTGCCCACGACAATCGCGCGGCGGTGATCTTGCAAAGCACCCGTCACGATTTCCGACGCCGAAGCCGAGCCGCCGTTGATCAGGGCGACCATGGGCTTGCCCTGTGCCAGATCGCCCATTTTCGCGTTCCAGCGCTCGCTGTCTTCGGCCTTGCGGCCACGGGTCGAGACGATCTCACCCTTGTCAAGGAAGGCATCCGAAACCTCGATCGCCTGGTTCAGCAGGCCGCCGGGGTTGTTGCGCAGATCCAGTACAAAGCCACGGACTTTGTCCATGCCGCCGGCTTCTTTGACGGCTTTTTCCAACTCGGACTTCAGCGTCGACATGGTTTCGTCGTTGAAGGTCGTCACACGCAGTACGATTGAATGATCAAGCACGCGTGTTTTCACGACCGTCAACTTGATCGTGTCGCGCACGACCTTGATGTCAAAGGGCTCTTTTTCACCTTCCCGCAGGATGGTGATGGTGATTTCCGAGCCGATCGGGCCGCGCATCTTCTCGACCGATTCGTCAAGCGTCAGACCCATCAGCGATTCGCCGTTCACATGGGTGATGAAATCGCCCGCCTTCACGCCTGCCTCAGCGGCGGGTGTGTCGTCGATCGGCGAGATGACCTTGACCAGGCCGTCCTCTTGGCCAACCTCGATTCCCAGGCCGCCAAAGCTGCCCCGGGTCTGGGTTTGCATATCTTCGTAATCCTTGGCAGCAAGGAACGAGGAATGCGGGTCCAATGACGTCAGCATGCCATTGATGGCGGCCTCAATCAGCTTTTTATCGTCGACCTTTTCCACGTAATCGGCGCGTACACGCTCGAAAACATTGCCGAACAGATCAAGCTGCTCATAGACCGATGCCTCTTTTCCGGCTTCCTGCGCGATCAAAGGCGCGGCAAGCTGGGTCGTTACCAGAGCGCCAGCCAAAGTGCCGATAGCCCCTGCAAGAAGATAGTGTTTCATTCGGTCGTTCCGTCCTGACCTGTGTCACCAACAATCGGATTCATCACGAACCAATCTGCCGGGTCCAGTGTTTCCTTGCCCTTACGCAGTTCAAGATACAGTGTCTGCGTCAGGTCCGCATCATTGCCGCTTGCAGCATTCTGCACAAAACCGATGCCGAATTCCTGCGCCGGGCCTTCTTTTCCGCCCATCAGGCCCACCGGCTCTCCGGCGGCCAGCACATCGCCAACCTCACCAAAGACCTGGGACAGACCTGCCAATACCAGCAAATAGCCCTGTGCTGGCTCAAGTATTGTCACATTGCCATAATCCAGCAAGGGACCGCGATAGCGGATCGTGGCCGGCCAAGGGGTTGTGACCAGCGCTGCGGGCACGGTTGCAACGACCAAACCGGGGCGCTTCACATTCGCGGCATCAGGTTCGTCATAGCCTCGCAAGATGCGTCCGACCACCGGCAGAGGCAGGCTGCCCTGCGCGCCTTCGAAATCGGCCAGCGGTGCGCCGACGTCTTTTTCCATGCCGATGATGCCATTGGCAAAGCTGTCCAGCGTATCGGCCGATTGCACCAAAAGCTTCAGCTCTTCGGGGTCTTCGCCAAAGCGAACGGGCAGGTTCGAGCGGTCGGTGACGGCGCTGGCCAGCAGGCGGCGTGCCTCTTGCACCTCGCCCAACCCCTGAGCAAGGGTGTTGGCGGCGCTTTCTTCTAGCGCGCGCACGGTTTGGATTTCGCGCAACTGGCTGTTCAACCCATCTGCCTCGGCCTTGAGGGCGGGGGCGATGGCGCTCAGCACCATACCCGAGCGTGCCGTGGCTTCTGGCCCCGCGGGGTGCAGCAGCAAGGCGGTCTCGGGGGATTTCTCCATCGCGGTCATTACGCCCAAAACCCGGCTAAGGCGGTCGCGGCGCGCGTCGAATTCGGCGACGATCTGCTGCTCGCGGACACCCGCACGGCGCAACCCCGAACGCAGGGCCGACAGCCCCTTTTCATAGGCGCGGATCATCTCGGTCAGGGCGACGACCTGATCGTTGGCGCTAAGGGCGGCATCCAGGCGTGCGGTGGCTTCGCGCAGCTGGACAGCTGCTGCCGCCGCCTCTTCCGAGGCCTGATTGACCGGAGAGGCGGCAAGGGCGGGGGCTTGGGCCACCGCCAGCGACAAAGCAAAAAGCGGGGCGATCAGTCTCATGCGCGAACAATCAGGCTTTGGCCGGTCATCTCGGCAGGCAGATCCAGTCCCATCAGATCCAGCACCGTTGGCGCGACATCGGCCAGGCGTCCGCTGCGCAGCGTGGCCCCCTGAGGGCCGCCATGCACAATCACCGGCACCGGATTGACGGTATGGGCGGTATGCGGGCCGCCCGTCACCGGATCGATCGAGGTTTCGCAATTGCCGTGATCTGCGATGATCACGGCGGCGCCGCCCACACGGTCCAGCGCGGCAAGCATTTGCCCAAGGCCCTGATCCACGGCCTCACAGGCCAGAGCCGCCGCCGCCAGATTGCCGGTGTGGCCGACCATGTCGGGATTGGCGTAATTGACCACGATCAGGTCATAGCCCGCCTCGATCGCGCCAACCAAGCGTTCTGAAACCTCAGCTGCCGCCATTTCGGGTTGCAGATCATAGGTTGCCACCTTGGGGCTGGCGGGCATGAAGCGGTCTTCGCCTGCTTCGGGGCTTTCCTTGCCACCATTCAGGAAGAAGGTGACATGGGGGTATTTCTCGGTCTCGGCCAGACGAAACTGGCGCAGACCCTTTTGCGCGACCCAAGCGCCAAGCGTGTTGACCAGCTGC
>NZ_DALZMB010000068.1:0-22676 GCF_032007265.1 Paracoccus sp. (in: a-proteobacteria) | reverse complement strand
GGCCAGCTCAACGCCGCGAGTTGGCCGTGAGAGCGGTGGCGCAGAAGGGGGTCAGTATTGCGCTGGCCTGCCGGGCGTTCGGGGTCAGCGAGACATGTTTTGTAAGCGGTGTAAAGACCCCATGTTTCAATGAATCAATGGCTTAGAGATACTGTGATCACCTTGGAAAAGGAGGTGATCATGCTGGACATTGGGGTTCAGGACAAAGTCGAAACGGTTTGGGGCATTGCCGTCCCGGTGGTGGCTGGGCGTAGGAGGTGGCCGGAGGAGCTCCGTGCCAAGGCGCTCGACAGGATCTCTGCAGGCTGCGGCATCCGCGAGATTGCGGAAGAGCTTGGCGCGAACAAGTCGCTGGTCGCTCATTGGGTCAAACGCGGGAGTTCCAGCCAGGCCAACACAGTCAGCTTCGTCGAGGTGCTACCACCGACATCACAGGTTTCGAAAGGCAAGCCTCCATTCGATGCACCTGCTGAAAGCGAGACCATGGCCTGCCGGATCCGGATCGGTGACGCTGAAATCGCCATAGAGCCCGGTTATCCGGTCGACCATCTGACAGAGGTCCTTTGAGCCGTGAGGGCTGCACTTTGATCTCTCCTGCAGGCAATTTTCGCATTTTTCTGGCGACTGAGCCCATCGATTTCCGCAAAGGCATTGATGGTTTGTCGGCCCACATCGCCAATAGCTTTGACCTCGATCCCTATTGCGGCGCGATCTATGTATTCCGTTCGCAGAGGGCCGATAGGTTAAAGCTGCTGGTATGGGATGGCACCGGGACCGTGATGCTGGTCAAGCGCCTGAACGGCGGCCAGTTCAAATGGCCAAAGCGCCAGACCGAGCCGGTCGTTCTCAGCAAGGTCCAGTTCGAGGCACTGTTCGAAGGCATCGACTGGACCCAGGTCTCAGCCCGAAATACGCGAAAGCCTGTCTTCATCTGAACCCTGAAACGCAGCTCGCGTCTGCGGCCTCCTGTTCGGAGGCCGGCGATCGAGCTTGGTCTGAAAGGCATCTCATCGTGTCCAGAATTCCGTTTCTCGAAGCCCGCTTCTTTGATCGCAGCGAAACCAGGTCAGCGCTGGAGGAGCGGTTCGAACTCCACTTAAAGAGCCTTCGACAGCGTCCTCGAGGCTCGGCGATCGATCCAGCAGCAGGCAATTGCGATGCTGCGCTCGTTCCGCAGGTGCCAGACGGCTGCTATCTCGGAACCAAGGACCTGCTGAAACTTAACCGACGTGCCAAACGGATTCTTGAGCTTCGCGAGAAGGCCAGCGGCCTCAGCCACTTGCGGAAAGAGGATCGTGAACGACTTGAGAACCTTGAGCATGGTGTCAAACTGATCACCATCGCGACCGAACATCGTGCCGATGAACTTGCGGCTACCCTGCATGATCAGATGCCCTGGATGGCGCCGGCGACCGAGGTCGTTTGGCACGCAATGCGCCGGTCGGTGCGCGAAGGTTGGCTCGGGTTGCGCGTTCCGCCGCTGCTGCTCGATGGTCCGCCGGGAATTGGCAAGAGTCATTGGTCCAGGCTCCTGGGAGATCTGATTGGCCTTCCGACCACCGTCGTCGAGGCAACGAGTGAGAATGCGAGCTTCGGGCTGGTTGGCGGACAAAGGGGATGGGGTGGCGCCTATCCCGGCCGGGTTATTGAAACCGTCCTGCAAACTGGAATCGCGAACCCCGTCATCGTCGTCGATGAGGTCGAAAAAGCAGGGGCAGTGACCTCGCAGAAGGGCCATTCCTTCGGATTGGCCGAATCCATGCTTCCTCTTCTTGAGCAAATGACGGCCACGAGATGGACCTGCCCCTATTTTCAGGTTCGCTGCGACATGAGTTGGATCATCTGGGTGCTGACGAGCAATGATTACAGGCGGCTGCCCGAGCCGCTTCTCAATCGCTGTCCGCCGATCCGTCTGAGGAACCTGACCGCGCCGGAACTGGAAGGGTTTATTCGAAGACAGGGCAAAGCGCGAAACCTGTCCTCACCGGCAATCGAGGCCATCCTCGAGGCCCTCGGGCATCCGTCCTTGCGCGGGCATGAGCCCAGCCTTCGTGTGGCGACACGTATGCTGCAACGCGCTGCCGATCTCGAACAAATGCCTATGATTCACTGACGGACAGATCCCCTGCGGCAGCGTTGCCCGACGAAGATCGCGTCCGTTTCAACCCTTAAGAGCGAAGGAACATGCGATGACTCCTGATCAGTCCAGGCAATTGAACAGAGCGCTTGATGCCATCCGAGCCGCAGAGCGCGAACCTACAGCGGCAGAGCTGTCCGCATCACCACGCATGACGTTCTGGCGTCAGATGCTTGATCACCGGAACATGCCGGTGCTTTGGGGTGAGGTCACGGACCATCCCAAACTTGGGACGACCTCAATGACGAGTTCGCGCCTGATTGCGCTTGATCGTGCGGCTGGCTGGGCCCGCACGATCAGTAGGTGGTATCGGCTTGGGAAGATTTTCGAGGCCGTGGAAGGGCAGCCTGCCAGAGAGCTTGGAACGCCCGCTGCGAGGCTCGCGATCTCGAGTTTCGAACTGCCTGGGTTTCAGTCGATCGACGATCCAGAGAAGCTCGACCTCCTCCTCTCGGCCTATATTACTCTGATCCGCAAGATCGAAGCTGAGCTAAAATGTGCGCAACCCTCACATCGCGCCATTTGAAGACAATTCGCTCGCTTCACAGTCAGATTGCTGAGTTAATGCCTACGAGTTTCGACGCTCTAACCAAACGACATAACGATATGGCTCGGTCTCGGCGATTACGACAACGTCGCCCTCTTTGGCAAGGGAAGCGGCAAGAAACCGGCGAACCCAGCCTCGGCCTCTAAAGATCGACTTGGTCCCGTCGATGTCTGTCATGACATGTTGGGGCCCACCCCAATCGATAAGCAGTTGCTTCGGGGCGACCCGTCCGGAATTCGCCCCACCAATCACATCGCTTGGAAACTCCTTGAGGAATGTTGAAAGATTGATGTGATTGTTTCGAATATTCCCGCCGGTGAGCATGCTTCGCCCGACAACCCTGCGAGGCAACTCTGGGAGCGGAAGCACCGGGGTGGCCGTTGATGCCAAAGGAACCGTCGCATGACTAGCGACAACCTGGGATCCGAATCTCGTCTCGACCTGGTCGATCCTTCGTGTCGGCGGTGATGGCTGAACTTCCGAGGTGAGCTCATCAACGATGCGCTCAAGTTTCTTCGATACCTCACTGGTGAATACGACCCAGGTCACGGCGCCCGATCGATGCTCGTAAGAAACCGGTTTCTCAAGGGGAATGATATCGGCGAGCTTCCACGGAATGATCCATTTCGCAACCTCACCACGTAAGATCATATCCGTAGGGATGCGGTGGTGATCATGACTGGCGAGCATTTCTGACTGGCTGAGGGAAGCGCCACAATCCACAAGCCGAGCGAGCCCGACAACTTGACCGCTACCTTTGCGGATCAGCCCGAACCAGCCGCGATGTGCTGTGGCTTGGGAGCGCATTTCCCAGTCCTTACGACCGGCGAGAATATGGCCGATCCAAGGGTTATCAATAACTAGGCCGCGCGTGATGCTCATGATATCGCTTCTATCTGCTAATTTCAGTTCAGTTTGTATGCACCATAGGCATCCGGTCGGGTCGGCGTCAGGCCGTCGCGGCGGAACTGCTCTGCGATACTGTCGGCGATCACGCTGTATTGCCCGCGCGTCGGAGAGGTTAAAGCCTCGGTCAGACCCGATATGTCTGAGTCGTTGTCACCCATGGGCCAAAGGGCTTGCTCGGCGAGCCTGCGCTTGCGCTGCATTAGGCTTTGCAAGAGGGAGTCAAAGCTTTGCGCGCCCAACTCAGGATGCAATGCCATCGGAATATGCACAGACACCGGGCGGCTTTGACCAATCCGGTGCACACGGTCGTTACATTGCTCTTCGACGGCGGGGTTCCACCAGCGCGATAGGTGGATAACGTGGTTGGCGGCGGTTAGCGTCAAACCGGTCCCGGCCGCTCTTGGGCCGAGGATTAGCAGATCGAAGCCGCCGTCAGCCTGCAAATGGTTTTGAAAGCGATTGACGATTTCTTGCCTTCGAGGAATGGGCGTATCGCCATTGATGACATCAATCCGGGTGAGCCCGAAAATGTGCCGAATGATTTCCGCAAAGCGGAATTGCATGTCGCGATGCTCAATGAAGACGAGCGCGCGCTCGTTCGCCGCCTTGATCCGGTGAAGGATGTCGATGACCGCATCGAGACGTGCGCTTTTCGCGATGAACTGATCGGGCGAGGTTGTTTCGGCATCGCCCGGGTGCACTGAGACCGACCGGATGTGATGCAACATCCGCAGCGCACCACCAGACCCGCTATTGGCAAGCTTCAATTGGGCAAGGTCATAAACCTCCGCTTGAATGCGCGGCATGAGCCGCGGGTGCAGGAAGCGGCTTTTCGTAGGCAGATCGCGCGCAACTTCGTCCTTGAGCCGCCTCAAGCCAAGCGGGGGAACGTCGCCGCGTGGCTTGAAAATCCGTCCGTGGAGTTCCGACATGTTTTCGGCGTCCGGCACGGCATATCGCCCACGAAACTCAGCGCCGGACCCCAGACATCCTGGGGCGATCCGATCCATGATGGTCCAGAGGTCGATCGCGGCATTTTCGATCGGTGTTCCGGTCAGGCCAAGACGGAAGTCGGCGTTCATGGCCTCGGCCGCGCGTGAGGCAAGTGTCGTCCGGTTCTTGATGTTTTGGATTTCGTCCATGACCATTGCGGAAAAGGGAACGCGGCCAAGTGAGTGTTGATAGTTGGCCAGAGTCGTATAGGTGGTCAGGAACCAATACCGATGCGCCCGCCCGTCTTCGAATGCCTCGTCAAGCCATTCCAGATCCAACTGGGGCAGTCCCGACTGTGTCTCGGTGCCGTGGGTGCCGAGGCGCTTTTGTGAACTCAGCGCACTTCCATATAGACGGACAAGCGACCCGAAGCCGCGTCCCTCGACGTGCATCTCGACCTCTTGCTCCCAGTTCCGCAAAAGCGAGGTTGGGGCAACGATCAGGATCGGCCCCCGATGCGAGGCCGCTGGTTGCTTCATTTGCTCTTTGAGCCAAGTCAGAAAAGCGATGGTCTGAAGGGTTTTTCCCAGCCCCTGTTCATCTGCGTTCAAGACGCCTGGCAGTCCGGCCCGCCATGCGCGGACCGCCCAATCAAAGCTCTCGAGTTGGTGTTGATGAAGCGGGGTAACAATTGACCTTGGCAGGGAGGTCGGAATCAGCGGCGTCCGGGGTGAAAGCTGGGCCTCCCAAACGAGATCGACCGAATTGTCGAGGGTATCAAGGATGAGCGGCCCTTGCTTTTCGTCAATCGGGTCATCGATTTGTTCGGGCGCGTCTTGCGTCTCGCGTCGCTCGATTTCACCCGTGACAGCCTCAAGATGCGCTGGCGTGACCTGCACTTGGCCACCACCGATCTCGGTGACGGCTTCGGTGCTGCCTTCAAGGGCGGCAACCATTTTGTCGCGGAGGTTGTGCAGCTCTGGATCGGGCATAGCCAAGATGGTCTCGGCCAGATGTCGGACAAAGTCCTCCGGCAGCCAAGTGGTGCCGCTTCCCTCGCTCATCAGGCTGGGTCGCTGATAAACTACAACCCCCGTTACGCGCTCGGAATATTCGCGGCTTTCAATCAAGCCCCCCGCGGCAATGGCCTCGACCATCTCTTCGCGTGCAATGTCATCAAGACCTTCAAAGGCGCCTGTTTGTTCGAGGTGGCGGCTCACGGCTTGGGAAATGAATGATTGTGGGTTCTCGATGAAGGCTCGCCGCTCCTCTTGCGGAGCCTTCTGGACGCGCAACATTTCTTTAAGGATCGGGGCAGCACCACGATCAATGACCAGATAGGAGTTGTTTCCGAGTTGATAGGCGGGACAGGCGCCCCGCTCATTCAATCGCCACTGAAAAACGGCTAGGCTCTCACCACTGAGTTCGGCGTCAACCTCTGAAGCATTATCGCTCAGGCCAGCCTCTTCGAGCTTTTGGCGAGAATAAGGAAGAATGTCGAATTGCCTCAGCCCGGCATCCGGAGAAATCGAGAAGCGATCAGCGGTAAAAATCTTCAGACCGCGCAGAAAAGCGGTCATGGCGAGTCCCGCCATCTCGCGATTGGCGGGCATCTCGGTTTCAGCCGCATCTTCGGGTTCAAGTGCTCGCCGGAACTCAGCCAAGACGCGCCAATGTTCCTCCATCGGGCGCGCCGCGTCGAAATCATCGGCAAGGTCAATTGCTCGCTTCATCCACAGCGGCAAGCGACGTGGGCCATCCGTGGTGGTGAGGATGGCTCCTTTGCGTTTGGCATATTCGCGCCGTCCACTCCGCCACCACTCATAACTCAGCCTGAAATCGGGTCGACCGAGAACGCCCGTCACATCAGTCTTCAGCATCAGATCAACGACAGGCGGAAGGCCAAGTGCGTTTGCTGACTGAGCCGAAAGGTTTGCTGCCGCATCGTGTGAGAGACTAATATGATCTGCAGTGATGTCGATGTCGTCCGGACGGACATCTGCCCAAGCGCGTAGGTCCCCAATCGCAAAGAGCAAATCGCGATCACCAAGCGACAACTCGGTAAAGCTCCGAGGAGCCGACCTAGAGATCAGGCGCGAGATCAAACCTTGCTTTGCTGATGGAAAGCGAATCTCGATGTGATCGTCGGAAACGACGTGAACAGGCCCATTGTCAGACATGCTGAAGCACCCACTGAGACCAGTTGTAAATGGAGATATGCGGCTTGGAATTGCGCGATGCGCGCATGATGTCGTCGCAATAATAGTCGGCTCTATAGAGCTTTGGGGCCTTAGGATCGTCGTTGCGGAAGATATGCGTCTTGTAGCTGTGACAGCCGTCAACGACGAGCTTGTTGCCAATCCGCATGATAAGCAGCGAAGTGCTTCCCCCCCGGTCAAGCTGCCGGCCGAACCGACGGTTCATATCAATTCTTCCACCACTCAGCATGTTTCGCTTTGCGTACTCGCGGGCCTCGGACCCAAAGGCGACCCAAGCCTCCTCGATCACCCCGTCCTTATAGAGCTTCAACCAGAAATCCCGGCGTGGCGGCCACATGTGGCTGTTCTGCGTCGCTGTCACCATGTCGCAAAAAAACTTCATGTCCTGATGAGTCAGCCATCGGAGCAAGATGCCTTTAAGGGCCGGGTCGAAGCCGGACCAGATGCCACCGGTATGCAATCGCGGATCGCGCCAAGCGGCGATAATAGTTTCGCTCAACTCGTTGCGAAGGCTATCGGGAGGCGAACGATCGCGCCAAACGGCGAGCAGGGCCTCGACTGCGGGGCCAGCTCCGAATTGAAGCGCAGGACCATTGGTTGGCGTGAGCCAATTCAACAGCTTTTGACGCGCGGCGGTGTCAGCCAGATCCGGCGCGAGGCGCTTGATAAATTCGGGATGGGCGGCCTTGGCTAGGCCCGAGGTATGCGGGCGGCTGAGACCCACCTCCCGTAGATGGGTATAGGCGTCCTCTGCCTCCGCCATGATCTGCGCAAGGCGCGCGGGGGCCGTCTCTGGACGAAATAGGTCGGGCAGTGCCTCGATCAAACCGCGATGGCGATCTCCAAGGTCGTTGCTGCGAAGTGACAAGGCCCTCGCCAGACGATCCGTATGCGCACTTCCTGGGCTGAAGCTGTCGAGGTAAACACCGACCATTCCGTCAAGAAAAGCGCCCGCCTCGCGTGTTTCGATTTCGGTGATGTAAAAGTCACGGACCGGTGCAAGATCCGCCCTGTCACAGCGATCTTCATCGAAGACCGCTACGGCCGCAGAGTTTACACGCTGCGTTGTAACGCCCTCCCATTCCCAAGTGGTAACGCGATGACGCATTTCCAGTGCCAGTTTTTCACGGTCCTGATTTTCGGGTATATGAACCGCATCGGGCCAGCGGGCGTGAATGGCATTGACCGCACGCCGGATCTGGTCAAGCGGCGGCAGGACGCGCACTCGCAACTGGGTCACTTGCCCTAGCAATGCGCGTGCGCCCGAACTTGCGGCGTGAACATGGTTCATTGATGGGCTCCCGTCATTTCGAGCGCCTCACGGATCACTTTGATACCGTCAGTATCTTGAGGTGTGACCATGATGAATCGCAGGTCGATACGCCGATTTGTCGCTTGACCTCCGGGTGTGTCATTGGCCGCAACAGGACGGTCCGGGCCGTATGCGGCAACTGAAAGCACCGGTTGCCGCTTCAGATTCAGGTGTTGCATGATCTCCCCTGCGGCTCCCGTCATCGCGAAAAAGGTACTGTTCGCTCTCGCTGCAGAGAGCGAGCGGTTCACCAAGTCGGTGCCGACATTATCGGTGTGACCCTCAATCTGGACGGATTCGACCATAACAAACCCGGGATTGCAGGAGGTATCAAATCGTGAGTTCGCCCCAAGTGTAAAGCACGGCAAAACCTCATCAAGACGGTGGGCCAGACGGGAAACGATTTCCTCTTTGTCGATCGCCAGATCCGAGCGGCCTGAAGCAAACAATCCCTCGCCCTGAAACCGCAGCGCGTCACTTTCTTCGCTAAGCTCGACCTGGAGGTCCGGAAAGTCAGCCCGAATGGCGTCCCGCAATCGGGTCAGAACCAACCGGCGAACCTGAGATACCTGAGCAAGGTATGCCTCGAGCGGATCGACTTTCCGGAGCTCTGCTAATTGTCGCTCAAGATCATCAATGTGCCGATCCCGGTCAGCCAGATCGCTCACTAATTGGGCCAATCTTTGCTCAAGCTGGTCGACCTTTTTCATAAGCTCCTCGGCCAGAGCCTTCCATCTGTCGCGCTCCTGCTGGAAGCTGTCGCGTTCGCGTTCGAAACTATCCCTCTGGGCTATGACCGCTTCGTGTTCTTCCTTCCGGACGGCGTCGGGGTCGCGCATCTGACTGGCAAAGAAAGCCAGCAGGATCATCATGATGAACAGAAAGCCAACCGTCATATCCGTCATCGAGACGAAGGCGCTTTCTTCTTCTTCCTCATGGCGTAACTGTCTGCCCTGAGCCCTCATACGCGGGCCCGCGCTTGACGCGGTAGGAAAGCTTCAGCCTGTTCCACAACGCTTTTCAATGTATCAAGACCGGGAGCCAGTGCATCGCGCATCTCGCCCACGTGATCCCGCGCCGAACCCAAGGCGGCTTCCAACTGGGCGTTGTATTGTGTCAACGCGCGGCCAAGCATTACGTCAATCTGGTCGAGCTTCTGGGCTTCCTCGGCAAGCTGAGCAATTGCAGCACGCGTTGCTTCGAGATTGCGGCGGATCCCTTCGCGCTCCGTGCCCAATGCCGTTTGAGCCGCATCAAGCACATGTGCAGCATTTTCGGCGACAGAAGCGGAGTTCTGCATGAGTGTTTCGGACACCGTTTCAACAACATCGCCCATTCGGCGCAGACTGACTTCGATACGTTCATGCGATGCACGAATTGGGTCTGTGGCCACAGTCAAAGCTTGGCTGGCGATACGGAATCCTTCCGAGGCACCGTTGATGGCGTCAGCCCCCGAACTAAGGCCATTGGCTGCACTTTGCGCACCGGAAGCACCGCGTTGCACAGCGTCGGCTAGATGTTCAAGCTGCGATCCGACGGATTGCAACCGCGACAAGAGTTCGTCACCAATCACACTGCCCATGTTGATACCCAGCTTGGCAAGCTCGGTGCTAGCTTGCGTGAAGCCTGCCAACACCGACTGCCCTGCGCTCTCGATAGCCTGGCCCGCCGAGGTGGCGGATTGGGCCATGCGATCCTGAGCGGCCTTGGCGCTTTCCTCGCTTGCGCTACTCAAGGTGTCCCGGAAGCCCTCGGCGGCGCCGCGCATTTGCTCGGCCGCAGTCCTCATAGCCTCGGCTCCCTGGCCAGTATTGTCTTTGATGGCCGTGAGAGTGTCGTTCATCACCGACAAAAGACGATCGGCCCCTTCATTCATGGCCGCAGATGCAGCTCGGCCACCAGCAGCCACTTCGTTGCGCATCTCTGACATTGCACGAGCCATTTGACCAAGCGCGTCGCGCAAGCCTTCTCCCGCCTGCGTGTTGGTGGCGCCCATTCGATCTACCATGAGGCTGATCCTATCGGTCGCCTCGCCCAAGGATTCACTCGCACGGGTGAGGGCATTGCCGACAGAGTGGGAAAGTTGCTGCGAGAGATCACCGACAAGGCCCTCCATGCTACTGGTCCCCATTGACGTCACTCGCTCGAAAATCGGATCCATCTTGGCGGCGATTGCACCAGTAATTTGTTCCGGAAGTGCCTCAAGGGGGCGCTGCAACTCTGCGACCATCCCCATGCCGATCTCGCGCAGGTGGTCACGCTGTTCTGCCGTCGCGCGAAGTTGCCGAAAACCAATGTCCTCTAAGCTGACAAACACGAGCCGACGCTCAATTCCATGGCATAGCCGACGCAGGGCGGCATCAATCTTGTTCTGTCGGGTGCGAAGAAGGAAGGTGAAGACGATTGAGCATGCCAGGCCAGCCAACGACATGATAAACTTCGCAGAGGCAATCTGCATGAAACTTTGCATCGCCTTGTCCATTCCACCGACCTCGGCAGTCATGGACTGTGAGAACTGATGCAAGGCGGCTACGAGGCCAAGAAAGGTCAGCAAAAGACCGACGGACACAAGTGTATTCGGCAGAATACGAAAGAAACCGGGGCCAAATCCCAGGTCCTCGACGTTCAAAAATGACGCGGGACGAATCGAATTGCGAAGTTGCGGCGGACCATCGAGGTCATCAAGAACGATCGTTTCGCTATATTCTTCAAAAGCCTCGAAAACGGCATTCTTCGGACCGCGGCCGCGCGAGTTGGCTTTGAGGCTATGGCTAAATTCGGCGTATCCTTCAGCAAAAGTCGAAATATCAGGATATGATCTGATCTTATCATCAAACGAACGCAAAGCGCTTAGCTGACGATTAGATCTGACTAAATACCAAGCCGCCAGAACCAATGTGATCACTGTGAGCATACCCACAATCTGACCGGGGCGACTGTCGGAAAGTGTCAGGACCTCAGCAATTTCAATAATCGCATTCTTTAAGGTGAGGCCAACGGCTTCGATAATCTGCTGAAACACTGCTTGCTCCCGCATAGGCTGTTTACAGAAAGGGTGACGCTAGAGCATTCAGCTTTGCAAGTCCGGCACGTAGATGTGCTTTAGCGGAATGATCGATCGATAGCGCGGAGCAAGCTGCCCATAATGTTCCAATAGCAGTGTCACAAACTGCTCGCCGTCAATGAGCCGCAGCTTTGGACGGTTGCGTTCGAGCTCGATCGATTGACGGCTGAATGAACCGAGCGCAATGAAAAGGCCGTATTCACCTTCACCGAGAGTGCCGAGCAGTTGATCAACCTCTGGACGCGGTATTTGATCTGTCTTGCGTTTGCATTGGACTTTCAAAATTGGCGGTTCAAAGCCAAGTTTGTCCCGATGAGCGATCACGTCGACGCCGCCGTCCCCCGAACGCTGCGTCACGCGCGCGGTATAGCCCATGCACTCAAGCAGATGGGCAACCAGATCTTCAAACTCATATCCAGACAGTTTGGTAAAAATTTGCCTGATTACGAAATCTGCGGTGGTCAGCTCCGCTTGCCGTGAGACCGCGACGGTCGCGGTATCGTCATCCGTTGCTTCCAGCTCCTCGTCGTCGGTTGAAGGTCCTGCCTCTGGCACGACCTGACCGATCCTCTCTAGGAATTCGCTAACGTGTTCTCGGACTGAAAACAGCGTAATGAAAGAACCAATTTCATTCAGAGCACTCTGGCTAAAGCTGTTTCGAGGCCAGCTACCCAGCCAGTGCACTCGCCGGTGATTTGGATATTCGTCGCGATCGTCAGGCACATAGAAATATTCGCCAACAAAGCGCCCGATGTTGACCATACGGTCATGCTTGGAGGGGTAAATGACGATATCACCCTCGCGGATGTCTCTCGAGAACCTGAAAAGCGTCCCGGCGTCCACGGGAAGCGCTCCGGGCTTTTTGTCGGGGTAGTGCGAGGACAGTGCCGATTTTAGAGCGTCGCGATCAATGTATTGCCGCAGATCCCCCATCTCGCCCCAGCCAATTGCGACATAGCCGTCGTCGATCGGACGAGAGGCAACATGTTCGCCCATGTGAACGCCCCAAACCCTCTGCCTTGCTAAAGCAACACTCAAAAAATCAACTCCTGCGCGACTTACCAACCCTTAGTATGCGCCGAAGAGTTGAGCAACGATGACGGAAGGTTTCCGGCTGAAAAATGGGCGTCATCGGAAGGTCTACACGACCCGACCAAAAGAAGGGAGTTCGTGCCTATCGATCCTTGGCCGCACCTATATCGGCTGAAAATGTTGAGATCTGTCTCGCCGGGGATCGGTGCCCGCCGCCCTATCCCGCTATTGTCTTGGCCGAGAGGGTCAAATGCCGAGTAAGTTCTTTGGCATTCGCGTCACCGTTCGGCCTTGAGGGTGTGCACAGGAACCGCGAACCGGCAAATGCTCATCGAGGAACGTATGCTGCCCGCCTTTGAGGTCAGGTCGGACAACGGTGTCCGTGCCAAGGCGGAAACTCTTGTCTTACCCTACATGGGGTTGGATTATGTGTGTTCGTTCCGCTGAACAAGCTGGAGAGCAGCTTGTAGCGCAATGAGGTGATGTGGATTGCGCTCGCCCACCTTTCAAGGCGAAATCGCCACCTGTCAGCTTGCTTTCTTAGACCGTCATGCCTTCGCTTTCCGTCCGCGCTTGATTTTTGGGGCCGTTTGAAGTTCGGCGCGGATGCGTTCCAACAGCTGCTCTGCGGGTTCGTCGTTTTCGTCCTGCGGGACCAGCTCGCCACGAAAGGCTTTGGCGAGGATCGCTTCGTCCAGCTTGCCCACCAAGGCCAGCGCGCGCTTTGCCTCGGCGGCCAGCCGGTCGATTTTGGCGAAGGCGGATTCGATACGGCGGGTGATTTCGTGCTGTTCTTCTATATTCGATGGAAGATTGAGCTGGATTGTCGCTAGGTCCTTCTGGGATATTTTCCATATTCCTGCGGTTGTCTTCGCGATGAGCTCGATTTGGGATCGGACTTGCGGTGCATTCCAGATACTGGACAGCCACAGGGGCAAAGCCTTTGCGACATCTACACGGATACGAAATGCTGTATCCGGGAAGATGGTGCGTCGCGCCAGTGGCGGAACAAGCGAAGCTATTCCCACCAGCGATCTCGTCCCATTCCCACGGCTGACAAGAATATCTCCGGCCTCCAATAGAAAGCGAGACGCCTTTAAATCATCGACAGGAATATAGCGGACATCATCGAGATTGACGTCGCGGGCCCTCAGAGCACTCAACTTGAGTGCGGGAAAGCCTGGCGGCGTATCAGATCCTTTGACAGACAATCCATTTCTGACGGGTACGGAAAGTAGCTCATCCAACTTGCCAATGCTTGGCTCTTTGACTCTTTTCTGAATGCGCCACTCCCCCGTCAACTCCCCGCTGAACGCCTTGCTGAGCACGGCCTGTTTGTAGCGCGAAACGAGGGTTTCGATGCGGGCGAGTTCGGTGCGGGCGCGGGCGGATTTCGCGTTCAGCGTGTCCAGCTTGGCCACGATGCGTTTTTGCTCGGCGAGGGGCGGGAGAAGGATAGGAGCTGCAGAGAAGCGCTTCTTATTGATGATTGCCACCGTAGTAGCTGAGGAGTTCTCGTTTAGCCAACTCCTGATCGTCCGGGACCAGTGGTAGATAAACCCGGAGACCGCGACGTCAGATGGTAATATCGCGTTAATTTGCTGGTTGCACGTTCCGAGCTTTGCGATGATTGCCGACTTTCCGAGGATTCCAATACAGGAAACCAAAACGGTTCCCGCAGGCAATTGGGTGGTCGTCGCGAAGGCCCGTTCCGTCACGTTGTCCTCAGATACCGCGATCACGCCACCGTTTGTTAGGTCTCCAGGCTTAAAAAAGGGGATGTTCCCACTTTCGTAAAAAGTACTTTCCGATTTTGCCGGTGTTTTTCCAGTCACAATTTTTGTGACGTCGCCTATTTCGACAGCTATCCACCCCCTCGGCCGCGCGCTCATTCCTCCGTCTCCGAAAGCTCGTCGCCCAACTCAGCCATTAGCGCTTCGATCTCTAACGCTGCGGCTTGGAGATGGCCCAGAATGGCGGCGGCGATGTCGTCGGGTTCGGTCAGGCCTTCCTCGGCCTCTTCCTCGGCCTCGCGCAGCCACGCGATGTCCAGATTGTCGCCGCGTGCGGCAATATCTTCGCGGGTGAATTGGCGCCAGCGGCCGGCCTCGCCCTCATCCTCGCCACGTTCGGCACCGTAGGGGTCTTGGCCGAAGGCCTGCTCGAAGCCTTCGAAATGGGCTTCGGTCAGGGGCGTGGTCTTGCCGAATTTCGGCATCTGGGCGCGCAGATCATAGATCCAGACGGATTTGGTATTGCCCGTCTCGGTCTTGCCACGCGTCAGGAAGATCACATTGGTCTTGACGCCCTGAGCATAGAAAATGCCGGTCGGCAGGCGCAGGATCGTATGGACGTCGCACCAGTTCATCATCATCTGGCGCAACTGTTTGCCGCGACCATCCTCGAACAGGACGTTATCGGGCACGACAATGGCGGCGCGACCGCCTGGTTTCAGCGAGCGGATGCAATGTTCGACAAAGGGCAGCTGGTACGAGGACACCGAGGCGGTGACCGACAGGTCATCACGCGTCGGCGCGCCACCTGCCGGACCGAATGGCGGGTTGGTCAGGATCAGATCGGCGCGACCAAGGCTCTTGCCCTTGTCGGACAGCGTATCGCCAAGGTCGACATGGTCGCCGTCAATGTCGTGCAGGTAAAGGTTCATCAGGAGCAGGCGCAGCGTGCCCGGCACGTTCTCCATCCCGTGGATGGCCTGACGCTTCTGAAACTCCTGCTGCTTCTCGCCAAGATCAAGGTAGTCGTCACTGCGCGCCCGCATATAGCGATCAGCAGCGATCAGGAAACCGCCAGTACCCGAGGCCGGATCCTGAATGACCTCGCCCGGTTTGGGCTGCATGAGGCGCACCAGAACGTCAACCAGAACGCGGGGCGTGAAATACTGGCCCGCGCCGCGCTTGGTTTCCTCGGCGTTCTTTTGCAGCAAGCCTTCGTAAAGATCGCCGAACTGGTCACGCTCGTCGGAAAACCACTCGAGCCCGTCAATTGCGGTGACCAGCGTGGTCAGGTTCTTCGGCTCGCGCAGGAAGGTCGAGGCATTGTCGAAAATCTTGCGGACCATGTCCGGCAGAGGCCGCGCATCGGCATAGCGTTTGCGTTCTTCGAGCGTGGCGTTCTCGCCCGGCTGCGGGACAAGGGCGTCATCGGGGCCAAGGCGCGTGCTGGCCGCACCAAGCGAGACCAGCACCCAGCGGTAATGTTCCAACTTGGCCAGACCATTGGCATCGACCAGATCCGCCCATCGCATTCCTTTGGGCAGGCTGCCGGTTTCGCGGCTCCGCTCGGCCATCATTTTCAGGAACAGAAGATAGGTCAGCTCGGTGACATATTGCTGATAGGTGATGCCGTCCTTGCGCAGAACGGTGCAGAGACGCCAGACTTTCGGGACGATGGCATTGGCATTCATGGGCAGGCTTTCAGGGTCTGGGGTTGTGTCGTGCTTGTAGCCGGTGCGAGGAGGCGGTCAACCGCCCCCAATGTGGCGCGGCGCAGGTTACGCCCAAATCGCTTCGTTGAAGGCCTGCAGGACTTCGTCCAGCGCCCCGTCGAACTCTTGCGAGATGCGCTTGAAGCCGCCCTTGTCTGCAAAGGCACCTTGGTCGAGCAAGGTCGGGTCTGCCACGGGCTTGTCCTTCAACGCACGCCCGATGCGGCGCAACCAATCCTTTTGCTTCTGCGTCCAAGCGCGCGAGGATTCGATCTTCTGGATCGCATTGTCCACGCGGGTGGCATAAGGGACCAGCGGATCGCCGAGGGCAGCTTGGCGCACAAAGCCGATGATATGGGCGGCAATGTCAGCATTGCGGGCACGACCATAGGCCGCGCGCAGCATCGCCTCGGAATAGTTTTTCTCGTCAAGCAGGCTCGCCAGTTCCGAAAGCTCTTTGCGCGTCAGATCGCGCGGACGCTGGGTTACGGCGATCAAGGCAGGAACCTGGTTCATGTTTTCACGCACGAAACGCTCAAAGCCGGTGATGTAATCTTCGGGCGTCGTATTCTTGCCGAAAACTTCTTCGATACGAAGCAGCTCGTCCTCGTGGGGCGAGATGACCACGCCGTCATTCTTACTGGTGAAAAGCGGACGACGCTCAAAGAGCTCGATGGTGCGGGGATGGGCGGCAAGCCAGTCCAGAATTTCGGGGCCCGAACGGGTGGCAAGCCGCTGGACGAGCTGGTCGGCGTCTTCGCCGGTGTGTCGCTCAAGGCTTTCGCGCGTTTCGTCATCCATCCGCTTCAAGGCAGCGCGCAGGCGTACGATCAGCTGATCGGCCACCCATTTCTTGTCCTCGCCGGTGGTCGCGTTCTGCAAATCAGTGACGAGCTGGCCAAGCGGAATATCCGGCTTGACGACAACTGGGTGCATATCTGTCATCTCTTGCAGCTCGGCATAAAGATCGACGGCGTCATAGATCCGGAAATGCTCCTTGCCGATTTCCGGACAGAGCCGTGTGGCGCGTCCGATCATCTGATCGTAGAGAATGCGGCTTTTCACCCGTCGGACGAAAACGAGATTGCAAATCGAGGGGATATCGACACCGGTAGTCAAAAGATCGACCGTGACGACATACTTCGGATAGGGATCGTTCTTGAACTTCAGGATTTGGTCATCGGCCCTGTCCACGGCGCCGGTGATCTTTGTGACCATGCCGTGAGGGACAGACTCGCTGCCGTATTCCTCCTGCAACTCTTCGATCAGCAAGCGCACGATGTCGTCGGCGTGCGCATCGCGGGCCGCAAAAATCAACGTCTTCCCCGCCTTGGAGGGCGGAATTTCCGACGCGATTGCCCGGCAAACGATGCGGTTGAACGCCTCGGAATAGACGCGCTTGTTAAATTCGGCGACGTCGTAATCAAGCGAGACATCGTCGGGCAGGTCGAACAGGTTGATTTGACCGCTGTGTCGGTCGATAACCTCGACCTCCTCGCCACCGGTAAAATGGATGCCGGCTTCAGCAAGCGCCGTCATGATACGCTTGGGCGGCAAATGGTCGTTAAGATAGCCCTCAACAACCGCCTGACGATAGCCATAGTGAAAAACGGGATGGCCAAAGATTTCGCGCGTATGCAGCGCCGGAGTTGCGGTCAGCGCTACTTTAACCGCATCGAAATAGTCCAGAACTTGGCGATAAGCGGACTGGTAGTCATCGACATTCCGAAACGCTATGTCGCTTTCACGCAGTTCCGCGTCGAGCGTATAGCCGCGATGGGCCTCGTCCACGATGATGCAATCGAAGGTTCCGGGTGATGGACGCTTGGCTGGGTCCGGTTCGTTCAGAATGCGGGCAATCAGCGACTGCACGGTCGCGACCTGCACCTGATCCTCATCCTCTGGCAGCTTCTTTTCCAGTCCTGCCACTTTGTAGATCTGGGCAAAATTCAGCATGCCTTCGATCTCGGTCGTCTCCAGCGCATCGCTTGTCTGTTTGCCGAGCGCCTTGCGGTCGACAAGGAACAGAATGCGGCGGAAGCGTTTGTGCTTGAGCAGGCGATACATCAGGGCAATCGCTGTGCGAGTCTTACCGGTCCCCGTCGCCATCGAAATAAGGATATCACGTTGGCCGTCAACTACCGCACCTTCGATCGCGGCGATTGCTTCTTCCTGATAAGGACGCATCCTGCCCTTGCCGAAGCTCTCCTCCGCGAGGCCCTGCGCGGCAGTGTCGATGTTGGTTGCCAGCTTGTCGCGTAGGTCTTTCGGGGAAAACCAACTCGTCATGGGGGTGGCATGGTTAGCCACTCGTCGTGCGTCCCGATACCAGATCCCGGACTTCGTTACCCATTGCCGCACATAGGGCCGACCATTCGTCGCAAAGACGAAGGGTACCCGAAAAGCCTCATGCGGCTGGTGTTGCCAGGGGGCATGCGAATGGCTTTGCTCCGGGTCGAGCACAAGCGTCAAGGCATAGCGCTCGGCCTGTTTCAAGATCGAGGGGACATCCACACTTTCGCGTTTTGCCTCGATGACTCCGAGGCAGGTCAAGCCGGAGAAGAGTGCATAATCTGCGCGACCGCCTTCCGCGGGCCATTCCGCGATTGCCAGATCTCGGCCTTCTTCGGGTCGCGTCCCTTTCTGGTAGGTTAGGTTTTCGCTGTCAGCCTCCCACCCTGCATCCATAAGCTGGACATCTATCAAACGGCGCGTCTGACGCTCATCCAGATCCATACGGCTTGCCGCCTGAATGCCGGCGCGTTTGAACTCCGCTTGCAATTGCTCTGGCTGCGCCTGTGCGGCCTCTTGCAAATCGGCCAGCTTGCGGGCCAGTTCAGCCTGGTTCGCCTCGAGCGCAATCGCCGCCTGTTCCCAGGCCGTGCTTTCAGATGTCGCCTGACGGGCGAGCTCCTCGGCCGCGGCGCGGGCCTTGGTCAGCTCCTCGGCGCTTGCGTGAGCTGCCGACAACTTTCCCGCGGCATCGCGGACCTGCGCGCGCAGCTCCGCCAGTTCGGCCAAGGTCGCCGCATCGGTCTGGGCGGGAGCTCTGGGCGGAACGAAGGGCGCTGACTTGAACTCCGTGTCTCGCCCGTAGGTTCGCAGATACCACACCCCCAAAGCATGGCAGAACTTTAGCGCAGTAAGGGCCTCTTTCGGGGTTCCTCCCATATTATGGGCCGCTTCGTTGCCGCTTTTGCGCACCGCATGAAAGACGTTGGCAACCTCGCGCGGCAGAACCTGCTGCATCGTGAGCCTGCGGAGCAGATCATTGGTCGTCTCACGCAAGCTGGCATCGTAAACACCTGAAAGCGCCGCAATCTCCTTGATCATATATTCGCCGAACTGACGGCTTTTTATCAAGGATGTGTTGGCATCCTCACCAAAGAAGCGTTCGGCTAGCACTCCAAGGCGGTGAAGTTCCGGGCTGAAACTTTCCAAGTGATCAAAATTAAACGACAATTCCATACCCACTTAGAATTCAGCGAGAGTTCAGACGATTACATATCTGCCAGGGACAGGCAAATGGTTGATCGGGTTTGACCCGCTCGCGCCAAGCCATCATGATCGGTAGCTTTAATTGCCCCAGACGCTGCGCGACGAGGGGCTATCTGCGAGCGCTCGATTTAGAGGAGCATGCCGAGCAGACAATCCGAACGGGAATGTCAATGAAATTCATCCGCTACTGCGAAAATATATTCCAACAAAGCCTGCGATTCTTGAGGGATTTTCGGCGGAGACCCTCGGCGGCTGGCCGGTCCCTTCCTAATACTAATCGTTCCTATGGAACTCTAAGGAAGGGAGATTTCGCAACCCCAGAGCGATCGTTTGTTTAAAAAATATCTCAATAGTTGCATAAATACACCAACCAGATGTCAGGGGCTGTAGTGGTTCGGTTCACCGTTGTTTCGGCCGGATGTCGCCCGTACCTTAACCCCATGATGCTGAACCTGATTTATCATTTCACCCCTGCCATACGGCGCATACGCTGACCCCTTCAGGTCAGCCGCCGGGCGCGTTCAGCCTTCTCCAACGAGCGTCTGGAAACCGAGATCGAATCACCTTGCGTGATCATGTCCCTCTTTGGCGCGGATCGAGATTGATCCGTCTCAAAAGTGTTCATTGCGGATTTCAGGCCATCTGATTTCGACAGTTTCGCAGGCAGTGTTTCGGGGATGAGGTCACCAGATCTCGCGGCTGTATTTGGCTGCACCACCAGAAGGGCCCCCTCGAAAGCCGTTAATCTTTGCGAAAAAGAAAAGGAGCGCCAGCTTTCACAGAAGGCCATGAAAAACAATGAAAATATTTCGCCGCGCGCAGCTTTGCGGCATAATTGTCAATAAGACCACGCCACAAGAGAGGAGCACCACATGAAGATATGAGACCCCAAAAATGACGACACCGGCACGTTGGCGCGTCCCGGTGCGATCATTCGAGGCAGACCGAAATCCACCAAGTTAAGCACTGGTTTTGTAGCATATCCTGCGTTCTGACGCAAGGATTCCGCAGGACTTCGGCTCTCCTCCTCACCCGGCCCTCTTCGAAAGCAACGTGAACTGCTGAAGCGGTTCTGCGGACACACCCGCAGTCCGGTAACGGCTCTGTCATGTCTGCTTTCCCGAGAGCGGCCGCATTCGGACCGGATTCCATCCGCGCCGGCGCAATCGCTCCGTCCGTCAATCGGGCGGGAATGACGCCCCCTGAGGAAATGACTCTATGGATAGCAAGAAACCCGATGAGCTTGAGTGCTCAACGGTACCGGAAACGCATGCCGAACATGACGTCCTTGATGATGATCGCGCCACTGACGACGGCGATCTCAGCGAAGTTGGACTGATCTGTCAGGACATCCTGTCGACAGTATGCCGCGTGGACGGGCTTTCAGATCTCGAAAAAAGCGCCGTCGGTCGCCGCGTGAGTATCATCCTGGAGCTCTTTCATGAGTTCCGAATGACTGATCGCAAGGCGAGGACGCGGATCAAAGCGCTCAACAGCCGCGTTCGCAATCTCAGTGAACAGTTGGCCGTTTTGCGGAAGTCACACTTTGGCCAGAGTTCGGAAAAGGATCTGACCGATGAGTTCGACGACGATCTTGGTTTGTCCGACGAAGACGAGGAAGACGAAGATGAGCCGAAGCAGACCTTGCTTGGCAAACGGGCTCGGAAAGTCGGTGTGGACGTGATGGTGGAGCGCCTCGACCACTTTCCCGCAGACAGATCCTGTCAAAGCTGTGGCTGCGAGATGAATTCCATCAAGAAGGAAGAGCGGATCGGCGATTGGCGGATCGTGCCAGAACACGTCGTTCTAGTGAAGAACGTCTATCACACCTGCGCCTGCAATCGCAGCGAAGTCTGTAAGGAGAACAAACCGGTGGCGGCCAAAGCACAGAGCTACATCATGAAGAACCGCACCATCGAGCTTGGCTTCATCGTCGAAGCTGCCGTTCAGAAATTCTTCGAACACTCCACCCTGTTCCGGATGGAGCGGCGTCTCGAGTACAGCAATGTGAATCTCACACGCCAGGCACTCGGACGAAACATCGAGCATGTCGCAACTTACCTAGAGCCTGTACGCCAGGCCTTGCTCGCACATGTCAAAGCTGGGCCGGTCGTTCACATGGACGAGACGCCGGTGCGGGTTCAGGCGCCTGGGAAAGGGAAATGCGATACAGGCTATTTCTGGGTACTTTCGCGCGATGAGCGCAATTGGAACCAGGACGCGCAGCCGGCAGTCGTGTTTGAATATGCGCCATCCCGTGCGGGTTCTGTCGCGGCGGCCCTTCTAAGCGGCACTTCGATCGAATATCTGCAGACGGACAGCTATGGAGGTTACAATCGCCTGTTCGCGGAAGGCAACGCGAACGACGGGATCCGTTCCGTGAAATGCTGGGCCCATGCGCGCCGGAAGTTCAAGGAAGCAGTCGATACTCATAAAAGCCCGTTGGCAAAGAGGATCATCAGCTTGCTCAAGAAGGTGTACGGTGTCGAGCGTCAGATCAAAGGGCTGACCCCGATCGAGCGAGCGGGCAAACGGCATGAACACAGCTTGCCAATCTTGCAGTCGATCAAGGCGGAACTGATGCAATACAAGGAAGATGCACAAGGCAAAGTGAAGACGGCAATCGAATATACCCTGAAGGCGTTCGAGAGCCTGCAGCACTTCGTCTTCGACGGTCGGCTGGAAATCGACAACAACCCGGTCGAACGCTGCATTCGCGGCACGGCCTTGACGAAAAAGAATTCCCTGTTTGCAGGCAGCCACGATGCCGCCAAGGTCTGGGCGGTTTACAACACGCTGATCGAAAGCGCGAAACTGAACCGGATCAATCCGCGTAAATATATGAACTGGGTCGCGGGTGAGATTGAGGCCGCAAAGGGTGATCTCGACTACACCCTGTTGATGCCTTGGCATTGCCCGGTCGGCCGGCTCGACGACTGATCCAAACCGAAATGCTCTGGCCCTGAAGGGGGCCGGAGTCCCTTAAAAGACGAGCAGCCGGAATCCGTCAGGGTTCCGGCCCAAAGGCGTTGCGAACAGGCCTCCCGAAGTTGATGTCACGGACACAATGCGACCCACCTGCGACGGGGATATCGCAGCGACCTTTAATCAGTAACTCCCATTTGGAATGGGAGGCCGATCACGGAGATGGCCTGTCAGTCGGCGCTGCGAAGGGCAACATCGCCCGGCGACACATATGACGCAAGAATAGAGCCAAAGGCTCTTCCCGACTATTGGCTCCTCGGATGGCTTGGCCTCTCTTGAGGGATGCGGCTTTCCAGCCCGCAGCCAGCCATCGCGTCACATATCCTGAGGCAGTCCAAATCCGTCGGCTTGCAAGGGCAGATGGAATTCCGACTGGGAGGCCGCGCAATTGGAAATCTGGGGTCCGAAGGGAATGCGGTGTGCCCTAGAAAAGGCCAGAATCACCGGCGATTTGGCTGCAGCATTGCAACAAGAAGCGGAGGATTGCGGCTGAATTATTCCCGAAAACCAACCTCGATCACCGGTCTTTACACCGCTTACCATGTTTTCGCTACAGCCCGAAGCGGGACGCCGAGAACGAGACCATCGCAGACCT
>NZ_DALZMB010000067.1:0-23355 GCF_032007265.1 Paracoccus sp. (in: a-proteobacteria) | reverse complement strand
CAGCGCGCTTCATGTCGGCGCGGGTGCCACGGGCGGGATCTCGGGGTCGCGGGCACAGACGCTGTCGAACCGGCTTTGGGAGAGCTTGTCGGCGCATGTTTATGTTTTCTTGCATAATGCCACGCTGGCAGATGTCGCAAAGAATACGCTTTTGCCCTGCCCGGCCCTGCCCAAGCTGTTCCAGCTGGTCGACGAGGACTAAGCGGCCAGCGCCTGCCCCCAAACTGATCAAGGCCGGGGACCAGCCCCCGGACCCCCGGGGTATTTCCATGATGAAGAAAGCCCAAGGGGTCGAGGGGTGATCGGCAGCTCAAGGGGCAACCTGGGTCTGACCGAGTTCATGCGCCAGGCGCAGCGCGCCATCGAGCGGATTGCCACGGGCTGGGCGTTGCGCCCAGCGATCAAAGAGTCGATCTGCAAAAATCGGCCCAAGTCCTCCTGTGAAGGTCACGGGCAGTTCCTGAGCAGGCTGCAGCCTTGCGATGGCCGCCGCCACATGGGTGGTTGCTGCAGCCAATACCGCCTCGGCGGCAGGATCATCGGCATGTTCCAGCAACTGACGCGCTTCGCGGGCGAAATCGGCCCCTGTCGCTGTTCTGGCAAAGGCCACGATCTGTTGGGGGCCGTTGAACCGTACGAGCGTGAGCTGGTTGAGCGGCGTCTGGGGTGCGAGGCCATCGATGGAGCGCAAAACCTCGGATAAAAAGAGGCGACCGATCCATGCACCACCGGCCTCGTCGCCAAGAATGGGGCCCCATCCACCGATGGTTGTGACCTCGCCTGCGACCTGTCGCGAAAAGACCGAGCCCGTCCCCACGGCCGCGACGATACCGTCGGCCTGACCCAAGGCGCCTGCGACAGCCGTCACCGCATCATGCACGACGCGCACCCGACCAAAGGGCAGCATCGGCCCCAGCCAGTCGCGTGCCCCTGAAATATTGGCGCCGGCAAGTCCAAGGCAGGCTGCAACCTGTTCTGGGGGGCGACCTGCCATGGCCTGAGACGCGGTTGCCATGATTGCCTCGAGCGCGCCTTCGCGGTCGGACATGATATTTGCAGGCCCACCCTCGCCCCGGCCCAAAACACGCCCGTCCCCATCGGTCAGGACCGCACGGCAACCTGTGCCCCCTCCGTCAAGACCAAGAAAGAATTCCATTACCTACATTCCCTTGACGGCGCATCAGCGCGGCTGCAACGTGACTTTGCTAACAGAAGCGGCGAAACAGCCGCAACAGGGAGAAGACACATGAAGGTCCGCAATTTAACGGCTGCGCTTCTGGCGGCCAGTGCCCTTACGGCCCCCGCTTTCGCCGAGGATGTCACGCTGAGCATTGAATCCTGGCGCAATGACGATCTGCCGATCTGGCAAGAAAAGATCATTCCGGCATTCGAAGCTGCCCATCCCGGCATCAAGCTGACCTTCAACCCTTCGGCCCCGGCCGAGTATAACGCGGTTCTGAACTCGAAGCTGGATGGTGGCTCTGCGGGCGATCTGATCACCTGCCGCCCCTTTGACGCCTCGTTGCAGCTGTTTGACAAAGGGCAGCTGGCGGATCTGAGTGATCTGAAAGGCATGGCGAATTTCAGCGATGTCGCCAAATCGGGCTGGTCATCGGATGATGGGACCAAGACCTTCTGTGTGCCGATGGCCTCGGTTATTCATGGCTTTATTTACAACAAGCAAGCTTTTGAAGAGCTGGGGCTGACCGCACCGAAAACTGAGGCCGAATTCTATGCCGCGCTTGATAAGATCAAGGAGGCGGGCAGCTATGTGCCGATGGCGATGGGCACGGCCGATCAGTGGGAAGCCGCAACCATGGGCTATCAGAATATCGGCCCGAATTACTGGCACGGCGAAGAGGGTCGCAAGGCGCTGATCGCCGGCAAAGCCAAACTGACCGATCCGCAATTCGTCGCGCCGCTTGAGCAACTTGCAAAGTGGAAGCCCTATCTGGGTGATGGCTTTGAGGCTCAGACCTATCCCGACAGCCAGAACATGTTCACCCTTGGCCGCGCGGCGATCTATCCGGCCGGCTCGTGGGAGATCGGGCCGTTCACGCCTCAGATCGGTGGCGCTTTCGAAATGGGCGCCTTTGCCCCGCCGCTGCCCAAGGAAGGCGACAAATGCTATATCTCGGATCACACCGATATCGGCATTGGCATGAACGCCGCCAGCAAACATGCTGAACAGGCCAAGATCTTCTTGGACTGGGTCGCCTCGCCCGAATTCGCCGAGCTTTATGCCAATGCCCTGCCGGGCTTCTTCCCACTCTCCAATGCCGAGGTGAAGCTGGAAAACCCGCTGGCGCAAGAGTTCATCAGCTGGCGCAAGGATTGTGAATCGACGATCCGCTCGTCCTATCAAATTCTGTCGCGCGGAACGCCCAACCTTGAAAACGACATGTGGGCCGTATCCGCCGCCGTGGTGAATGGCACCATGACCCCGGCAGATGGCGCCAAGAAACTGCAAGACGGGCTTGATAGCTGGTACAAACCGGCCAACTAAGGACAGCGCCCCCGGGAAACCGGGGGCCGTTTCCCATGATCAAACGCCCCCATATCCTTGTCTTTCTAGCGCCTGCGGTCATCGTCTATACGCTGATCATGATCCTGCCGCTGTTTGGCACCCTGCAGCTTGCGCTGTTCAAGGGCGAGGCCTTTGCGGGGCTCGACAATTTCCGCACCCTGTTTCTGGACCCCCGTTGGAGCGCCTCTTTCTGGAATGCGCTTGGCAACAACCTATGGTTTTTTGTGGTCCATATGATCGTGCAAAACCCGATCGGCATCGCATTGGCGGCGCTGCTTTCCTCTAAGCGTTTGCGCGGCGCGGCCTTTTATCGGACCGCCATTTTCGTGCCCACGGTCTTGAGCTTTGTCATCGTGGGCTTTGTCTGGAAGCTGATCCTTTCGCCTTTGTGGGGAATTGCGCCGGGCATGCTGGATATGATCGGGCTGAAATCGCTGTTCCAGCCCTGGCTGGGCAAGGAAGGCTCGGCGCTGACGGTGCTTGCGCTGATCTCGGTCTGGCAATTCGTGGGCATCCCGATGATGCTGATCTATGCGGCAATGATTTCAATTCCCGACGAGGTTCTTGAGGCAGCCGAAATGGATGGCGTCACGGGTTGGTCGCAGTTTTGGAAGGTCAAACTGCCCCTGATCCTGCCCGCGATCGGGATTATTTCGATCCTGACATTCGTTGGCAACTTCAACGCATTCGACCTGATCTATGTCAGTCAGGGCGCCTTGGCCGGGCCAAATTCCGCGACGGATATTCTGGGCACCTTCATGTTCCGCACCTTCTTTGGGTTCCAGCTGCAGCTGGGTGATCCGAATATGGGTGCAACGATTGCCAGTGTGATGTTTGCCATCATTCTGGTCGGGGTCAGTGGCTATCTGTTCATCGTCCACCGCCGTCTGCGGAGGTATCAGTTCTGATGCGTGCACGCACGATTGGCGCCCATGTCGCGCTGATAATCTATACGCTGATTGCCCTGTTCCCGGTCTGGGTGATCATCATCAACAGCTTCAAGAGCAGACAGGCAATCTTTCGCAGCCCCCTGGCTTTGCCCGACAAGGACAGCTTCAGCCTGATTGGCTATCAGACCGTGATGCAACAGGGCGATTTCATCCTGTATTTCCAAAACTCGTTGATCGTGACAATCGCATCCCTGGCCTGTGTGTTGCTGTTTGGCGCAATGGCGGCATTCGCCCTGTCCGAATATCGCTTTCGTGGCAATACGCTGATGGGGCTTTATCTGGCCTTGGGGATCATGATCCCGATCCGGCTGGGAACCGTGGCGATCTTGCAAGGCATGGTCGCGGCAGGGCTGAACAATACGCTGCTGGCCCTGATCTTGGTCTATACGGCGCAGGGGCTGCCGCTTGCGATCTTTATTCTGTCCGAGTTCATGCAGGGCATTTCCAGCGATCTGAAATCGGCCGGACGCATGGATGGGCTGTCGGAATATTCGATCTTTTTCCGCCTGATCCTGCCGCTGATCCGTCCGGCATTGGCGACGGTCGCCGTCTTTACCATGATCCCGATCTGGAATGACCTGTGGTTCCCTCTGATCCTGGCGCCTGCGGAAAAGGTGAAAACGATCACGCTTGGCACTCAGGTCTTTCTTGGCCAATTCGTCACCAACTGGAATGCGGTTCTGGCAGCGCTGACGCTGGCGATCATTCCCGTGTTGGTGCTTTATCTTGTCTTTTCGCGGCAACTGATCCGCGGCATTACTTCAGGAGCGGTTAAATGAAGGTTCTGGTTGCTGGGCTGGGGAATATGGGCCGCAGCCACGCTTTGGCATGGGTCAAGCAGCCGGGGGCAGAAATCGTCGGGCTGGTCAATCGCTCGGCGGTGGAACTGCCCCCCGAATTGCTCGGCATCCCTCGTTTTGCAGATTTCCACGTGGCCCTGGCTGCGACAAACCCCGATGTTGTCGTGGTTGCGACCTATTCTGACAGCCATGCCGAATATGCCATCGCGGCGATGCGCGCCGGCGCTCATGTTTTTGTCGAAAAACCCTTGGCGACCACGCTTGAGGATGCCCAGCGCGTGGCCCGCGTCGCCGCAGAAACCGGGCGCAAACTGGTCGTGGGCTATATTCTGCGCCACCATCCCAGCTGGCAGCGACTGATTGCGGAATCGCGCGCGCTTGGCGGTCCATATGTGTTCCGCCTGAACCTGAACCAGCAATCCAGCGGCCCCACCTGGGAGGTTCACAAGGCGCTGATGCAAACCATGTCTCCGATCGTGGATTGTGGCGTGCATTATGTCGATGTCATGTGCCAGATCACCGATGCCGATCCCGTCGAAGTGCGCGGCATGGGCCTGCGCCTGTCGCAGGAAATCGCCGAGGACATGTATAACTACGGCCATTTTCAGGTACTGTTCGAGGATGGATCCGTCGGCTGGTATGAGGCTGGCTGGGGCCCGATGATGTCGGATACCGCCTTTTTCGTGAAAGACGTGGTCAGCCCCAATGGCGCGGTCTCGATCCGGATGCCCGATGATGCGCGCTCGGACGATATCGACACCCATACCCAGACGGCCAAGATCCGCCTGCACCGGGTCGGACAGCCCGATCAGGATCTGTCGATGCAAGGCGAGCCGGGCCATCAAGACCTTTGCGACGCCGAGGCAGCCTTTATGGCACGCGCGATTGCCGAAGATCAGGATCTGACGCGCCACGGTGCCGATGCCGTCGCATCCCTTGCCGTTTGCCTTGCTGCCGATCAATCCATCCGCACGGGCAAGCCCGTCCGTCTAAAGGGCCAAGATGCATAAATTAGAGCTGAAAAATCTGCGCAAGACCTATGGCCCGGTCGAGGTGATCCCCGGTGCAACGCTTGCCGTCGAACCGGGCGAATTCTGTGTCTTTGTCGGCCCATCAGGCTGCGGCAAGTCCACGCTTTTGCGAATGATTGCGGGCCTGGAGACCTCAGATTCGGGCGATATCCTGATTGGCGGCACCCGCGTCAATGATGTCGAACCATCACGTCGCGAAATCGCAATGGTGTTTCAAAGCTATGCGCTTTACCCGCATTTGACGGTCGCGGGAAATATGGGGCTGGCGCTGAAGCAGGCGGGGAAATCCAAGGCCGAGATCGAAGCCTCGGTCGAGCGCGCCGCCGATATGCTGGCGCTCAAGCCCTTGCTCAAACGCCGCCCCTCGGAACTGTCGGGGGGACAGCGCCAGCGCGTCGCCATCGGACGTGCGATCGTGCGCAGACCCAAACTGTTTTTGTTTGACGAGCCGCTATCCAATCTGGACGCCGCCCTGCGTGGGCAGACCCGGCTGGAATTGGCCAAGTTGCATCGCGACCTAGGGGCCACGATGGTTTACGTGACCCATGATCAGGTCGAAGCCATGACCCTGGCGGATCGCATTGTCGTTCTGAATGCGGGCAGGATCGAGCAGGTCGGCGCACCGATGGAGCTGTATAACAATCCCGCCAACCGCTTCGTTGCCGGGTTTATCGGCTCTCCGCGGATGAATTTTCTGGATTGCGACAAGCTGGGGCTGGATCGTCCGACAGGCGCGATCGAGCTGGGCATACGCCCTGAGCATCTGATCCTTGCCGAAAGCGGCATTCCCGGGCGCACCACCCATGTGGAACGGCTGGGCCATGAGACTGTCATATATGTGCAAACGGCAGCCGGGCTTGTTTCGATCAGGATGACGGGTGAGCATGATATGCCGATCGATCAGCCGGTGCATTTGCGCGCCGATCCTGAACATAGCCATTGGTTCAATTCTGCGGGTGAGCGCCTGAGACCGGGGTCGTGACGTGGATATTTGATCATGGGAGATGCTGAAAGCGCGGCCTTGGCGTCATAGCTGCGTTACAGTTTCTTGCGATTTCTGCCTTTGGCCCCTATATGCGGCTTTTCCGTTCAGTTTCCAAAGGGTTCGCCGATGGCCGAATTGCAGACGCCCTACTATCTCATCGATCTGGCAAAACTGCGCCAGAACATGGAGAAGATCGCCCTGCTGCGCGAGGCCTCGGGGGCCAAGTGCCTTTTGGCGTTGAAGTGCTTTGCCACCTGGTCAGCCTTTGATTTCATGCGGCCTTTCATGGATGGCACGACCTCGTCCTCGCTTTATGAGCTGCGTCTGGGGCGCGAGGAATTTGGCAAGGAAACCCATGCCTATTCCGTCGGCTGGGCCGATCATGAGATCGATGAAGCGGTCTCTTATGCCGATAAGATCATCTTTAACTCATTGGGGCAGCTGGAGCGTTTCGGTGAGAAAGCAGCCGGAATTGCCACGGGTTTGCGATTGAACCCGCGGTTTTCGACCAGCGGCTTTGACCTTGCGGACCCGGCACGGCCGTTTTCACGGCTGGGTGAGTGGGACATGTCCCGGCTGTCCTCGGCGCTGGACCGGATTTCCGGGGTGATGATCCATTACAATTGCGAGAACCGCGATTTTGCATTGTTCGACGAACAATTGGCACGGATCGAGACCGAATTTGGCCCGTTTCTTGAGAAACTGGATTGGGTCAGCCTTGGTGGCGGCATTCACTTTACCGGCGAAGGATATCCGCTGGAACGCTTGGCGGCGCGTTTGCGCGCCTTTCAGGACCGTTTCGGCGTGCAGGTTTTCCTGGAGCCGGGCGAAGCCAGCATCACCGATTCGACCACGCTTGAGGTTTCGGTTCTGGATGTCATCAACAATGGCAAAGATGTGGCGATCGTCGACAGCTCGATTGAAGCGCATATGCTGGATCTGCTGATCTATCGCGAGACGGCCAAGCTGCCGCAGGACGGCGCGCATCCTTATCAGATTGCGGGCAAGACCTGTCTTGCTGGCGATATTTTCGGTGAAGGCCGCTTTGCCAAGCCGCTGGAAATCGGCGACCGGATCAGCATCAGGGATGCTGCCGGTTACACGATGGTTAAGAAGAACTGGTTCAATGGCGTTGCCATGCCATCGATCGCAATCCGCGACGAGGAGGGATCGATCCGCCTTGTCCGTGAGTTTACCTATGACGACTACAAGGGCAGCCTGTCCTGATCTCTGCTTGAAAGGAAACTGAATTGGCCAAAAACGTTCTCATCATCGGCGCCGGCGGCGTCGCACAGGTGACAGCGCATAAGATCGCTCAAAACGCTCCGGAGTTCGGTGAGCTCCATATCGCAAGCCGAACGCAGTCCAAAGCGGATGCCATTATCGCGAGCGTCAAATCCAAGGGCCATCAGGTCGAATTCACATCCCATGCGCTGGACGCGATGGACACGGGTGCGGTTGCCGCGTTGATCCGTAAAACCGATGCACAGATCGTTATCAATGTCGGCTCGGCCTTCGTGAATATGACGGTCCTTCAGGGCTGCATCGAAACGGGCGCGGCCTATATCGACACGGCAATTCACGAAGACCCTGCCAAGGTCTGCGAAACGCCGCCTTGGTATGGCAACTACGAATGGAAGCGTCGCGAGGCTTGCGAAAAAGCCGGTGTCACGGCCATTTTGGGTGCTGGCTTTGATCCGGGTGTGGTCAATGCCTATGCGCGTCTGGCCGAGGATGAATATTTCGACAAGATCGAATCCATCGACATTGTTGACATCAACGCGGGCTCGCATGGGCGCTATTTCGCGACCAACTTTGACCCAGAGATCAACTTCCGCGAATTTACCGGCACGGTCTATTCCTGGCAGAAGGGTGCCTGGCAAGAGAACAAGATGTTCGAGGTCGGCCGCGAATGGGATCTTCCGGTTGTCGGCAAACAAACCGCCTATTTGTCGGGGCATGACGAGGTTCACAGCCTGTCTGCACGCTATCCCGCAGCCGATGTCCGCTTCTGGATGGGCTTTGGCGCGCATTACATCAATGTTTTCACAGTATTGCAAAACCTTGGCCTTTTGTCCGAACAGCCGGTGAAAACCGCAGAGGGCCTTGAGGTTGTGCCGCTGAAACTGGTCAAGGCGGTCTTGCCCGATCCGGCCAGCCTGGCCCCGACCTATACTGGCAAGACCTGTATTGGCGATGTCGTCAAAGGCACCAAGGACGGCAAACCCGGCGAGGTCTTTATCTATAACGTCGCCGACCACAAAGCCGCCTATGAAGAGGTGGGCAGCCAAGGCATCAGCTATACGGCAGGCGTTCCCCCGGTTGCTGCTGCGATCCTGGTCGCTCGCGGGACCTGGGACGTCAAGAAAATGGCCAATGTCGAAGATCTGCCGGCGCGCCCCTTCCTTGAGCTGTTGGGTGATCTTGGATTGCCAAGCCGCGTGATCGACGCAACCGGCGATCATCCGATCTAAGATTTGGGGCCGGACGAGTGGATCGCCCGGCCCTTTTCCTTGGGCGAACCAAGGCGATCTCAGCCGTTCTGGGGACTAGCGCCCAAAGCAAGACATGGCATGATTGCGTCACATTCCATCAGCGGATCGCGACATGTCCTTAGCCAGCACTCCTCGCCTTCGAATCGGTTTTCTGCTTGCGCCGCGATTTACGCTGTCGGCCTTTGCAACCTTTGTCGATGTGTTGCGATTGTCGGCAGATGATGGAGATGGTTCGCGCCCTATCCGGTGCCGCTGGACCGTGGTCTCGGCCGATATGGCGCCCATCCAATCGTCTTGCGGCATAAAAATCCAACCCGAGGAGCGTCTGGGCGACCCCAGCCGCTTTGATTATATCGTCGTCGTCGGCGGGTTGATTGATCCGGGAACCACACTTGGTCCCGATAGCGCGGCTTTTCTCAAACGTGCGGCCGAGGCCAAAGTGGCCATGGCGGGGATCTGCACGGGCGTGTTCGCGCTTGCCCGCTGCGGCTTGATGGACGGTTATCGCAGCTGTGTCAGCTGGTTTCACCATCAGGATTTTCTCAGCGAATTTGAAAAAATGCGCCCGGTATCGGATCAGATTTTTGTGGTCGACCGCGACCGCCTGTCCTGCTCGGGGGGTGTCAGCGCGGCCCATCTTGCGGCGTTTCTGGTCGATCGCCATATCGGTCGCGCCGCCGCGCGCAAGGCGCTGTCCATTTTGATGATCGATGAGGCCATGACCGGGGACCGCCCGCAGCCGGGGCTGCCGCTTGAGCTGACAGCCCGAGACCCTTTGGTGCGCCGCGCATTATTGGCGATGCAGCAAAACCTGCATGCGCCCTTGTCGATTGCGCGGATCTCGCGCGATCTGGGGGTGGGCCGTCGCAAGCTAGAGCGTCACTTCAGCGCGGATCTGGGCGTGCCTCCTGCAGATGCATCGATCCGTATCCGGCTGGCGCAAGCGCGGCTGATGCTGCGTCAAAGCGATCACACCATCACCCGTATCGCCGATGAGACAGGGTTTTGTGACGCCTCGCATCTGATCCGGGTCTTTCGCGAGGCCATGGGAATGACCCCTGACCAATGGCGACAGTCCGATGGTGCATCCAACGGTCCGCGCAGCTTAGACCAATGAATTTAAAACTTTTTTGTTGCCGTTAACTGTCTCTTAACTCTCTCTTAACTCTCGCGGCTTAAAAGCAAACCGTAAGGCCCGGATCGATCCCTGGTCTTGTTTTAGCGGAGCTTGGCCTTGTCTCGAATTCTTAGCCTTATCGTTATGGTCTGGGGTGCTCTTACCTCTCAAGCCCTGGCTGCAGACCGCCATATCACCTTCACCAACAACACCGGCGGGCACATCGAGGCGCTGTTTGGCTCGAATGAGGGCAGTAAATCCTGGGAGGAGGATTTGCTTGGCGATGCGACACTTGCCCCCGATGACGAGCTGACGGTGAATTTCGACGACGGCAGTGGCTACTGCAAATTCGACTTCAAGGCAGTCTATGCCGATGGCTCTGAAGGGATCCTGTCTGGCGTGGATGTCTGCTCGGAAACAGAGATCTCGATCGAGTGATCGCTTATCCTTGAACGGCGGGGCACGCGGCCGCTTTGGCTCGCACGCGCGCACTGGATAAGTTGAAACCGATTTAGCCGATGTCAGGGCAAGGTTTCGCCCCAATGACCACGGACCTGGCTGATTTGCCCGGACCTGTCGCATCACCGCATTCACCCTCTTTAACGCGACCGACCCGGATCAGTCGGATCTTGCAGCGCTGTTGCAAGCCAGAGGTCCTGTCGCTGAAAGATTTTCCGTGACCCCTGCATCATCGTGGTTAACCCATCCTCTTTGTCCCTCTGGACCAGCTGCATCAATCGGGGGACCAGCCGGCGGATCAGTCTGTAGCGCAGTCGGCATGAACGTTTTTGGCACACTGCCAGCCCCCCAATGCCCGCATGTTTCACACATCGTGAACCAGCGTTGCGCAATCTGGAATCAGAGCGGTCAACGGCAATCTGCGCCATGCAATCACCGCTTGAACACATCCGCGCGATTATGGCCCGCCCCGCCGCGCAGCCAGGACCGAGTGCTGCGAAAAACCAAAAGATATCCGGTAGCTGCGCCTCGGCATCAGCAGTTACCGCAATTTTGCAACCCTGACATGCCAGCGATTTTATTGAATGTCGCCGGGGATGGGCATAACGCCTCCGCTTCCCGCTCGACGGGATAAATCACCAAGCATTCAGGGCTGCCATGCTTTGCCTGCGGAGAAATCCGCTCGCATGGTCGCCACGAATATTCGTGGCGATTTCTATCAACAACCTACTCGTCGCATCTCAGCGGCTGTCGTACGGAAGGATTGCCGAAATGGCAGGAATTGATCAAACCATCGCATTTGTCAGCAAAGAGGATGTCAAGACATCCGCGGGTGACTGGCTTTTGAACTCGAACAATGGCCAAGGCGTGCCGGGTCACACATTTACCTTCAACGCATCTGCAGCGCTGAAATCGCTGATCGTGAATGACGATGACGGTATGTTTTCGGATGACGATCTGCCCAATCAGCCGATTTCCTGGGGTGGTGATGCCTTGGGCCAGACCGTTGCCGCCGGCTCGGAAGTTGGCGAGGTCGGCAAGGGCGTCGAGGCCGAATACCTGCTGACGATGACCGCGACAATCGACGGCGAGTTGAAAACCTTTGAAATCCTGGTCGTGCAACAAGGCGGCAAGACCATTGGCTATGCGTTCAAAGGCGAGATCCCGCCCTTTGGCGTGACCCTGAAAGCCACGGGTTATCTCGATAGTACCCAAGGCCCGGGCGGTACTTATAATCCCGTGGGCACGCCTTACAAAGACATAGTCACCTGCTTTGCTGCGGGGACGATGATCCAGACCTCGACCGGCGCGCGCGCAATCGAAAAGCTGAATGTTGGTGACAAGGTCCTGACCAAAGATAGCGGCTATCAAGAGTTGCGCTGGATCGGATCGACCGCGATTTCCGCTCAGCAACTTAGCGCCCGGCCCAAGCTTACCCCGGTTCGCATTACGGCTGGTCCCTTGGGGATAATACCCCGCAATCCGATCTTGTGGTCTCGCCCGAGCACCGCATCCTTCTTCGCTCGTCGCTGTCGCGCAAACATTTTGGCGCGAATGAGGTGCTGGTTGCCGCAAAACATCTGGTGCCGATCGATGGCATAGACTTTGCAACGGATCTCTCGTCGGTGGAATATTTCCACATGCTGTTTGATCGCCATGAGATTGTCTTGTCGAACGGTGCCGAGACCGAATCCCTTTACACCGGGCCCGTCGCCATGATGTCGCTAAGTGACGAGGCACGCGAAGAAATCCTGACGCTCTTTCCTGAACTGGCGGGCAATGGGCATGTCCCCGAAAGCGCGCGCCCGCTGCCATCACCCAATCAGGCGCGCAAGTTGGTTGCGCATCACGCCCAGCATGACAAGGCCGTGGTCGCCTAAGTCGGCCTTGCACGCCTAAGAACCATCGCGGCGGGATCAGGCCTTTTGGTCCCGCCGGATCATTCAGCGTAGAAACCCTGCGAAAACTGCGCGCAAGCAAGCCACATTCAGTGGGGGCTTTCTTGACATGATTTCAAATGCTTAAATCCGGTCAGCGACGACTAAGGCAGGTTGCTGAGTTTTTCTTGGCCCATTACCTTGCGCTGCAGCAGCCACAAAGTTCGGAAATGGTGAGCCGTGCAGGAATCGAACCTGCAACCTATCCCTTAGGAGGGGATTGCGCTATCCGTTGCGCCAACGGCCCATCAGGAACTTCCTGAAAGAAATACGAGGACATGTCAACTCGGTAGCTTGGGGGCAAGGATGACAAGCGAAATCCTTGCGATTTGGGACCCGCCCGGCGCAATTCCCCGTCAAATTTCGAGGTGTCACTGCTGGGCTGGCCGGATCTGGCCCAGCATGGGGGGAACTCTAGGACGAATGGCAAGCTTGCCGCGCGACTGGTGGTTTGGTAACGATAACATTATTTCAATGTGGAATGCACATGTCCCCCAAACGACCGCCCCGCCCCCTGACGCTTCGTGACGTCTCCGAGGCTGCGGGGGTGTCCGAGATGACGGTCAGCCGCGTTTTGCGCAATCGCGGCGATGTTTCGGCGGCCACGCGCGAAAAGGTTCTGACCGCGGCACGCACCTTGGGCTATGTGCCCAACAAGATTGCGGGCGGTCTGGCCAGCCAACGGGTCAACCTTGTCGCGGTCATCATTCCCTCGCTGTCAAACATGGTATTTCCTGACGTTCTTGGCGGAATTTCAGCCGAACTTGATGATACTGACCTGCAACCTGTGGTCGGCGTCACCAATTACTCGCCCTCGCGCGAGGATAGCGTGCTTTACGACATGTTGTCCTGGCGCCCCTCGGGCGTGATCCTTGCAGGGCTGGAACACAGCAAGGCCGCGCGCGCCATGCTGGATAACGCAGCCATTCCCGTGATCGAGATCATGGATGTCGATGGCGATCCGATCGACACGGCGGTCGGGATCTCGCATCGCCGCGCAGGTCGAGACATGGCTGAGGAAATCTTGCGTGCGGGCTATCGCCGCATTGGCTTTATCGGCACGCATATGCCCGAAGACCACCGGGCACGTAAGCGTCTGGCCGGGTTCGAGCAACGCCTTGAAGAGGCGGGCATCAGCCTGACCGCCCGCGAATTTTACCAAGGTGGTTCCTCCTTGCAAAAGGGCCGAGAGCTGACCCAGCGCATCCTTACCCGCGAACCCGATCTGGATTTCCTTTATTATTCCAATGACATGATCGGCGCGGGCGGGCTTTTGTGGTGCATGGAGCAAGGCTTGGACATTCCCGGAAAGCTGGGTCTGGCAGGGTTTAACGGGGTCGAACTGCTGGACGGTCTGCCCATGCGTTTGGCCACGACCGACGCACGCCGTGTCGACATCGGCAGACGTGCGGCCCGCATCGTCGCTGGCAAGGAACCCGCGCCCGAGGATGGTTTGGTTGCCCTGACCCCGACCTTCCTGCCCGGCGACACCATCCGCATCGGTTGAACACCGCACATAAAAGCGATCAGATCATTGCGCAAACTGCACCAACCGCCGAACGATCATTCGGCGGTTTTTCGCAGCCCCCTTCGCATCACCCTGTCCAAGCGCAGCTTTGCTGCTAAAGCAGATTATGTCTGTTTTGCACATGGAAGAAATGATGCGCGTGTTTGCCTCTTTTCGGCGCCCCAGCCTAAACGGCTCGGCCCTGGTCGCCCTGTTGTCGCTTTCGGCCAGTTTTGCCCAGGCCGCACCCCAGGATTACGAAGGCAAGATCCCCGAAAACCTGCAAGAAATGCGCCGTGTCGATCAGAAAATGGTCGATGGGGCCTTGGGCGCCTTTTTCGACGGCCCCGTCGGACGCGCTTCGCTGTGGATCTGGCCTGCCCCTGCGGGCGAGCCGGGCAGCATCTGGTCCAACCCCGACACCAAGCTGCAAGGAGACACGCCGGGTGCAAAACGGATGCTGATGCAGATGGTTGACCGCAACCTTGAACATGGCACCAAGGCGCTTGGCGAGAATTACCAGATGACCTCGCTGACCTTTGACACGATGACCGCAGGCGGGATCAGCGCAACCTGTGCATCGACGGACCGCGCCCAGGACCCCGCTCAGGTCAAACCCAAGGATCAGCAGCTGTTCTTGCGTGAAAGACTCTGCGCCATTCAGAACGGCGAGGATGTTTTGACGCTTTCGACCACCCGCCCCTACATGAAAGGCAGCGAAGAAGAGGCCAGAGCCGCGCTGATCGCCTTTACGGGCGAGATGCTGTTCACGCTGGCCGGGCAGCCGCTGTCAAAGCCTGCACCCTAAGGTGCCAGCGCGACACGGCGACCATGAAAGCTGCAAAAATAAAAAGGGGGGCCAATCGCTTGGCCCCCTTTTCGTCATTTCGAGACGCGGTGTTTATGCGCCCATATTGGGAAAGAACTTCCCGCCCGGCGATAGCGTGAAAATCTCGAACCCGTCAGCGGTCACACCGATCGAGTGTTCGAATTGCGCCGAAAGTGATTTGTCACGGGTCACCGCGGTCCAGTCATCGGCCAGGATCTTGGTCTCTGGGCGGCCAAGGTTGATCATCGGCTCGATGGTGAAGAACATTCCTTCTTCAAGGACCGGGCCTTTGCCCGCGCGCCCGTAATGCAGCACATTCGGCGGCGCGTGGAAGGTCCGGCCCAGCCCGTGACCGCAAAAGTCGCGCACGACCGACATGCGGTGGCTTTCGGCATAGGTCTGGATCGCGGCACCAATATCGCCAAAGGTTGCGCCTGGACGCACGACCTCGATGCCCTTCATCAGGCAGTCATGAGTGACCTCGATCAGACGCTCGGCCTTGCGGCTGGCCTTTCCGGCCACATACATCCGGCTTGAATCGCCATACCAGCCATCAAGGATGACCGTCACATCGATGTTCAGAATATCGCCGTCACTTAACACTTTATCGCCGGGAATCCCGTGGCAGACGACATGGTTCACACTGATGCAGCTGGCGTGCTGATAGCCGCGATAGCCAATGGTCGCGCTGACCGAAGCCGAGGCCTCGACCTGCTGGCGGATGAATTCATCCAATGCGCCAGTCGTTACTCCCGGTTGCACCAATGCCCCGACATCATCAAGGATCTGCGCAGCGATCTTGCCGGCAGCGGCCATCCCTTTGAAATCTTCGGGGTGGTGAATCCGGATCCCCTCTTTTGTCAGCATCCCGTCGCTCATCACATCCTCACAGTCTAGTTGTCAGTACAGATAGACCTCGGGCGGCTCTTGTTCCAGCCCCGGGGCGCAACCTATACCTTTCGGACATGGGAGCTTTCCGAAGGGAACGACAGATGCAATCCGACAACCCGACCGCCGCCATCCTGGTCATTGGCGATGAAATCCTTTCGGGCCGCACCCGCGAGGGCAATGCCCATTACCTGTCGCAGGTGCTCAACAGCATCGGAATCGACCTGCGCGAGGTGCGCATTGTTGCCGATGACGAAGATCAGATCGTTGCGGCCATTCGTGCGCTGGACAAATCACTGGGGGGCAGCTGCGATATGTTGTTCACCTCGGGCGGGATCGGGCCGACCCATGATGACATTACCGCAGATGCCGTCGCGCGGGCCTTTGATACCGATATTTCGATCAACGACGAGGCGCGGCGTATTCTGACCGTGAACTGGGAAAGCCGGGGCGTCGAAATCACCGAGGCGCGCCTGCGCATGGCCCGCATCCCCCATGGCGCACGCCTGATCGAGAACAAAGTCTCGGCCGCGCCCGGCTTTCACATTGGCAACACCTTTGTGATGGCGGGCGTGCCCAATGTCTTTATGGCCATGGTCGAGGCGATCCAGCCCGAGCTGACCAAGGGCCGCCCCTCGGTCAGCGAGGCCCTTGAGGTGCTTCGACCGGAATCCGAGGTTGCAGGCCCGCTGCGCGAGGTTGCGGCACAGTTCAGCGATCTGTCGCTGGGGTCTTATCCCTTCAAGCGCGGCGATGCTTACGGCACGACCCTTGTGATCCGCGGGCTTGACGGTGCGCGCGTCAGCGCCGCCATGACCGAGCTGCGCCAGCGTTTTTCAGCCTAAGGATCAGCCAATGACCCTTGATCCGGCCATTGCGCAGGCCTTTGAGACCACATGGCCCGCCGCCCAATACAGCGATGCGGGCGGCTATCGGATTGGGCGCGGCATGGGCGGAGGCGGCCGGATCAGTTCGGCCCGCCCCCTTTCGGATCAGGCGTCCGCCGATGCTGCGCTGTCACTTAGCGCCGAGGGGATCTTGGCCGCAGCAGCTGTTCAGCAAGGCTGGGATCAGCCAGCGATGTTTCGGCTTTGGGACACCGATCATGACCATGCCCAGGCCCTTGGCGCACAGGGCTATCATGGGCAAAACCCGACCCTTGCTCTGGCTTGCCCGATTGCAGCGCTGACCCAGATCCCCGTGCCCTCGCTGACCGTCTTTCAGATCTGGCCTCCGCTTGCGATTCTTTCCGAAATTTGGGAGGCGGGCCAGATTTCCAAACCGCGTCAGGCCGCGATGATGCGCGTCAATCTGCCCCGCACGACCCTGTTGGGGCGGCTAGATGATCACGCAGCCGCCGCGGGCTTTGTGGCGGTGGACGGCGATGTGGCCATGATTCACGCCATTCAGGTCGAACCAAGAATGCGACGGCGCGGCATGGCTGAATGGATGCTGCGCGAGGCCGCCTTTTGGGCGGGCAAGCATGGTGCAACCCAACTGGCGCTGGCCGTGACCGAGAGCAATACCGCGGCCGTTCAGCTTTATCGCAAAATGGGTTTTCAAACCGTCGCACGCTACCAATACTGGCAGCGTAGAGACTAGCGCACCATGACCCACCTGGCGATGGCGCCCCTTGGTTGGCATGTGATCGGGTTGGGGTGATCTGGAATAAGATCAGCCCAGCCTGTGGGCTTGGGCTGAACCAGCTCGTGTTGGTCAATCCTGCAATGTGTGCAGGGGGCGCGCCAATGTCACCAAGAACTTAGGCGCGCTTAATGATCCGACAGCGCCAGATTGGCGGCCATACGGCGAAACTCGCGCTTGAGCAGGTCAAGTTCGGCGCGCAGCAGTCCGATTTCGGCCTGAAGATCTTCGTCCAGAACCGTGCCCATGATCATCGGCAGGCTGGCAAGACGCACAGCCGTCCGCTGAGGCTGTTCGCGGCCAGTGCCACCATCCTCAAGCAAGATGAAGGTCTGGCAGCCATCGGCCAGCCGATCAGCAGGCACGGCAACCGATAGATGCCAGCGATCCTCGCCTACATTGGTGACCTCGGCCTCGCCCACGACTTCGCCCAGATGGGTCAGGATCACACGGCCAGGCGCCTTGTCCCGACGCAAGCTGCCCTGCCAGATGCCACCTTTGAGACCAAGCGATTCAAATCTGTCCAAACTCTGCTCTCCTCTTTTCGTCGGGCCTTAGAACTCGGCCCGCGAATGGCGCGAGACAAAAAGTTCACGCACTTCCAGCGCATTCATAAAGGGGCTTTCAAAGATCACATCGATCCAGATTTTTTCCAGCCGCTTCTCGTTGATTTCAGTATAGGCAAGGTCGAATTCGGTGACCTGCTGGCCCAGTGCGCTGCCATCCAGCCGCGCAACCTGATGCGTCACCTGATCCGTATTGGGGCCGCTCAGCACGTTCAGACGCGCGTAGACGTTCATTGGCCGCTCGGCGGAAAGGCTGGTTTCCAGCCGCAGAATATGGCTGCGGGTCAGCCCATCCAAAGCCGCAGGCGGCAAGTCGATCGACACGGCCAGAAAGTTACCGCTGAAATCAAAGATTTCCATGCGCAGGCCATAAGGCGACAGATCCGTCACGCCAAGGTTTGCGACCTGTTTCAAGATCATCGCGCTTTCGCGGCAATCGTGCCAGACTGCGGCCTCTTCGCCCAGCCTTTCGCCGTTCTGGGGCGAGGCAATTCCGCTGGGACGGATCAGCGCGCTCATGAAGCCGGGGCGCCAACGCCAGTCAGTGCCAATCGGCAGGTTCAGCGCATCAAGACTTTCACGGCTGCGTTCGACATGCGTGTCAGAATGCATCAGGAAAAGATCAAGCTTGCGGCGCAGGGCAAAAGCATCTTCGCGAAGATTGCGCCGCTGCACAACGCCCAAGCCCGAGGTTGCGGCGGCCATGTCGGACCAGCGGCGATATGCCCGCTCTCTGATGACCCGATCGAACCACTTGCGAGGCCTCATTGCCATATTCAGTCCTTACTGCTCGTCTGAAGAATGGATTTAACGGTCTCGGCCCGATGCGCAAGCCCAGGCGCAATGAGATGTGACCCTACGACACTTTCTAAACAATGTGAGCGATGCTTAATCCGTCTTGAGGGGGGCTTGCCAGCCCTAGATCGCGTCAGAGCCGCTTTCCGGCATCACTTGGCCCGGATATGGGCGGATTTACCCCGATCCCTTGCGCCGGCTTTTGCACAAATAAGCTCGCGGGGCGCTTTTTCTTGCTACCCGGCCTGGCGCGCCACATTCAGCCGCGCTGCGCAAATCAGATCGTTCAAAGTCAGCCCCTGGGCGGAATGGGTGGTAAAGCGGACCCGGCAATAGCCCCAACCAAAGCTGATATCGGGGTGATGATTGGCACATTCTCCGATGCCCCCGGCCAGCATGGCCAAGGCCTGCGCCCGCAAAAAGCTTTTGGTGCTCAGGCTCAGCTCGATCGCCCGCCCCTGCTCGCACAGCATCCAACCCTCTAGCCCAGCCAATGCCGCCGTGACCGTTTCGGCGGGCAAAAGCGGCGCACCGTTCACGATGGTTTCGTGCAAAAGGTCCAGTTTCGCCTGCATCCTGATCTGCCCTTATAAAAGCGGCGCGGCCAGCGCCAAAAGGTTGTTGCGCAGGCGCCGCCCCATCGACCAGCCTGCGATCTCGGACAGGGTGATCTCGCGGCTGCGCGCGATATAGCTTTGCTGGCGCGCCTCCAGATCATGGGCCAGCGAATCATCCACGACAAAGATGTTCATCTCGTAATTCAGCTCAAAACTGCGCCGATCCATATTCGCGCTGCCAAACATCGTCATACGGCTGTCGGCCGTGATGATCTTGGCATGCAGCAAACCGGGCTTGAACAGATAAAGCCGCACCCCCGCCCGCACGAGGCCATAGTAAAAGCCCTGACTGGTTGCCTGAACCACCAGCGAATCATTGCGCTCGGGCAGGATCATCGTGACCTTGACCCCGCGCCTTGCGGCGACACGGATGGCACTGTCCAGCGCACTGTCAGGCACATAATAGGGCGTGGTGATGACCAGCGTCTCGCGGGCCGCATGTATCAGCGTGGCCATACTATCCGACAGCGATCCCTCGCGCCGATCCGGCCCGGTCGCGATCACCTGAGCCGTCATCCCCGGCACAGCGGCGGCAGGCACGACCTGCAACATATGGCCCAGATCTTCGCCGGTATAGCTCATCCAGTCTTGCAGAAAGATCACCTGCATCTGGCGCACGACGGGGCCTTCGATGCGCATGAAAATATCGACCCAAGGGGCGAATCGCGGCTTGATGGCAAAGGCCTGGTCAGAACAGTTTCGGCTGCCGCTAAAGGCCAGGTGATTGTCGATAACCACGATTTTGCGGTGATTGCGCAAATCCATGCGCTGAAACAATGCACTGATGAGCGGAAGGCCAAGCGGAAAGGCCTCGACGCATTCGATCCCGGCATGCCGCATCTGGGTCCAATTGCCCGAGCGCGCAAAGCCACGCGAACCGATTGCATCGATGATCACGCGCACATGAACGCCGCGTTGAACCGCGCGAATGGCGGCCTGTGCCACCTTTCGCCCCGAGGGATCATCAAGCCAGATGTAGAACAGGATGTGGATATGGTCGCTGGCGCCGTCTATGGCCTGAACCAGCGCGTCAATCGCCTCATCGCCCTCGGGTTCCAGCGTCAAATAGTTGCCCGAGACCGCCTTCATCGCCCCGACCGCCAGATTAGAGGCCACGACGGGGGCGGCAAAGGCGGCAGGATGGGTGACGGTCTGGGGGCTGTCTTGCCAGCTGCCGGTCAGGCGGTCGCGCACATCGGCCATTTTCTGAATCTCGGCGCGGCGCATGCGGATTTCGCCGAAAAGCAAATAGGCCACGATGCCGACAATGGGCACCAGCTCGATCACCAGTATCCACGACAGGCGCACCGTTGGTTCTAGGCGCGGCCGCAGCAATACTCGGATCGAGACAAGCAAGGCTGCCGCATAGTGAAGAATGACAATCGCTTCTGTCCACATGCACGCATTAAGCCCAGATGAGTGTGGAATTGCAATTCCAAGCCACAACGCCTATTTCATGGCGCGAGTGCAGAGAAAAAGGCCCACGATGAACTGGATCACCAACTACGTCCGTCCGCGCATCAATTCGCTTTTCTCGCGCCGTGAAGTGCCCGAGAATTTGTGGACCAAATGCCCCGAATGCGGAACCATGCTGTTTCACCGGGAATTGGCCGATAATCTGAACGTCTGCTCGACCTGCGACCATCATCTGGCGATTTCACCGCGCGATCGCTTTGCCGCGCTGTTTGACGGCGGCGTCTTTCTTGAAGTGAAAGTCCCCGAGCCGATTGCCGATCCCTTGCAGTTCCGCGATCAGAAAAAATACCCCGAGCGCATGAAAGCCGCGCAAAAAGCCACGGGCGAAAAAGACGCCATGCTGGTTGCCGAAGGCGAAATCGGGCGCACCCCCGTTGTCGCTGCAGGTCAGGATTTTGCCTTCATGGCCGGCTCGATGGGCATGTATGTCGGCAATGCGATCATTGCAGCGGCCCAACGCGCGGTAAAGCTCAAGCGCCCGCTGGTGCTGTTCTCGGCTGCGGGCGGCGCGCGGATGCAAGAAGGCATCCTGTCGCTGATGCAAATGCCGCGCACCACCGTCGCCATCGAGATGCTCAAAGAGGCGAAACTGCCCTATATCGTCGTGTTGACCCATCCCACGACCGGCGGCGTGACCGCATCCTATGCCATGCTGGGCGACGTCCAGATCGCCGAGCCGAACGCCCTGATCTGCTTTGCCGGTCCGCGCGTGATCGAGCAGACCATCCGCGAAAAGCTGCCCGAGGGCTTCCAGCGCGCAGAATATCTGCTGGAACATGGCATGCTGGACCGGGTTACCCACCGCAAGGAATTGCGTGGTGAGCTGATCTCGATCCTGCGGATGCTGATGCGCCAGCCTGCACCGATTGCCGCCGACCTGCCCGCGCCGGGTCAGATCGGAACCCCACACACCGAAGCCGAGGCGAGCAACGCCAAAGTCGGCTGATCTGGTGATGTCCTGATCGGGCCGGCGCGATCCGGCCCTTTTTCTTATTCCCTTTTCCTTTCCCAAAACCGGGGTTTTGCCATGTCCGGGTCTGACGCCATCCTTGCACGGCTCATGTCGCTTCATCCCAAGGTGATCGACCTGTCGCTTGATCGCATGCACCGCATCCTTGCAGCCCTTGGCAATCCCGAGCGCAAGATCGCGCCGGTGATCCATGTTGCAGGCACCAACGGCAAAGGCTCGACCCAGGCGATGATTCGCGCCGGCCTTGAATCGGCGGGTCTGCGCGTTCATGCCTATACGTCGCCCCATCTGGCCCATTTCCACGAACGCATCCGTCTGGCGGGCGAGCTGATCTCGGAAGAGATGCTCAGTGCCTTGCTGGCGGAATGCGAGGCCGCCAATGACGGCGCGCCAATCACCTTTTTCGAGATCACCACCGCCGTGGCATTTCTGGCCTTCTCGCGTGTCGAGGCTGATTACACCTTGCTGGAAGTCGGCCTTGGCGGGCGGCTGGATGCCACCAATGTCATCGATGACCCACGCTTGACCGTGATCACGCCGATCTCGATCGACCATACCCAGTATCTGGGCGATACGCTGGAGGCGATTGCCGGAGAAAAAGCGGGCATCCTTAAGCGCCGTGTGCCTTGCATCGTTGGGCGCCAATTGCCCGGCGCACGCGAAACCATCGAAAAGCGGGCCGAGCGCTTGCATGCGCCTTTGCGCATCGCGGGTCAGGACTGGGTGTCGCTGCGCGAGGGCGATGCGCTGGTCTATCAAGATGAGCATGGCTTGCTGGATCTTCCGCTTCCTGCCCTTCCCGGCCCCCATCAGATCGACAATGCCGGAACCGCGATTGCCGCGCTGCGCGAATTGGGCTTTGGCCGGATCGAGGCACGCGCCGCAGTAACCGAGGTCGAATGGCCTGCCCGGATGCAGCGGCTCAAACATGGTCCGCTGATCGAGGCGGCAGGCAATTGCGAGCTTTGGCTGGACGGGGGCCATAACCCGGCCGGGGCCGAGGCCGTTGCCGCGACCCTTGCCGCCATGGCCAAGCGTCCGACCCATCTGGTCTGCGGCATGCTGAACACCAAGGATGTGCTGGGCTATATGCGCCCCCTTACCGCAGTTGCCCAAAGCCTGACCGCCGTGGCCATTCCCGGCGAGGCGGCCACCCTTTCCGCCGAAGAAACCGCACAGGCCGCTGCCGAGGCCGGGTTCGAGGTATCGACCGCGCCGGACACATTGCAGGCCGTTCGTCGTCTTGCCGCCGAACATCCCGGCGCGCGCATCCTGATTTGCGGCTCGCTTTATCTGGCCGGGCAAGTGCTGCGCGACAACGCCTGAACAGCTTAGCCTTGACCGCGAAGGGAAAAATCAAAGCCAGCGCCTGCCTTGGGGCCGCGCTGGCTTTGTCATTCCATCTTCAGCTTTAGATTGGGCCTGCGTGCGCGACGGGTCGCGCCCTCGCGGCCTCGCGCCCTTGGCATGAAACGGCAGTGTCAGTCCGGCTTGCGTCCGAAGGACTTGTCAGGCTGACCCAGAGCCTTTCTGGGCCGCCGCTGACCGCTAAAGCTTGACGGGCTTGCCTGACTGATCCTCTTCTTCAAGATAGGGCACCAATGCGGCCTCGGCAGAGAGCCACAGCTTGCCCCCTTCCGTCGAGGCGATGTTGTTCACGGAAATATAGCGGTGATGCTTGGTTTCAACGCCATGCGCTTCGTCTTTGCGGCGCAGTTTGATGCGGTTTTCGTCGATGTGATCGACAATACCAACATGGACG
>NZ_DALZMB010000066.1:0-23888 GCF_032007265.1 Paracoccus sp. (in: a-proteobacteria) | reverse complement strand
TCCAGCAAGCGCTTGAATGGGCCTTCGCCACGGAATGCGCGCAGCTGGATTTTGACCAGTTTGGGGCAAAAGAATTTGAACGGCCTGCGGCTGATAGCGTGTGGCGTTTGCAAAAGCAGCGTGAGTTGGGCTGTAGGGTCGATGGTGGTGGAGCCAGTGATCCGCATCCTGATGCACAGATCATCGCGGCGGCTGTCGAAGCTTTGCCGACAAGCGTTGGAGGGCGCGCCATGGCCATGCAGGTTGCAGAGTTGGCACGCGCGCGCAGTTGCCCGGACTGGGGGCAGGATGAGCGGCAGCATTATGTTCCACAAAGCTGGGCAGGGCAAAATCAACACGGCCCTTATGCAGCAACTCGGGTTGTCGGCCTCGAGCGTGTCAGTTCTCGTCGCGGTATGCGCGAGGTTGAGGTTTTGGCCTGTCCTGTGATGCTGGTGCCAAGTGCGGCTCAGATTGCCGCCAAGCGGCGCAACTATCTCGCTTGGTATGGTGCCCTGCTGCATCTGATGGTGGAGGTTTCTTACGATGCTGGTCTTGATGGTGTTTCCATTGTCGATGATCTGCCCGCGTTGGCACCTTGGCATGAAGCGAAGAATTTGCGTTGACAAAATGAGCCCCCCTTGATTAGTTGCCGTTACCACTCCTGTGCCCGGATGAGAGATCATCGCGGGCACTTTGCATTTCATCACAGCATTGGTTCGATTATGCCCAGCAAGCCCTGTGCGGTCCCGGGATGTCGGGCGATTGTTGCCGTCGGGACGGCGCGGTGCAAAAGACATCAGGTCGACGATGAGGCCCAGACCAAAGCAAGGAAGCCGTCAGGCGGTTGGTACGGGCAAGCTGGCAGCCGCCATGATCGCGGCTACGGCTCGGCCTGGGATCAGTTGCGCCTTCTCGCGCTTGAGCGTGACAAGCGCCTCTGCGTTCAGTGTCTTCTCGGCGGCAGGCCAGTTCCGGCTCATAGTGTTGACCATATCCTGCCCAAGTCCAAAGGTGGCACGGATGACCTCGACAACCTGCAATCCTTGTGCCGGTCCTGTCATGCGGCAAAGACCGCGCGGGAAGGTGCAGCGGCTCAGGCTGCTTTGCGGCTTGAGGCCGAGCCGTCGATTGGTCCAGATGGTCGACTGATCATTCCCCAGCAATGGGGTTACAGCATCCCGCGCGGTGTCCGGCCATCAGCCATTCCGGTCACGATTGTTTGCGGCCCTCCTGCCTCGGGCAAGACGACGTGGGTCCGGGATCGCGCGAGGCCGGGGGACAAAGTCATCGACCTGGATGAGATCAAGCTTCGCGTCGGCGGCACACGCTACGATCAGCGCAAGGCAATATTCCGAAAGGCGATGGCTTATTGGGATCTGATGATCAGATCGCTTGCCGATGATGTAGCAGGCAGGGCTTGGCTGGTCGTCACCGCGCCAAGCAAGGCTGAGCGCGCGATGTGGCTTGAGGCTCTCGGGCCAAAGGCTGAGCTCAAGGTTCTCGATGTAACCGCCGCCATCTGCATTGACCGCATCCGCTTTGACCCAGCGCGGGCTGAGACATCGAAAGCGCTGATCGATCTGGTCAGGCGGTGGGAGCGATGAGCCACCGGGCGTCCTCTTGATCCCTGCGGGGAGGGGGAGGGGTCTAAATTTTAGTCGATCGACCCCGGACCGGCGGGGGTAGTCAAATTCTCGCGCGCACCATTTTGAAAGGGGGGGGGTAGTTAGCATGGTTAAGACATTGAAGATCGATGACATTCTTGATCGGCTACCGCCGGTCCCGGATTATTTCACCGAACGCCATATGGAACTTGTCCGCGCGCTCGTGGCCGTGCTGTTGCGCGACGGAATGTTCGATGAAGCGGTCTGGCTTCAGGTCCAGCGCTATGTTGTGCGCCGCGTGAAGTGGGACGATCTCAACTTCGATCTGGAAACAGATGCCGATGAGGACGAGAAAGGCTTTGGTTCGCCAAAAGCGCAGCAGCTTGCTTATCTGGACAAGCTCCTCACGCCGCTGGAACGAGAGCTGTTTTTCACACCCGCGTCGCGCAAGGAAAGCCTCGGCTCTGCCCAGACCTCCTTCATGGATGTGCTGACTGATGGCGGCAACGCCGCGCCGGTGGCCGTGCGCGCCGAGCCAGCCAGCGCCGTGACGCCTTTCATCCCGCGTCGGAGGGCAATCGGTGGCTGATGGATCCTTGTCATTGCTGCTGTCCTGTAGCGATCGTGCGGTGGCCTATGCTGACTTGGTTGTGTCGGGCGGGATGCCGTCCTGCAGGAAGGTCATTCAGGCCTGCCAGCGCTTCCTTGATGATCTCGATCGCCAGTGCAGGCCCGAGTTTCCCTATGTCTTCGATCCCGACGCTGCCGAGCATATGGCCGCGTTCATCGAGGCCATGCCGCACATCAAGGGTCGGTGGGCCGCGCAGCGTGAGCTGGTAAGGCTGGATGACTGGCAGTGCTTTCTGATCGCCAATATCGCGGGTTGGCTTCATGCTGAGACCGGCATGCGCCGTTTCAAAACGGCCTATGTCGAGGTGCCGCGCAAACAGGGCAAGTCCACGCTGCTCTCTGCGATGGGGCTCTATTTTCTGATCGTGGATGGTGAGCCGGGGGCCGAAGTTTATTCGGCCGCCAGCAACAGCGATCAGGCGCGCATCGTTTTCGAATCTGCCCGCAACATGATCCTGCGCGCACAGGTCGATGGAAAGCCCGCAGTCGAGGCGCTTGGCCTCACCGTCGAGCAGCACCGGATCAAAACGCCGGACGAAGCCGCCGTGTTTCGCCCGGTCGCGGCCCAGACCAAATCGCAGGACGGCAAGAACCCGCATTGCGCGATCGTGGATGAGCTGCACGAGCACCAGAACCGCGATGTCTGGGATTCGATGGATTCGGCCCTCGGTGCGCGCGAACAGCCCTTGCTGATCGCGATCACCACCGCAGGCAGCAATACGGCGGGGGTTTGCTATGAGCAGCGGACCTATCTCACCCGCATCCTCAACCGCACGCAGGTCGATGAGGAATACTTTGGCCTGATCTATGAGGCGGACGAAGGCGATGATCCGGGCGATCCGGTGACCTGGGCGAAGGCCAACCCGGGCCTCGGGCGCGCGAAGGGTCTGGAATACATGCAGCGGCAATGGACGAAAGCCAGCGCTTCGCCCGTCGCCATGGGGGAGTTTCTGCGCAAGCACCTCGACATTTGGACCAGCGTCGGGGCCTCGGCGCTCGATCTGACCAAATGGCGCGCTGCCTTTGACCCCAGCCTCTCGATCGCGGATTTCGCGGGCGAGCCTTGTTATGTCGGCATCGATCTCGCCACGCGGCAGGACTTTGCAGATGTGGTGGTGGTGTTTTTGCGGGGGCGCAAACTCTACGCTTTTGCCAGGCATTTCCTGAACCGGGCGGTGCTTGAGGCTCCCGGTAATGAGCAGCTGTTGGCTTGGGCGGAACAGGGGAAGATCCTGACCACCCCTGAAGCGGGCGAGCTCGATCTGAACATGGTTCAGGCCTATGTTTTGTCCCTGGTCGGAGAGGGTTCGGATGAGTTCGAGTTTCCGCTGCTCAACCTCAATATCCAACAGGTCATTTATGACCCGCAGTTCGCTCACCAGATGGTGGCGACATTCGAGGCGAAGGGTCTGACCTGCGTCGAATTGCAGACCAAGGCGCGCAATATGAACGAACCCTTCAACCGGCTGATTTCTGCGGTTGATGACGGGCGTCTCATCACCGACGGCGATCCTGTGCTGGAATGGATGGCCGGGAACGTTCTGCAAAAGAAAGTGGTGGGCGGCGATTACATCTTCCCGACCCGGGCCAATCCTGAGGACAAGATCGATGGCGTGGTCGCGCTGATCAACGCGCTCTGGGCGATTGAATATCCGGATGAGGAAGAGGTTGTGGTCTCCCCTTGGGATGATCCTGATTTCAGTTTGGTGGGCACATGAACCTTTTTGGCTTGGAAGTGCGGCGCCGTGAAACGCGGGCGGCGTCGGTAGAGAGCCCGACGGTAGCGATCAGCTCCGAAAATATCCTGTCGTTCTTCGGGGTAGAGAGCGCGGCGCTGCCTCACGTCACAATCGCCAATGCGCTGACCGTTCCGGCGGTGCTTTGTGCGGTGACGTTCCTGTCACGGACGCTGGCAGCGATCCCGCTGCATGCATTCCGAAGGACGGCGGATGGGTCAGAGCGCCTGACCGGAGAAACCGCGCTGACCGTCGGCGAATTTCCCAATGAGGAGATGGATAGCTTTAAAATGCGCCAGTATTTCTGGCAGCAGGTGTTCACCGGCGGGCGCGGTCTCGCGTGGATCGAGCGCAAGGGCGAAGAGGTTGTCGGGATCTGGCCGATGGATCCGCGCAAGGTCAGCGTCAAGCGCGTCAACATGCGGCTGGTCTATACTTTCGAGGGTAAGAAATACCCCGCCGCCGATGTGATCGATGTGCCTTTCATGCTCAAGGAAGACATGATCGGGCATGATGGCCCGATCAACAAGGCGCGAAAGGCCATCCAGCTCGCGCTGGCCATGAACGATTACGGCAGCAATTTCTTTGCTGGTGGCGGTGTCCCGCCGCTGGCGCTATCGGGGCCGCTGCCGCAAGGGGCTGACGGCCTGAAGCGGGCCATGGGCGACATGACCCGCGCGATTGACGCGGCCAAGTCATCGCAAAAGCCGGTGTTCCCAATTCCGCCTGGGCACGAATTGAAGCCGGTCGGTTTCGATCCGGCCAAGGGCCAGATGACAGAGGCCCGCCTGTTTCAGATCCAGGAGATTTCTCGAGCATGGCAGTTGCCGCCTGTCTTCTTGCAGGACTTGAGTAAGGGCACCTTCGCCAATGTCGAGCAGCAGGATCTCAGCTTGATAAAGCATCTGCTGAGCCAATGGGTGAAGGCCTTCGAAGGCGAGGCCAATTTGAAGCTGTTCGGGCGCAACTCCGCGCGGTCTGTGGGCGGTCGCTTTATCGAGCACAACCTTTCGGGCTTGATGCGCGGCGATTTCAAGACCCGGATCGAGGGCATCGCGCGCGGGATCCAGACCGGGCAGATTACACCGAACGAGGCGCGCGCCTTGGAGAACAGGCCGCGCCACAGCAATCCGGCAGCTGATGAGCTGCTGGTGCAAGGTGCAACGGTGGTTCTGGGGACCGCCGCAGTGGGCGCGCCTCCGAACGATGATGCCACGCCGCCCGAGGATGACGCCCCGCCTGCTGCGGATGATGGAGATGATGATGTCGACGAAACCTGAGGACGAAAAACGATCCATCATCCTGCCGGTGGAGCGCCGTGCGGATGCTGATGGCAAGATGACCGTCGGCGGCTATGCTGCGGTCTTTGGTGAAGTTACCAGCATCGGTGGCTATTTCGATGAGGTTCTGGCACGGGGCGCATTCACCAAGACGCTGCAGGTCGCCGATGTCCTGGCTTACTTTGACCATGACCGGGGCCGCATCCTTGGTCGTTCGACGAGCGGCACCCTGCGTCTATCCGAGGATGCCCGAGGCCTCGCGGTTGAAATTGATCTGCCCGATACGTCGGATGGCCGTGATGTGCGCACGCTGATCGAGCGCGGCGATATTCGCGGCATGTCCTTTGGCTTCCGAGTTACCCGCGAAGAATGGGATGAAACCGGCGACACGCCCAAACGCACGATCCATGAGGTCGAGCTGCGCGAGGTCAGTATCGTGTCTGAACCTGCTTATGACGGCACCTCGATCGCCATGCGGTCGTTGGACGCGGCCCGCAAAGAGCGCCGAGCCAAAAACTTCACCGCAGCGGAGTGCCGGATCTCGGCACGCCGCGCCAATGCTGAGTCGCGTTTCCGCGGCATCCTCTGAACTGACCCGGGCTTTCCCGGAGTGGGCAGCGCGCACCTGCCTTTTACCCGCTTCAGGCGGATTTTTCTGCGTGATATTTGCATAGGAGGCCCAGATGGCTCTCAAAGACCTGATCGAAAAGCGCAATAAATTGGTGACCGAGGCCCGCTCGGCGCTGGATGAAATCACCAAGAATACCGACGAAAGCCGTGCGGCCGAGCTGGATCAGCGCCATGACACGATCATGGCTGATTTCGACAAGGTTGAAGGCCAGATCAAGCGCGAGCAGCGCATGGCTGACGCTGAAAAGCGCGCGGCGGATGCGGAGGAAGAGCAGCGCTCGCGCCAGCGCCCGATTTCCGGAGGTGAAGGCCGTGGCCAGGATGACGGCGACAAGCTGGAATACCGTGAGGTCTTCCACAAATATGTCACCCGTGGCGCTGATGTGAACGAACTCAGCGCCGAAGAGCGCTCGGTGTTGAAGGCCGGCGCCCAAGAGATGCGGGCGCAAAACACCGGCACCACTACGGCGGGCGGCTTCACGGTTCCGACCGAGCTGGCCAACCAGATCATCAAGTCCATGTCGGCTTGGGGCCCGATGTATGATGAGGCGATCACCACCACCATGATCACGGCATCGGGCAATCCGGTGAAAATCCCGACGGTGGATGACACGGCGGTGACGGCAGAAAAGCATACCGAAGGTGCCGCCCTGACCGATGATGGCGGCAAGGATGTCACCTTCGGGCAAAAGTCGCTCGACGCCTATGTCTACGATACCGAATTCGTGCGCTGGTCGATGGAACTGGGGCAGGACAGCATCTTCAACTTCGAAAGCCTGTTGGGGGAGCTGCTGGGGGAACGCCTCGGACGCATTGCCAACCGTGAGCTGACTATCGGTGACGGCGTTGGTGATCCCAATGGTATCGTGACCGCATCGTCCCTGGGCAAGACCACCGCCGCAGCCGCTGCCATCACGGTCGATGAGATCATTGATCTGATCCATTCGGTGAACCCGGCTTATCGCCAGTCGCCCAAAGCGCGCTTCATGTTCAATGATCTGACACTGGCGGCGATCCGCAAGCTGAAGGACGGTGAAGGGCGCTATATCTGGACCGGCGGCGATATCCAGAACGGTATCCCTGGCACCTTGCTGGGCTATCGCTACAGCATCAACCAGGCGATGGACGGCCTTACCGCTGCCTCGAAACCGATGATCTTCGGCGATTTCGGCAAGTATTTTGTCCGCAAGGTGGGCACTCCAGTAATCGGCGTTCTGCGCGAGCGCTTCTGGCCGGATCTCGGCATGGCGGGTCTGATCCGCTTTGACGGTGAGCTCGGTGATACTGCTGCTGTCAAGCATCTGATCACCGCTGCCTAAGTCATCAAGGCGGGGTTTCGGCCCCGCCTTTATTCTTTGGAGGGCAAGATGAAGCTTAAGATGCTGACCGGCCTGAGCGGGCCGGATTATAACCTCGCACCCGGCGATGAGCGCGAGTTCCCTCAGCCTGAGGCTATTCGGCTGATCGAGGCGGGTTTTGCTGTCGCGGTCGATGCAGAGCCTGAAACCGCCACCAAGAAGCGCGCCCCTGAAAAGCGCGCGAAGGCCTGATCATGTGGTATGCGGTTTCCGATGAGGTGACGGAGGAGGCGGTCACTCCCGCCGAGGTGTCTCGCCAGTTGCGGCTGAACCCGGATGAGGATCCTGCGGATCACGATTTGCAGGTTTCCGCGGCGCGTGCGCATGTCGAGGCCTATTGTAATCAGTCGTTTGCCGCGCATTCCATGGAGTGGGCTTGCGACAGCTTTGCAGATTTTGCGCGGTTGCCCGCCGCGCCCGCCGCCTCGATCACGGCGATTGCTTATGTCGATGGCGCTGGAGAGGCGCAGAGCCTGGGCGAAGAGGTGTTCATTCTGCGCGCGGACGGGCTCGAACCTCGCATTGATTTACGGCCAGGCATGGCATGGCCGCAGATCCAGCAGGGATCGCGCATTAGCGTGACGGGCAGTTTCGGTGGGCGCTGTCCGAAGGATGTGAGCAACGCCATGCTCTTGCTGATCGGCGGTTGGGATGATGTGCGCGAAAACGCCGTGCAACCGATCTGGACAACAGTCGATAGTCTTCTGAGCAACCACCGCAGGGGGGCTTGGTGATGGGCGCAGATGTCAGGCCGGGCGGGCGGCAGTGGCGCGTCCAGTTCATGCGAGCTGAAGATGTGGACGACGGCTTTCAGTCTCGGCCCGGTCCTTTTTCTGCTCTGGGAAGTCCGCTGCGGGCTGGTCTTCAGGTGGTCCGGGATGCAGAGCGATATGCTGCGGGAGTTGTAGGGGTCGAGGCTGTCGCGCGGTTTACCGTCCGGCATTCGCCTTTCACGGCTCAAATCACGCATAAAGACCGGCTCGTTTGCGAGGGGCGGACCTACGGCATTGTCGGGATCAAGGAGCTTGGCCGTCATGTCGGCTTCGAGATCACAGCCTCGGAGGTCCATGAATGATTTGCGTGTTTCAAGCGAGGGTGGATTGATGGCGAATACGACCCGAATGCATGTGCAGGGCTTGGCTGAACTGGAAAAGGCGCTCGACAACCTTTCCAAATCGGTCGGTAAATCCGTCCTGCGCAAATCTCTGCGCAAGGCTGCTGAGCCAATGCGCGATTTGGCAAAGTCGATTGCCCCTGTTGATGATGGGGATCTGCGCGATTCAATCATCATCGGCGGTCTTTTGAACAAGAGCCAGAAGAGCAGGCAACGCAAACTTACGGAAGATGAGCGGTCCTCGATCGAGCTGTTTGTCGGGCCTTCCTATAAAAAAGGGGCAGGGGGGCGGCATGGCCACCTCGTTGAATTCGGCACAGCGCCGCACATTGTCGGTGGGGTGTTCAAGGGAGCCAAGCATCCCGGCACGGCCCCACAGCCCTTCATGCGCCCGGCCTTTGATGCCGAGGCGCGACCCACCGTGGCCCGCCTCGGCCCCCTTCTGATGAAGGAGATAGAGAAGGCGGCCAAGCGGCAGGCCAAGCGCAATGGTTGGGAGGCTTAAGCGGTGGAAGAAGAGTTTCGTGCGCTGCTGCAAGGCTCGGCAGCGCTGACCGCGATCGTGGCGGCAGAGAAGATCAATTGGGGCGAGGTGCCTCAGGGGGCCCGCCCGCCCGCTATCGCGCTGCATCTCATCGACAGTGTGGATGGGCTGACCCAGCAAGGGCCGGATGGCCTCTGGCAGGGTCGGGTGCAGGTCGATGTTTACGATCTGACCTTTGGCGGGGCGATGGCTGCCGCCCGCGCCGTGCAGGGGATCTTGCGCGGCTATCAGGGTGGCGGCTTCAGGCTCATCACCTTGGCGCAGCAGCGCAGCAATAAGGACCAGCAGGCGGTGGATCGCCCCTATTGGATTTCCATGGATTTCATCACGAATTGGAGACGCGAACATGGCTGAACGCTATTCGCAGGCCGATGTCAGCTGGGATGACCAGCTCTACGTTGGCCGTTTTGCCTCGGGCGGTGGCGAGCCCACCTTCACCCAGATCTACGGCATCGAAAACCTGCCCATGCCGGAGCGGGCTCCCGAAGATCTGGATATGACCCATCAGCAATCACCGGGGCGCTCGCGTGAGACCAAACCGGGCCTGATGGCTGCGGCTGATTATTCGCTCGATAAACAGCTTTGGGCCGAGGATGAGGGCGATCTGCTGCTCGATGAACTCGCGGGGCTCTCTGAGGCTGGGACCGAAGAAATGGTTCTGATCGAGTTTGTCGTCGCTGGCATCCGCCGCACCTATCGCGGTTATGTCAATGCCTACACGCCGCAGGCTCCTGTGGGCGAAAAGCGCCCGGTCTCGGTGGCCTTCAAAATCTTTAACCGGGTGACGCCTGATCCGCGGCCCCTTCCGCCGGTAGGGCCCTGATCATGGCAAGCATTCGTGGTGAAGTTGTCCTCAAAGCAGGCGGCAAAAATTATCGTCTGTTTCTCGGCATGAGCGTTCTGGCCGATCTGCAGGATCAGCACGGGGCCGATTTCCTCGAGCGATTGGAGCCGCCGGAAGGTGCGCCGCCCAATTGGATGCCGCCGCTGAAGATCGTGCAGGATACATTCCTCGGAGCCTTGCAGCGCTACCATCCTGATGAGGCAGATCGCTGGCTTGTCGATGACCTGATCGCTGGAAATGAGGGAGCCTTCAATTTGTTGATGAATGGCAGCAGCCCGGACGTTGAGGCCGTGCCTGCGGGAAAGGCCACGGCCCCGAAAAAACGGCGCTAGATATCGGGGCCGCCCATCAGGCTTATATGCTGGCCGGGCTTGACCCGGCGCGCTTCTGGGATCTGACCCCTCGGTTGCTTTTCCTTGAACTGGACGGCGCTGCGCTGCGCGAAAAGCGGGCGCGCGAGCTGGTCTGGATGGGGGCGATGCTGCCCTATCTCGAAAAGTCGCCGACGCTCGAGCAGTTCATCGGCGAAAAGCCCGACCCGGCTGAGCGCGCACAACAGTTCCACGCAGAGTGGGACAAGATCGACCGGGCCTTGGCCCGACGTGCCGGGCCGTAGCGGGTCCGGCCTTTTTCTTAGGTTTGGGGATGGAGCATGGTCGCATCGGTTATCGGCGCGCTGCGCGTCAATCTGGGGCTGGATAGCGCCCAGTTCTCGCGTGGGCTTGGTCAGTCCAGCAGCAAGTTGTCGCGCTTTGCCGCATCAGCAGGAAAGATTGCGGCTGGTCTGGTGGCGTCCATGGGGACAGCCATGACTGCCATGGGCGTGGGCGCAGTGCAGGCAGGCGCCGAGATCGAGCGGCTTTCGCAGGTCGCAAACACCTTGCCCGATCAGTTTCAGCGCTGGGGTGCTGGCGCGAAATCGGTCGGGATCGAGCAAGAAAAGCTCGCGGATATCCTCAAGGATGTGAATGACCGGGTTGGGGATTTCGTCCAGACCGGCGGCGGACCGATGAAGGATTTCTTCGAAAAAATCGGCCCCAAAGTCGGGGTCACCGCACAGCAGTTCCGCAACCTCTCGGGCGCAGATGCCTTGCAGCTCTATGTGTCCTCGCTGCAAAAGGCCAACGTCAACCAGCAGGATTTTACCTTCTACATGGAGGCAATGGCCTCTGACAGTACGCTCCTCTTGCCGCTCCTGAAGGACGGCGGGTCGCTGATGAAGGAATATGGTGATCGCGCTCAACGCATGGGGGCAATCATGAGCGGGCCCATGTTGGCCTCGCTGAAAGAAGGGAAGACCGCAATCTCCGATATGCGGATGGCGGTCGAGGGCATGAAAAACACAATCGGGGCCCAAGCGGTCCCGGTGATCAAGGTTCTGGCGGCTGCGGTGACGGCAGCTGCGACTTTCTTTCACCAGCATGCTGCCACGATTTCGGAAGCTCTGCGCACATTGGCGGGCGTCGTCATCGTTGTCGCCTTGGCCTTCACCACGAAATACGCGGTGGCGATTGGCGTGTCGTCAGTTCGGGCGATGGTCGCCTTTGTTGCCCAGTCGATAGCGCTGGAGATGGCGCTTGGGGCGCAGTCTCGCGCGGCGGCGCTGGCCAGCGTCGCGGTCAAAGGCCTCTCGGTCGCATTCGGTTTCCTGCGCGCGGCGATCCTCGCAACCGGGATCGGGGTTCTGGTCGTTGGGGCCGGATATCTTATTGGCAAGCTGATCGATCTGATCAGCAAGGTGGGTGGGGTCGGCAAGGCTTTCCGTCTGCTGAAGGATGTCGCGGTCGAGATCTTCGACCGGATCGGGATGGCCTTCGATATCGTTCCCGCTGCGGTCTCGGCGGGTGTCCAAACCATGAAGAGCGTTTTTCTGGGCGGACTTCATGACATGCTGGCGAATTTCGCCTGGTTCATTTCATCGATCGCACGCGGGATGAACGCGGTTTTGGGCACCGCGCTCAGTGAGGAAGAGCCGTTTCAAGATGCTATCGCCGGTCTCAGCCGGGGCGCTTCTGAGGCTTCCGATGCGGCTGAGGCTGCCTCGGGGCGGATGACCGCGGCGTGGCAAGGGGCGACGGCACCGCTTGAATCTTTGGCGGCGTTGAATGCTGCGGTCGCAGAAAGTGCAGATGAGGCGGCGACAAGCCTTGGTGGAGGGGGCGGTGGCGGCGGTGTTGCGGGTGCTGCTGATAAGGCTGGAAAATCTGCAAAAGCCGCAGCCGAAAAGCTGACCCCGCTGCAAGAAGTCATGAAGCGTCTGCGCGAGGAAAACGAGAAGCTGAAAGGCACGTTCGGCCTTTCCGACACTGAAGTGGCGGTCTGGGAAAACATTCGTGAGGCGCAGGTCTCGGCCACCAGCGCCACAGGCCAGCAAATTGCGGCTCTGACCCGGCAGAATAAAACCATGGAAACCGCCAATGAGCGGGCCAAGGACTGGCGCGACACGATGAAAGACACATTCAAAAGTGTCGCGTCGGGGGCCATGAGCATCAAGGATGCGCTGACCAATATCATCACCAAGCTCTTGGAGATGAAGGCAGCGGCGATGTGGGACAACGCTTTCGCCAGCTTCGGCGGCGGGGGTGGGTTTTCCCTGAGCGGCCTCGGCAACCTGATCCGGGGTCGCGGTGATGTGCTGGCCGGCGCGCTGCGTGGAGCCGGGCTTCCGGCTGTGCCTGCTTTTGCAACGGGGGTTAAAAACTTCCGGGGCGGGATGGCGCGGATCAACGAGCGCGGCGGCGAAATCGTGTCCTTGCCGTCTGGCGCGGATGTCTTGCCGCATGACTTGTCCAAGCGCCTTGTCGATCGCGCCCGTGCCGAACCTCAGGTCGTGGATGTTCGGGTCGGTATCGACCCGCGCAATGGCAATGTGACGCAATATGTCGATCAGCGCTCACGGATCTGGGATGGGGTTTCGGCCCGTGCCCAGCAAAAAGTCATGCCCAATATCATTGCGGATCAGCAAAGGCGAAGGATACCCTGACTATGGTCAATACTGTCATCACGATCCCGCATGGCGTCATGCGGGTGCTCAATTGCGATTGGCAGATCGATTGGCGCTCGCAATCGGCGGGTGAGGGCGTGGATGGTGGAGAGCAGATCTTTGCCTCGCCCTTCCCGAGGTGGATTGGTTCGCCGCAGCTCGTCCTCGAGGGCGAGGCGCTGCGCCTCTGGCGGGCGACACGGGCGCGGGCACGCGGGCGGGTCAATGTCTACCGCGTGCCTTTCCTCGAGCGCGACGGTGTGCCCACCCCTTATGGTCAAAGCGACAGCCTCGGTCAGCCCCTGCACGGCGATTATGGCGATGGCCCCACGGCGGTCCTGGCGAGCAATGCCGCTGCCGGGGCCGTCCAGATCACGGTGACGGAACCATTCTATCCCGCGCGCGAGGGCAGTTTCATCTCGATCGCCGATTGGCCCTATATCGTCGTCGGCCGGGTGCGGGCGGGGAGCAATTGGCGCCTGACCATCGAAATGCCCCTGCGGCGCGCGGCGGCGGCCGGGGCGGTCGTCAATCTCTGCGCCCATGGTCTCTTTCGCGCGACCGATGACCTGATGGGCAATCCCGCTTTTGGGGTGGATGGATTGTCCACCCCGGAGCTTTCCTTTGCAGAATGGATCACGCGACCATGATCGAGCCCCGCGCCGAGGTCATCGGCATCCTGCGCCTGGCTGAGATCAACACCAGCGAGGGCGTGTTTCGGTTCATCCTCGGGATGGATGGGCGCTTTGTCGATGTGAACAAGCGGGTTTGGCTCGGCTCGACCTTGCTCAATGTGCCGGAGATCGAAGTGCTGATGAATGACAGCGCGCCGAGCGGCAGTCTGACCTTTACCTATCTGCAAGATCCTGATGGGCCGGATGTGGTCGCGAAGATGAAGCAGCTGGGGCTTGCCTACATTTATGATCGCCCGGTGCGCTTCTACGCGCAGCCGTTCCATGACCTCTCCGAGGTCGGCGCGCCGGTTGAGCCGCCCGTGCTCCTCGCAACCCGCCTTCAAACATGCCTGTCGTTTCGGGTCGATGGACCGTCGCAGCGTTCGATCACGCTCACATACGAAAGCATAGGCGCGACCGGCAACCACCAGCCGCGCCTGATCTATAACACCCAAGACCATGCAGCTTTGATCGGGCGGGCCAATCCCAGCCTGCAATACATGCCGCAAGAGGTCGAAAACGATGAGCCGTTATTCGGATGATCAGCCCCCTTTACGCAGAGTTGAACCGATGGCGGATCACGCCATGGGAATGGGGGCGCATGGATTGCGTGCTTTCGCTGGCAGATTGGTGCCTTGCGCAGGGCTGGCCCGACCCGATGGCAGATGTCCGCATGACCTATCACGATCGCAGCTCTTGTCAGCGCGAGACCGGGTTTTTGCGCGAGCCGCTGGGGATCACGTCGCGCTGCTTTGAGGGCGTGGCGGGGCTGTCGGTCGTGGCGCGTGCCGCGCCGGGCGACATCGCGATCCTGAGCTTTGGGCAATATGAGCATTTTGGCGCGGTTTGGGCAGGCTCACATGGCTGGGCCAGCAAGGATGAGGGCGGGGTGACGTTTTATGACCCGCGCCTGGTGCCCGCTGTTCTTCGAATCTGGGGGGTGGGCTATGCGCCTTAAAATCGCGCTTGTCGCGCTTGCCCTGATGCTGCTGGCGCAGCCCTCGGAGGCTGGCCCTATCGCGGGTCTGGTCGTGTCGATCGCGGGCATGTGGGCAGGGCAGGCGGCAGCTACAGCGCTGATCAATGCAGGTCTGATCGCTGCGGGCGGCTTTGCCGCTATGGCGGTGACCGTCGGTGTCGCCACGCTCGTGGGGATCGCCTATCAGATGCTCATGCCGGTCAAGCAACCGGACTTCCCGGCGACCAATTACAACCCGCAACAGCCGGTCAGTTATATGACGCGTCTCTATGGGGTGGTGCGCACCGGCGGGCCGATTGGCATGACCAAGTTCACCCGCGTGCCCGATTTCCCGGGCAAGGGTCGCAAGCGCGAGTATCGGGTCTATACGGTGATCCTGGCCGCGCACCGCATTAAGGGCTTGCTGCAATGGTATGTCGATGATCGCGCGGTCACGCTCAACGCCAATGATTTTGTCGTGCAAAAGCCTTATGACCCTGCAGGTGATGTTGGGCTGCGGTTTCATCGCGGTACGATGGATCAGGCGGCGGATGCGCTGTTGGTGTCCTCAGTCCCGGAATGGACGGCGCAGCATGATATGGCTGGGCTCGCTTATGTCGTGGCGCGCGCCAAACGCCTCGAGGATGAGAACTTCAACGAGATCTATCCGAACGGCAAGCCGGTCATCGCGCCCGTGGTTGAGGGCAATGATAATATCTATGATCCGCGCACCGGCACGCGCGGTTATACCCGAAATTGGGCTTTGTGCTTTGCGCATGAGCTGAACAACTATCAGGGCGTCAGCGTCGATTGGGATCTGGTCGCGCTCGAGGCCGATGTCTGCGACCAGCAGGTGCCCAATGGCGAAGGCTCGACCCGGCCCCGCTGGCGCGCGGATGGTCTGTTCACCTCCGACATGACCGATGCCGATGTGCGCGCGCAGTTTCTGACCGCTGCAGCTGGCATGTTTTATGAGACGGATAGTGGCAAGGTTGGTTTCTTCGCGGGTCGCTGGATGGAGCCCGAGCTGACCCTGACGCCCGCAGACTTCCTGACCTACACCCTGACCGAAACGAAAGACATCGATGCGGCGGCACAATATGTCACCCGCTACATCGAGCCCGCCAATGACTTTCGCGAAACCCCGTCAGGGACGTGGAATCGGCGCGACGGGCGCGCGCGAAAGGAGATCAAGGCCCCGCTGATCTCGTCTCATCACCAGGCCATCGCGATCGCCAAGCTGGCGGAAGCCTCGGACAATGCCCGCTACCAGATCAGCGGCACCCTGAAATTTGTCGGCATTGAGCTACGCGGCAAGCGTTTCGTGCGCTTTGATGATCCAGCCAGCGGCATCAGTTTCGCGGTCCAGATCAAAAAGCTGGCCTTGGGTGAGAGCTGGATGACCTGGTCCTTCGAGGGTGCCTCGACCGAGCCGGGTGACTGGCTCGTCGGTGCTGACGAATTTCCGTCGCGTCCGGTCTATAGCAAGCTCGATAGCGATGCGGTGATCGATCCCGTGGATGGGTTCAACGTGGTCGCGGGCCCGTCAACCTCGGGCGCGGCCACCCTGATCGCCACTTGGGTTGCCGATGACGGCAGCTATACGCAGCAGCTGCGCTTCTCGGTGGCAGGCTCTGAGCAATGGCAGGTCGTGGATGTGCCAAAAGGATCGGCGCGCCATCAGCAATCCGGGCTTCTGGACGGCGAATTTTACGAATGGCAGATCCGCAACGGCAGGTCGGGAAAGTATTCGGACTGGTCTTTGCCCCTCACGGTGCAGGCCATTGCCGACACCGCTGTGCCTCCGGCCCTGATCGGCTTTGACGTTACGGGCGGATCCGGCCAGGCACTAATCAGCTTCGGGACGCCAAACAGCCCGAAATACAACGCCGCCCGCATCTATCGCGGGCCCTCGGCCGTCTTTGCCGACGCCATGGTTGTCCACACCGAATATGGCTCAGCCAATATCGATGAGAGCTGGACCGATACCGGTCTGGCTGCGGGAACCTATTGGTACTGGGCCGAACCCATCAACCCATCTGGCAGAGCCGGGCCGCGCAGCGGGCCTCTCAGCGCTGCGGTGATCTGACCTTTCAGGAGCAATCATGCCAACGACCATTAGCGGTCCCGTCCTTTTGCCGGACGGGTCCAATCCTCAGCATGGGCGGGTGATTTTTACCGCGCGCCGCGCTCGCTTGGCTGGATCCGTGGTTGTGCCCGCACCGATCGCGGTGCCGATTACGGCGGGCGCGATCTCGGTTGCGCTGCAGGGCGAGGCCGAGGGCTTTCCCTATGCCGTCTCGGTTGAATACTTTTCTGCGGCGCACAATCGGGTTCTTGTCTCGCCTCTGCCGGATATCGTGGTCTCGGCTGAAGCGACGGGCACGCTCATCTCCTTGGCGGCCGTCAGTATCCCGACCGATGCAGCCAGCGCCGTGCGCATCAAGCGCGGTGATACGCTGAACCTGCCGTTCATCTGGCTTGATCGCAACAATCGCCCGATCAGCCATGCGGGCGTCACCATCAGCTCGGCCCTGCTCGGTCCGGACGGCCAGCGGCGCAACCTTACCGTGAGCAAGATCGCCCCCGCGACCTCGGGCGCGGTCGAACTGGCCATGTCGGCCGGTCTGACAGCGCAGTTGCCCCTCGGCGCCCATCACATCGACATCAAGTTTTCGACCGGGGCGCGCGTCCTGCGCACCATCACCGGCCAGATCATCGTGGATCAGGAGATCACCCCGTGAGCGTTTACGACAATAGCAAGGCGCTGTTTTTTACAGGCGGAACGCTGCCAACCGGCGGGGTGTCTCCGGGAGAGCTAGGGGCAGAGATCGAGGCGCGTGAGGCGGCAATATCCGCTGAGGCTGACGCGCGTCTTGTTGCAATGGCTGCCGAAACTGAGGCGCGCGCCAATGGCGATGCTGTCCGGCCAACTGCGGCGGATCTCGGCGCCACGCGCTATCCGGGCGATGAGCCGTCCGGCATCCAAGGTCTGGCGGTGGATGTGGTGCGCCGCCTGATCGCGGGGATTGCACCCGATGGGCGCGGCTGGTTTCCGTTCGGCCTCGATCTCAGCGCGGGCGCGATGCCACGCTATCCCGGCGATGAGATGGCGGCATTGATAGACGCGGCCAATGGCGTCCCGGTTCTCGGCCTGCCGTATGAGGCCGGGAAGGCTTGGCTTTATGGCTGGGATATCGATGCCCGCGTCTATCCTGGCGACGATATCTATGTCGTGGGTGATGATCTGGCAGGCACCCCATTCATGGGCTTTGACCGTGCAACTGGAAGGCCCTGGTGGATCGACCAGGGCGGTGAGGGCCCGCAGCCGCGGTCGAGCGTCGAATTCGTCGATCCGGTCACGGGCGTGCAGCCCTATATGGCGATCCAGTCTGGCGAGGTCATCCGCTACATGGACGCGGCCAAATGGCCTACGCGCATGATCGGCTTTGAGCAGCGTGTGATCAACGATCAGGCCCGCGCGATTGCCCAGACGCCCGATCCGGCGCTTGGCATCATTAGCTTTGGTGGTGGCACGACCTATGTGCAGACGCCCGGCAACGACTACCCCTGGCATGCTCTCGGCGCAGATCTTCTGGCCGCTGACGACGGCCTCGATGCACAACGCGCGGCGGTTGAGTTCCTGATGGCGTCGGATGCTGCCCACAAGCCGCTCTATTCGGTCTTTGCTCTGTCGGAGCCTATTGGTTCGACGGTGGAAGCCGATGCGCTGCCGGGATCGAGTTTTCGCGCCTCGATCAAGGCCAAGGTCGCAGCCGCCAAGGCCAGCGCCGCTGCATTCGGTAAATCGCTCTATATCGACCGCATCCACCTGTCGTTGCTGGAGGGGGACCGGACAATCTCTCAGCGTGCCGCCGATCTGCATTATGCCGGTGTGGGGCAGGATCTCGCGATGGAACTCGGCACCGAGGCGGGGCAAGGCGCGCTGCCCGTGGTCGTGATCACGCAGAGCTTTGGCGATCGCGCCAACGGCATCAGCAATGTGGCACTGGCCGAGGGTCGCCTGCACTGGGAGCATTGGTCGCTGCGCATGGTCTGCGCCACCCCGCGCTATCCGTTCGCCTTGGTGCCCGGCATGCTTGGCCTGCACACGCCAGAGGCGGCGCTGAAGATTGCAGAGTTGCAAAATCTCGCAGCCACCACCGTGCTGTCGGGGCAACGCTGGTATCCCCCATCGCTAGAAAGCGCCACGATCAGTGGCAGCACCATTACCGCGCGCTTCTCCAGCCTGACCAACAGTCTTGATCTGCGCGACCCGGCCAATCACGGCTTCGCCCTGCGCGGAGATGCCGCCAGCATCTCTAGCGTCACCATAGCCGGTCTACTGGCCACCATCACATTGTCCACCGCGCCGACCGGCACGGATCTGCATCTGGATTATGCCTATGGCCAGACCGGCGACCCCGGCGACGGCTATGCCGCCAATCGCGGCTCCATCACCGATGGCTGGACCCAACCCTCACGGCATGGCGGCGATCTCTACCGCTATGCCCTCTCCAACCGCGTCCCCGTTTTCGCTGCATAAGGATCTGCCACATGGCTCTCATCACCATTCCCAAAATCCTGCCGGTCCCCAGCGACATTCCGCAGGCCTCGTTCAATATTGGACGCTTCACCTCGGTCAAAGACTGGTGGACGCTCAACCGCGAAGCCTTCAATGGCCTGACCCTGCGCCCACGCAAAGGCAGTATCGGCCTGAAGGCGGTCGGCGCGCTGGTGACGGAAGACGCGTATGGGTTCAACTTCCCACGCGGCAACGGCGAAACTACGACGCCATATATCGAAGGGCGCATCCCGGCGCCCGCATCGCTGAAGTTTTCCATGGTGTCGATCCAGCGCATTGATGCGATTGGCTATGAGCCCTGGGGGCTGAGCTTCGGCGGGAATAATCTCACAAGCGATTTTCGCATTCGTCCTGCCCCGATCGGGACCGGACCAAACCAAACCCTAGCCGTATATGGGCCAGGGCAGAACAATGCTTATGCCATCCCGAACAGTCCGCGCGCACCTGTTGGCGTGCCCTTTGTTTACGGGCTCTATCTGGACCTTAGTGCCGTGCTCGCAGGAGGGCCGCTGGTCTTCAAGGCGACGATCAACGGCGGCCTCACGGTAGCAGATGTCTCACTACCCTTGACGTTGAGCAGCCCAGAAACCCGCATTGCCGCCAACTTTTACCTCAATATCCTGCGCGCATCTCCACCGGATGCTGGCCTTGGTCCCGTAATGGATCTCTGGAACATCGATGGTGACGTGTTTGCGCAGCCTGAGCTGTTGGCAGAGATCAATGGCTATGCCGCGAAGTCCTATGGTGTGGGGGTCTGATTATGCCTAAGCCAAATATCTTATTCGTGGCTGTGGATGACCTCTGCCATCTCCATGGCATGCTCAAGCCGCTGATCGCTGGTTTCAGCCTGCCCAACCTTGAAGCCCTCATGGGGTCGGGCACAGACTTCCAGCGCGCCTATTGCGCGGTACCGATCTGCGAACCGGCGCGGACGGCGATGATGACGGGCCTAAGTCCCGCCGCCACAAAGAGCTTTGATTTTCAGGCAGGCTGGAAAGATATCGTCCGGCCAGAGCATCTCTGGATCTACCGCTTGCGTGAGGCGGGCTATCACATGGTCACGCAGGGCAAGATCTTCCACGGTGGCGGTCCGTATCCGCCGCCAGAGCCGCAATGGGTTTACGACGTTCTTTGGGACGATGATCGCTACACCTTCCACCAAACCTGGCCTGATCCAGCCGCTGCAACGGATATGGGCGGCTATAAGGGCGAGGGGGCGTCTTCTGCGAGCTGGCCAGACTCCTATGAACCGGAGTTTTACGATTATAAATGTGCGTCCCGCGCTATCGGATTTTTGAACAGCTATTCGGGCGCAAAGCCGTGGTTTTGTGGCGTCGGTTTCTATCGGCCCCATGACCCCAAGGAAGCGCCGATCAAGTATTTCAACATGGTGCCGCTCGAAAGCATCGGGGTTGAAAGCGAGTGGGTGAAAATCTGGGATGTCAGCCAGTTTGCCAAAGATTACGTGCGCCAGTTCAGCACGGAAATCATCAAGACCAATCCTGATCCGACGCAATGGACGGCGGCGGATTGGCTTTTGGTGCGCCAGACCATCCGCAATTATGCGGCAGGGGCGCTGTTCATGGACGCAATGCTCGGTCGCCTCTTGGCAGCCCTGGCCGCCAGTCCCTTTGCTGACAACACCATTGTCACCTTCTATTCCGATCATGGCTTCCATCTCATCGACCATAATCAGCACGGCAAGTTTACCTTGTACGAACAGGCGACACGCGCCCCGATGGTGATCCGCATCCCTGGTCAGACACCCCAGCTCGTCACGACGCCAGTTAGCCATCTCGACCTTGGCGCAACCATTTTGGACTATGCTGGTGTGGCAAAGCCCGTGGACCATCGCGGGGTCAGCCTGCGCCCGTTCATTGAGGGCGACCCTTCGGCTACTCATGCCCCCGTGCCGACCTTCTGGTACGGTTCGATTTCCATGATCGATCAGGATCTCAAACGGATCACGCTCTATAGCGATGGCTCCGCTGAGATGTACGATGCTGGCAATGATCCTTGGGGCTTTACCAACCTTTGGGGCAGCGATCCCGACTTTGCTGCCAAGCGCGATCTGGCGATTGCCACGGCCTATGACTGGGGCATGCTGATTGTTGAACAGGCAATTGACGTGTCGCGCCCGTCGCATCTGCAATCTTATCTCGGAACGATCCCTACCGAGGTGCCGGTTGCAACCTCGATCGTCGCGCTGTCCAACCTGCATGAAAAGGGTCGTAACCCATGGAGCAATATGCAGTACCGCAATGGGATGGTCGAAAATGAGATCATGCGGATGCCTGCTCATGTCAAAGACTATCGCATCATGGGCACCACCAATCCCGTGAGGAAATACACGCTTCACGCCAACGACGAGGACAACACGATCAATGCGGCCGGCTGGAATACGGATATCACCGTCTACCTCGGCCCTGGCAATGATCGGTTCTCAGCCGCGCAGGGCAAAACGATTGTTTACGGTGATGAAGGTGATGATCACATCACCCTTGGTAATGCCAATGGCAGTATCGGCTATGGCGGGACTGGTAATGACACCATTATCGGCGGCACCGGCAATGATCGCCTGTATGGTGATGATGGTGACGACAGCCTGTCAGGTGGCGACGGCAATGACACGCTGTTCGGCGGACCGGGGAACGATATCATGAACGGCGGCGCGGGGAACGACGTGTTCCACCTCGATGGTGGTGTGGATCGCGCGACTGGCAACACGGGCGTCAATACCTTCCACGCCTATCGCACAGGGCAGATGTCTACGATCTACGGACTCGGGGCCAATGATGTGATCGACCTGTCGCGGTGGGCTCCGCTTGGGGCGGTTATAGTCGAGACCGTCCCCGGCGGAACCGTTGCAAGGGTGGGCATGGAGCGCCTGTTTTTCGAGGGGCATTCGGACGGCTATGTTCGACCCAAGATCACAGGGGCGGCGCTGGCTTAAAGCGCAACCGAACCTGTTATGGCTGGCGGCGGTGACGCCGTCAGTATAGCCACTTCCGCAAGGCATTTCACTCGAGGTATTAAAATGCGGTTTGTGGCAGTCGGTGGTTCCAACACGCTCATGAAGGGCGGCTACCTTGCATATATCGATGCTTACCTGCCCGGTGCTACGGTTGTGAACCTCGGGATCGGAGACACGAACTCTGCGATGGGCTTGTTTCGCCTCCTTTCCTTCGATGATCTGAGAAAGGATGACATCGTCATCTGGGAATATGCGCTCAATGACGCATTTTCTCTGAATTCTCGCCCGGACTCATGGTTCCTGCGCAATCTTGAATATGTCATTCGACACTGTCAGGCCAAGGGTTGCAGGGTGTTGCCCATTATTTTGGCAAATAAGCCGTCTGATAACGCTGTGAGACCATCCGCGTATCGCGCAAAGATTCATCATCTTTGCTCTGCATACGGTATCGACCTCATCGATATTCCGAATGATCTGCGGGCTCTGTTCAACACGAAGTTTCTTGACCCTAAGTTCTATAGCGACCCGAGCCATTACCGGAGAGATGGCAAAATCGTCAAACTCATAGCATCGCGGATTGCTCAAGAGGCGCTGCGTGGTCTGCGACTTCCTCGTGAGATCTTCGGCATATATGTCCGCGACGGCTTTGCGCCGCAGATTAGGACTGATTTTTCGGGAAGTGCGCGGCGCAACTTTACGAATAGCATCATATCTTACGATTATCATGACCTGCGAGACGGTCCTGTTGAGTTCGTTCCGAACACCCAAGAGGGCACCATCATATCATGCATTACTTTCGTAAGTCCTTCCGCAGGTAAATGCGCGGTTGAGATCAAGACGCTTCCTGCCGATGCACCCGTTAAGGTTGCTATGTCTATGCAAAACAGATTTGCCCATCAAACGATGGTTCTCATGCGAGCAAACTTTGGGGGCAAGGGCGTGTATGATATCCCTGCTGACGAAGGGACGATCATCAAGTTCAAAGATTACGAATTAAGCGACGATGATGCAGGTTTGGCTCGTGGGATCGTAGCGATGTTGACCGAGGAGGCATGCTGATTTTTTGCAGATTTAAGGCTGACATCTAACACCGGCCCGCCTCTGGCGGGCTTTTTCATGCGCAGGAGGCGCAATGACAGACGATCCGATACCGATCTGGGCCTCGATCAAGGCGGCCATCGTCGCGATTCCTGTGCTGGGTGCCGCGCTCTGGGGCGGCTTGGGTGGGGCGACGAATGCGCTGGTGATCAAGGTCACGGCGCTGGAGGCCATCCGGCACATTGCCATTGGGGCCGCCATCGCGGCTGGCCTCGGGGGGCTTGCTGCGCCGCTGGTCGGCCACTGGCTCGGCTTGCCACCCGGCACGCTCAACGCCCCTGAATGGGCAGCGGGAGGGACGGCCGCCTATCTGACCGGCTCGCTTGGCGCGGCCATATTCGAGGTGCTTCTGCATCGCATCAGAGGGGGGAGGTTGCCCCGTGATAATCCGTGACCCAAGACCAGAAGTTAGCTGCCCATTGCGCGCCTGCTTGGTGCGCGTGATTATGGCGGGATGTGTCGTCGTGGCTTGGATGATGATGCGCTGACCGACCCCGTAGATAACTTTGCGCATGTTGACGGGGCCGGTAGCCGCGTCGTCCCAACGGAGACGACTCAGGCCAATTAAAGCGTACCACACAGTTTGGCCGTCGTGCGGTTATTTCATTTCTGAGGAGGCCTATTGGCAAGACTGCTCCAATAATTGGGCGAAACGCTCAGTCATTCTATGCTCTGACTGGCCCCCGCCGTGATCTTGCGCAACCAGACAGGGGCCGCCGGCCTGCGACGGATCCTTCATCAGAAGGCGCGAGCCGTCCCCCATTTTACCACATCACCCCGCCATCGTGCGGGGTTTTTCATTTCAAGGAGAGACCATGGGCAAGATTGCTTTGGTGATCGGGCATAACGCTCGATCGCAAGGTGCTGTGCGCGTCACGGACGGGCGCAGCGAAT
>NZ_DALZMB010000065.1:0-23952 GCF_032007265.1 Paracoccus sp. (in: a-proteobacteria) | reverse complement strand
TTGATGAAACCGTGCCCCCGCCTGCCATGGTCATCGGGGCACATCCCCAGATTTTGGGCTATTTGACCCGGGTCATCGGCTGGGTCGAGGCGCGGCTGGAAACCCTGTCTCGCTATGCGGCGGACCCATCGTCGGGGGGCGGCTTGCAGGCCTCGGATTATCTGATGCTGATGACGCTGAACCGCGAGATCGGCGCCTTGCGCCATATGTCACGCACCTTTGCCATCCATCCCGAGCGCCTGTTTGAGCGCCTGAGCGGGCTTGCCGGAGAGCTGGCCACATTTGATACCGGCAATCGGCAGGCACCTGATTACGAGGCCTATGACCACGGTGATCTGAAGACCTGCTTTTCGCCAGTGGTTTCGGATATTCAGCGGCTTTTGTCGCGCGATATTGGCCGCGCCATCCGGCTTTTGCTGCGTCATGTCCGTCAGAACTCTTATTTGGCCGAGGTCAAGGATCGCAATCTGTTCCGCGAGGCGACGTTCATCGTCGAGGTGGAATCGGCCAAGCCCCTGACGCAGGTCCAAAGCCAGTTCCCGGAACTGTGCAAGGTCGGGCCCAATACCCGCATGTCCGAGATCGTGAACAACAACCTGCCCGGGATCGGCTTACAGCATCTGCCCAACCCGCCGCGCCAGATCCGGGTGCTGTCCTCGAACGTTTATTTCCGTCTGGAAAAGAACTCGCCGCTGTGGCGAGAGTTCTCGACCGCGCCGGCGATCGGGATGCATTTTGCGGGTGATTGGCCCGAACTGAAGCTGGAGCTTTGGGCTATTCCGGAGAAGGCCTGATGGGAACACGCGGCGACGATCAGGACAAAACGGTGTTCGGTGGCGCGCTGCCGCGCGGTGATGCGACCTCGGACAGCCCATTTGGCAGATCCGGGCAAGCGCCTTCGCATCCAACGACCGATATCGGGCAAGCCCCGCCCTATCCGCCGCAAAGCGGCGAGCGGACCGTGATCGGGCGTCAGGCGCCCTCGTCGGTGGGGGCGGGCGCGCCTTTCGGGCGCCCGTCTCAGGGGCGCGAGGATACCTGGATCGGCGCGGGCGCCCCGCAATCTTTTCCCAATCCGCACAGCCATCAGCCGGGGGCGGGTGGATTTGCCCAGCCCTCGGGGGGATATGGGCATGCGGGCCATCCGCCATCGCCGCAATATCCCCCGCAAGGCTATCCCGCCTCGGGCGCATCGGTCGGCGGGGGCGGTGGCATCGGGCGCCTCGTGGCCAGTGACGCCGGATTTTTCCCCGACTATCAACGCGACCGCCAACAGCAGATGCCGCGCCATCTGGCCAAGATCCCCTTGCATGATGCCCTGCGCGTCAGCGAGATCGGGGCTGGCAGCTCATCGAACCCGCTTTTGGCCGCTGCGGCCAGCCTGTTGATTTTGCTGGGTCGTCTGCGCACCGGCATGGTTGAGCTGCAGGTGGCTCCCCTGATGGAGCATGTCACCCGCGAGATTGACCGCTTCGAGCGGGTCGCGCTGTCGGCAGGACTTGATCCGCATGAGGTTCTGGTTGCCAAATATGCGCTTTCGGGCACCGCGGATGATATTGTCCAGAACCTTCCTGGCTCGGATCGTGGCAGCTGGCAGCAATATTCGATGGTTGCGCGCTTTTTCGGCAAGCGCGATTCCGGTGTCGGCTTTTTCCAAGAGGCCGAAAAGGCCATGCAAGCCCCGGCACAGCGCTATAACCTGCTCGAGCTGATGCTGGTGTGCATGTCATTGGGCTTTGAGGGGCAATTTCGCACCTCTCCAAATGGGCCAGTCGAGCTGACCCGCATCCGCAACGCCATCTACGAGACGCTGCGCCGGGTCAATCCGCGCCCAGATGAAGATATATCGGTGATGTGGGCGGCGGTTTTGCAGGACAAAGGCCGACGCTTTGCCGCCATTTCGGCGTCTTTGGTTCTTGGGCTTGCCGCCTTGTCGGTGGTCGCGCTTTTTGCGCTGTTGACGACGCTGATCAACCGCGACGGGGCCTCTGCTTCGGAATCGCTAATCACCTTGCATCGTGGATCTCCGGTCTTGTCGATCCAGCGCGAGCCGGGGCAGGCCTATGTCGCCAAGATCCCGCAGTTGGAGCGTATCCGCACGGCCCTGTCCGATGAAATCACGGCAGGAACAGTCGGGGTCGAGGCCAAAGGCGACTATATCGCTTTGCGTGTCGGCAACCTGCAACTGTTCGATCTTGGCAAAACCGCCGTCAAAGAAGGTTTTGCGCCGCTTGCCGTGCGCATTACCGATGTGTTGAACGCCGAAGGGGGTCCGGTCCTGATCCAAGGATTTACCGATAATCTTCCCCTGTCGGGGCGCGGTCAGTACAAAGACAATTACCAACTGTCCCAAGCCCGGGCTCAGGCCGTCGAAACCGTTCTGGCCAAAACGATCAATGACCCCTCGCGGCTGCGCGTCGAGGGCAAGGGCGAAGAGGATCCGGTGGGTGATAATACCACCGAAGAGGGGCGCGCCCAAAATCGCCGGGTCGAAATCATGCTGGCCCGCGAGGGTACTTATGATGCGGCCCCTGATGCCCAAACCCATGCCGCCCCAGAACAAACCGCCCCATCACAAGAGGCTGGACAGTGAGTTTTCTTGGTATCTATCTACCTCGCCCGCGTGACAGCGTCTGGTTTCGCTGGTTTTTGATGATCCTAGGGCTGGGCGCATTCGGCATCGCGGTCTGGATCGGTGCGCCTATGACGGGTTGGGCCCCTTTGGCCTCGGTCTTTTGGCGGCTCGTCATCATCGGCGCGGTCTATGCCATTTTCCTGTTCGTGATCCTGCTGCGCTGGCGCAGGCGGGTAAAGGCTGCCCGTGCGTTGGAAGCCGCGTTGATCCCTGCGGAACCCGAAGGCGACGGCAAGATTTTGGCCGAAAAAATGCAAGAGGCCATGACGGTTTTGAAAAAAACCGGGGGTGCTTCCTATCTATATGACCTGCCCTGGTATGTGATTATCGGCCCACCGGGCGCGGGCAAAACCACCGCGCTTGCCAATTCGGGCATCGAGTTTCCACTGGCGCAAAATCAGGGTGTCTCGGGGTTTGGTGGTACGCGCTATGTCGATTTCTGGTTCTCGGAAGAGGCAGTTCTGATCGACACCGCCGGCCGCTATACCACGCAAGACAGTGACGCCGTTGCCGATAAGGCAAGCTGGGCCGCATTGCTTGAGCAACTAAAGAAAACCCGGCCCAATCGGCCGATCAACGGTGTCATCCTATCCTTTTCTGTCGAAGATATGATGCGCGACGATGCTGCGGCGCTAAAGGCCCATGCCGAAACCGTCCGTGCGCGTCTGGCCGAGATCCACGAGACGCTCAAGATCGATTTCCCGGTCTATGTCATGTTCACCAAGGCCGATTTGATCGCGGGTTTTCGTGAATATTTTGCCTCATTCAGTCTGAACCGGCGCAAGCTGGTTTGGGGGGTCACCTTCCAGAATAGGGACCGCAAAGCGATCACCGTCGAGGCTGTTCCCGCCGAGTTTGATCGCCTGGTTGCGCGCCTTTCGGATGAAATCATCGATCGCATGTCCGAAGAGCCCGATGGGATCTCGCGTATCTCGATCTTTGGTCTGCCGGGACAGATGGCGCTTTTGCGGGGCAATGTGACCGAGTTCATGCGCCGGGTTTTCGAGCCCACACGCTATAAGACCAATGCCATTTTGCGCGGCTTTTACTTTACCTCGGGCACCCAAGAGGGAACCCCCATCGATCAGGTGCTGGGCGCCATGAGCGGCGATGGCGCGCAGGCGGGCTTTCAGCCTTCCTTTATGTCGGGTCGCGGCAAAAGCTTTTTCATTCATGACCTTCTTAGCCGCGTGATCTTCCCTGAACAGGGCTGGGTCTCGCATGATCGCAGGGCGGTGCGACGGGCGATGATGCTGCGCGCGACCGCGATGACGACGATCCTGGTCGTCTCGGTCGGGACCGCGGGCGCTTTGGGCTATAGTTTCTGGAAAAATTACAATCTGGTCAAAACTGCCGAAGCGGAAACCGCGAACTATAATCGCTTTGCCCAAAAAGAGCTGAGCCGAGAAATTATCGACGACCCCAATCTGCGCGATGTCACCCCTTTGTTGACGCGATTGGCGGCCATGCCGGCTGGCTATGGCGACAGTCAGGATGCGGGGTTTTTCGAAGGGCTGGGCCTGGGTCAACGCGAACGCCTGAACCGCGCCTCGACCGCCGCTTATTCGGATGCGCTGGAGCGGATGCTGCGTCCGCGATTGGTCCTGGATCTGGAAAAGCGCATGCCCGAGATCATCGCCAGCGGCGATATGACGGACATCTATCGTGCGCTGAAGGTTTATCTTTTGCTGGGCGGGCAGGGCGAGGTTCAGGACGACCCGGCAGTCGAAAGCTGGTTCGAGCAGATCTGGCGCGGCGAATATCCCGAGCGCGCGGATATCGATCTGCGTGATCAGCTGAAAAAGCACCTTATCGCCATGCTGGCACTGGGCAAGGACCGCCAACTTTTGGTCAGCCTTGATCAAACCACGGTCGATGCCGCGCGCGCGGCCATCGCCCAATTGCCCCTGGATGAGCAGGCCTATGCCTTGATCCAGGACGGTGTCGGCGCAACCAATCTGACTGATTGGCAAATGGCGACGGCGGTCAAGAATGCCGGGCAGGTTTTTGTAACCCGTGACGGCACCGATCTGACTACGATGACGGTGCCCGCAATCTATACCTATGAGGGCTTCTGGGGCTATTTCTTCGACCAGCTGAGCGTTGTCGAAGAGGCGCTGCGCAAGGATCAGTGGGTCTTGGGCGATCTGGCCAATAGTGCCGAGATCGAGACCCGCCTTGCGCGGCTGGATCGCGATCTGATGGAGCGTTACCGCCGTGACTTCATCGCCGCTTGGAACAAGGTGCTGGGGAATCTGGCCCTGACATCGATGGTGGCCGATAAGCCGCGCTATGCCGCGCTTGGGGCGGCCGCATCGGTCACGGCATCGCCCATTCTGGAGCTGGTGAAAGCGGTCGATGATCAGACCAATCTGGCCCGGGAATTCGACGGGATGGAGGATCTGACCCCCGAACAGATCGCCGGGACCCCCGCTGCCGAGGGCGGATCGGTTGCAGGTGGCGCGCAAGATGTTGGCAGTGCCCTTGCCAGCCGCTTTCACAGCCGCTCGAACGGCATTCAGCGTATGATCTTGGATGCGGCCTCGAAGCAAAGCAAAAAAGGCCAGACCCGCGCGGGCGCGGCGCCCGAGCAAGAGGACTATAGCTTCCGCCGGCCAATCGATCAGATCTCCGAGGCGTTCAAGGGTTGGCAGGATCTGGCACAGGGCGAGCCGGGCAAGCGTCCCATCGATACGCTGATCGGCAATTTCGGTGCAATTTGGGAAAATCTGCGCTTGGCCGAGCATAATCCCGATCAATCGGCGGCAGCTTTGCCAACGCTGCTGAACACCCTGACCCAGTATAACTCGCAGTTGCCTGAACCTTTGGCGCAGATCGTCAATGACGCGGATGCGGATTTCCGCAGTGGTGCCTCGGATGCCAGCGTCGAGACGATGAACCGAGCGTTGACCAATCAGATCACATTCTTTTGCCGCGACAATATCGCCTCGGCCTATCCCTTTGCCAAATCCTCGCGCAGCTTGTCGATCGATAACTTTGCCCGCTTCTTTGGTCCGGGCGGCGAAATGGATCGCTACTTTACCGAATATCTTGAGCCCTATGTCGAGCGCGGCGAAAACGGGCTGACCTATCGCGCGGACAAAGACATCACCAAAAGGTTCAACGTCAACACCCTCAAGCAATTTGAGCGTGCCGAACGTATTCGCCGTGCCTTTTTTGCCGGGGGCGGCAATCAGCCTCAGGTCGAAATCACCATTGCGCAGGTCGATGCCCATCCCACCATCCGCGAGGCTCTTTTGTCGATCAACGATGAAAAGGTGCAAACGGTGACGGGCTCGCTGCCGCAAACAGTGACCTGGCCCGGCAAGGGCAAGTCGACCCTGCTACAAATTGCACCCGCGCTTGATCGCCCCTCGGCATTGCTGTTCGAGGGCAATTCCTGGACCTTTATCGAACTTTTGGCAGCAGCCAGCGCCAAACAGCAGATCGGGGATACGTTGCGGGCGACCTTTACCATCGGAGGGCGCAACATCACCTATGACCTGACGGTGAATGCCATCGCCAACCCCTTCACAATGCCCGAGATCAGGGAGTTTTCATGCCCCCAGAGCATCGATTGAGCGACGCAGCTTTGGTACAGGCTGCGGTCTTTGGCAAGCATCCCGGGCATGGCGATTTCCTGTCTGCCGGCCTGCCCGACGAGCTGGAATGGCGGCTGTCGGAATGGCTGGGCAGCAGCCTTGGTCCGGTACGCGAGCAGATCGGCCCGGCATGGCCAGCGGTGTGCCAAAGTCGGACGGCCTTGCGGTTTTGGCTGGGCGCAGAAATCGGCCACGGCATGGCTTGGCGCGGCGTCATGCGCATGTCGTGCGACAAGGTTGGTCGCAATTATCCGCTTTTGATCCTGTCGGGCGCTGCACCCGACAGCCTGCCGACTTTGCAGGTCGAGCAGGACTTCTACATTGCTGCCGAAGAGGCACTGGCCGACCTTTTCGAACAGGCGGTTTTGCTTCCCTCTGAGACCCAACCATTGCTTGCCTCTAGGCTGAACGGCTTTGAGGGCGCAGAGCGGGGTCTTGGCGGGCATGAGCATATGTTTTGGGCCATGCGGGCCAGTGGCTCTGCCCCCGATCTGCTGGCGGATCTGGCGCTGACGGATCTGATTTGCGGGGCGACAGCGCGCAGCTATTGGTGGTTTTCTCATGCCGAGGCGGGGGGCACGGGCGTGCTTTCCTGTCAGGGGCTGCCCGATCCGCAAGCCTTGAGCTGGCTGATCACCGGCGGGGCCGGGCCAGAGAGTTGAACAAAAGGGCCATGGTCATGACCGATGAGGGTGAAGTTTTTCTATTCGTGGACGGCGCTTTGTCCCATGAAGGTGCGGTGCGTGAGCATAATGAGGATAGCTTCATTACCATGCCCGAGATTGGGGTTTGGGCGGTCGCGGATGGCATGGGGGGGCATCAGGCTGGCGATATTGCAAGCCGGATGATCGTCGAAGAAATCGCCTCGCTGGGATTGCCGGTATCGGCACAGGATCAGCGCATGCGGTTGCTGGAGCGGGTCGAGCGCGCCAACCAGCGCATCCTTGCCCATGCACAACAGGCACAGCTGACAACCGTGGGTTCGACACTGGCGGCCTTGCTGATCCACGGGCATGAATTTGCCTGCATTTGGGCCGGGGACAGCCGCATCTATCTGCTGCGAAAGGGGCTGATCTTTCGCCTGACGACCGACCATAGCGAGGTCGCACGACTGATCGCACAGGGTGAGCTGACCGAGGCTGAGGCGCGCAGCTATCCCAACCGCAATGTCATCACCAAGGCCATTGGCATCCAAATGCATCCCACGCCCGAAACCGTGACTGGGGTTGTCGAGGCGGGGGATCTATTCCTGCTGTGCTCGGACGGGTTGACCGAACATAATAGCGATGAAGAGCTTCGCCAGATCCTGTTGCAGCCCGACGAACCCGCGGGGATTGCGGCTGCTTTGATCAACCAGACACTTCAGCGTGGTGCGCATGACAATGTGACAGCGATCGTTCTGCGCTGTCTCGAGCGACCCATCTCCGAGCATGAAAGCTAATGAGCGATCCGGATGCGACCCCGCCCGATCAACCGCCCAAGCCATCTTCAAGTGAAGGGGTTCAGGCGGCTGACCGTACACGGATCGCCGTCGGTCCCGATCAGGGTACCCGCATTCAAACGGACGCGCCATCGACGGGATTTACCCGGGTCGTGGCGCCGGGCGTTTTAATCAACGAGAATTACCGCATCCTGCGTTTGGTCAGCGCGGGTGGAATGGGCGAGGTTTACCGCGCCGAGAATATCTTTACCGGTGATCCGGTGGCGGTAAAAATCATCCTGCCAAACCTTGCCCGCGATGAGAACATCATCGAACTGTTTCGTCGCGAGGCCAGAACCCTTGTGCAGATGCGCGATGATGCAATCGTGCGCTATCACAACTTCATTCGGGACCGCGGGCTGAACCGCTATTGCCTGATCATGGAGTTTGTCGAAGGCCAGCACCTGTGGGATTTTGTCAAAGAGCGCGGCCCGTTGGAAGTCGATTCAGCGCTGATCTTGCTGCGCCGTCTGGCCCACGGTCTGGCCGAGGCTCATGCCCGTGGTGTCACCCACCGCGACCTGTCGCCCGACAATGTCATCTTGCGCGACAATCGCTTGGATGAGGCTGTACTGATCGATTTCGGCATCGCCCGATCAACCGAATTCGGCGATGGATTGAACGGAAGATTTGCCGGTAAATTCAAATATATTGCCCCCGAGCAACTGGGCCACAGCCGCGGTCAGATCGGACCATGGACTGATGTTTACGGCCTTGCCCTGATGATCGCAGCGGCGTTGCGCGGCAGCCCGGTGGAGATGGGAAACTCCATTGTTGAAGCCTCGGAACTGCGGCGACATATTCCGGACTTGGGTGGGATCTCGCATCGGATCTATCCCCTGCTTCAGCATATGCTAGAGCCCGAGCCGCAAAACAGACCGCATGATATGCAGGCCGTTCTGGCGATTTTGGATGATCCGAACCATCTTGCCGCGCGCTATCGGCTCCCTCTTTGGGGGGGGCAAAACCCACGCGTTGAACCATCGCCCGAGGGTGGCACAGGGCCGGAATTGCCACCCCATGATGATTTGGGATCGGCTAGCCCTTTTGAGCGCCTGCAAGTGGCCGCCCAGGCCGAAATTCAGCCGATCAAAGCCCCGAAAACCCGCAAGCTATGGCTGATCGCGGCCATCTGCCTGGGTCTGGCGATCGCAGCGGGTTGGGGTCTGATACCTTCACCCCAAACTGTGCCTGAGCAGCCGGTTGAGACTGCCCAAAGCCCCCTTGCACCTTTGCCCCCGCGCGATCTGGAAAGCCGCGAAGGGTTCTTGGCTGAACAGCCGGTTGCAGACTGCACCTTCGTGATGCGGATCGCCCATGGACCCGATGCGGGCAAATTGCGTCAGATTTCCGCACATCCATCGGATCTGGAAAAGTTGCGGGATGATTACGCGGCCAAATTTGCGGGCAGACCCGCACTGGTGACAAGCGAAATAACACAGTCACAATGTGCTGCCTTGGATTTTGTGCGTGCGCTGACCGGACGCGAAGCCGCCCCCCCCGTTCTGGCGCTCGACAGTTCGCAGATCACCAGCGGGACCGAGGTCTCAGGACGTATCCGAGAGCTTTCTGGCCGCAAACTGTGGCTATTTCTGGTCTCGCCCAAGGGGGCGGTCTATGACCTGTCGCGACTGGCAAGCGCGCAAGCCGACGGGGCGTTTACCTTTAGTTTCGGTATCTCGCTGGCAGAAGGCGAAACGCGAACCGAGCCGCAACTTCTTGTCGCCGTCGTCTCTGATCAGCCGCTGACCAGCGTTGCCGCCGCCCCGGCAGGCAGCGATGTCTCGCGGCTTTTACCGCTGGTTCTAAGCGAAATTCAAAAGCAGGGGGGGGCAAGTGCTGTCGATATGGCGCCTTTTACGGTCTCCGCACCACCCGAGCCTGTGTCCCAAGACCAAGCACCTCCCTTACCACCAGAGCTGATTGAACCTGATGGACAATAAGGGAAGTGAGATAAGTCTAGCTATCCACCTTGACGATTTTAGGCCGAAAAGCCCATCCCTTTAAGATGGATTTGTAGATCCGGCGTTTCAAAGGTGCAGAAACCTTGCCGTGACGCATTTGCTGCCTGACCCCATTGGCAAATGACAGAATGCCTAAAAGCCCGCGTTCGCGACGGTGATATGAGGCCTCGTTCCTAGCCCCATATTCAAACTTCCAGACATTCTTATCGGTAATAAGACCGAAGTTAACCCCTTTATTTTCAGGGGTGTCATGGATTACGCGGCTGTCTGGAACAAAAATTCCCGGATATGATCGTGCAATGCGGCGGGTGTATTCAGCATCGTCAAACCAGATGAAATAATCCGCGATTGGCAGGCCGTGTTCACGAACAGCCCAACGTGGAATGAGAACGGAGACAAACGAGCAGGAAAGCGCAAGTGTGTAAAAGCTTTCTCGTTTCAGAAAGCGCGGCCAATCCCAGACAGGCGCCGGGATGTTCATTTCACAGATTGATCCGTCAATCCACTCGACCCGAGAGCAGGCAAAACTTGGACGCCACCTATGCTGTTCCTCGAAATCACGGATGCCATGCAGAAGGTGGGCCAATGCGTCAGGTTCGGGGTAGGCATCATCATCGGAAATCCAAAGATAGTTGGCGCCATCTTCATAGGCGATTTTCATGCCTTCATGAAAACCACCGGCGCCGCCAATATTATTTGGCAGGCGTATATAGCGAATATTTGCTTGCTCTCGTGCCTTGACAACTTCTTCTGTATTATCTGTCGAAGCATTGTCGATGACATAGATCGTATCAGGTTTTACCGTTTGCAAGTCGAGCGCGTTCAGAACTTTATTAAGTTTATCCGAACGGTTGAACGTAACAACGACGGCAGCAACATTGCTTAACATAGTCATAGGGGAAGCGCCTTGTTTTGAGCTGCGGCTTCATAAATTGGCACCAGAACGTCAGCCGCCGTTGGGTCCTTGGATAACTGCTTATACATTCGATGTAGCTCGCTTTGCTGGCGATCAATGAAGGTTTGATCTTCCCAAAGCTTTGTAACTATCGAGGTCATTCCGCGCACTGTTCTGGAAGGCGAAAGGGGTACTAACAGATCAGCCGGGATAATCTCTGATTGGCCACCGACATCGGTTGAAATTGGGATACAACCCTGCTGGATCGCCTCGTAACAAACAAGGGCCAACCCCTCGTTGTTGGAGGGAAGCAAAAGGATATCGCTTTTCCGCAACAGTTCAGGAACGTCAGTATTTGCGGGTAGAAAATCGACCGTTCCTTGAAGACCAAAACGACGGATAAGATCCTCTGTTGCCGGTCGCATCACACCTTCACCGACAAAAGAGGAATGAATCTTCACATTGTTTTTCTTGGCCCAAGCGGCAAGATTCTTCATGATATATGCAAGAAGAATTGGCCGCTTTTGATACTGATATCGGCCGATGAATACTAGATTCAGCGACGTCTTTCGGGCTTTCATGGAGACATTCGGCAACAAACTCTCCTCGGAAGATCGAGGCAACATCCTGCCTAGCTTGACCTTTCCGGATATGTAGTAGTTGGAATGGTAAAAGGACATTAGCTGATTGCTGATTACGTGATGTAGGTCTATTAAATTGGACCAGACACGCGAAATTCGCGGAAAGCCACCGTCTGAATGTTCGATTATATGCGTCGTATCGATCACTGCTACTTCAGGTGTGGTCATTCGCAAATGTGCCAGGCAATCATACAAAGAGTTGCAGTGATGAATGTGTATTAGGCGAACGTTTTCCCTTTTAACCAATTTTTCAACGTAACGCGGCCAGTATTGCGCCGGTAGGTAGCGATCAAGTCTAATAAACTTTATGTCCGGATGAATCGGAAGTTTATGTGCAAGCCTTTGGATTGCTGCGACGCTGGCCACAACGAAAACGCGTAAACCAGCTGCTAGAGCAAAATTTACCGTATCGAATGCCATCTTTTCTGCGCCGCCTACTTCCAGGAAGTGAAAACCAATCAGGATAGAAGCGCGTTGGCTCTGGGCCACGACGCCAGCATCGGGAAGCGACCTGGCTCGAGCGGCGAGTGAGTTCCATTTGTGACGTTTGCTAGCAAGTTTGCGCCGCCGCATTTCGGTAAGATAACGAATTTTCTCATAAGTTATCGGAGATAAATTGTATATCGGTCGTAACTTTCTAATAGGCTGCCACGCCTGGCCGTCAGAATTTTCCTCGCCTTGCGTCGGTACAAGCGGGATAGAAACGAAAACCGACAGATTTTTTGCGCTTTGGGCTTTAGATGTTATGGTAAATCTACCGATGAGTGCCGAAGAGAAGTGATGAGGATAAAATGTCACCTCATTTTCAACGACGGTTGCACCACCCGATGTGGGATCGCTTCCCTCATAAACAATAAGGTCTATATTACGGTCTTCGAAAAGAGTTTTGTAAATTTCAGATATTTCCGCAAATTCGGCCGTGAAACGCTGATCCTGTTGGATTGTAAGCGGCAGGTGCGACGCCGAATTATTCATAGAATCTCTCATATTTTCGGGAGCTGCTGGCGAGAAGAAGCGGTGGTGCATTTGCTTCACACTAGTGTCTTCAAAGCGGATATTTACTGAAAGTACTGGTAGACGTACCATCGGCTAGGCAGATCAAAAAATCTTTAGCACAGTCGAGTGCTTCGCGAATTGTTACGTCCATATCGAGATAACGATATGTGCCCAACCTTCCGACAAACGTGACATTTTGTTCCGCTTCGGCAAGCTTGATATATTCAGCTAGCAAGCTTTTTTCATCTGCCTGCCTGATGGGGTAATATGGAATATCCCCTTCCTGACACTCTCTAGAAAATTCGCGATAAAGTACTGAGGAGTTATGTTCTTCCCACGGCGAAAAGTGCTTGTGCTCAGTTATTCTGGTAAAGGGGGTGCTTTCATCACCGTAGTTCATGACGGCGCAGCCCTGATAATCTCCGACATAGTCGAAGCGCTCAAAGTCGAGTGTGCGATATCCCAATCGACCCAATTGGTACCCGAACCAACCGTCTATAGCGCCAGAATAAAATACATGGTCATATTTTTCAATATTTTGACGATCGACTGTCTCGTTCAAGCGTAGTTCGATGTTGGGATGATCGATGATGTTTGCAATCATCTGGGTGTAGCCGTCTTCAGGCATGCCCTGAAATCGGTGGAAAAAATAGTTGTCATCGTAGTTAAAGCGAACGGGAAGTCGCTTTAAAATCGCGGCGGGAAGTTCGGAAGGATGACAGCCCCACTGCTTGATGGTGTAACCCTTAAAAAAGGCCTCGTACAGATCTTTTCCGACGAAGCGAAGAGCTTGCTCTTCAAATGTTTTGGGCTCTTCGATCGTCGCATCTGCGATACTAGATATGAAGTCTTTGGCTTCGTCTGGTCGCAAGGTTTTGCCAAAAAACTGGTTAATTGTATGCAAATTTACCGGAAGAGAGTAAACTGCGTTTTGCGATGTCGTTTTAACCCGATTTTTATAGGGTAGGAAATTTGCAAATTTATTCACATAGTCCCAAACCTCGATATCATCTGTATGGAATATATGCGGGCCGTAGACATGCAACATGATGTTGGTTTCGGGGTCGCGCTCGGTATGACAGTTTCCGGCAATATGCGGCCGCGAATCTGCAATTGTGATACGATGCTCGGCATCGGCCAGCGCTCGACCTATAACAGCGCCTGATAGACCCGCGCCGACCATGAGAAAGTGCTTTTTCATTCCTGCCCCAGACTTTTTTGTTCGTTCATTACTTAGGAAATTCCAGAGATAAGATGAGCGGTATCACGCCATCCTATTTGACCTTTTGCAGCCATTTTTGTGATCTGGACAAAGTTTAAATCTCGCCGAATGGTCTGGCTGATGTTCAAAATATCTCGATAGATCATTTTCGGCTTTTTCACGTCGTCTGGGCGAGAGACAAAGAGGCGATAAGCCGTCAAAACCCGTTCTGCCAGAAATCCGATATAGCGACGCTGATAAAGCGATCGACCTTCACGCGTGTTTTTATGGTAGAGTTGGTCAAGAAGTGGGAACAGCAATGCGCAGTAATTTTCAAAATAACTGCGCTTCATAATGAAGATATTCCCCAGACAAAGCTGATTATCTACAAGTGCTTGCTCAAAGGAGCTAAGAAAATCAGGGCGGTGCTCGGCGATGATTGTGCAAAGCGCATCAAGATCTGCGCTTTCATGGCAGGCGGCGTATTGCTGACGCAAGTTTTTGCGCAGCGTTAATGGACGCGGCAGGATGATATCGAATTGGGCGTTCTCAGCCAGGAAGCGCTCGGCTGTCCTAGCGTAGGTGGCCGCGCAAAAACGTGTAACGAACTGTTCCGGATGTCGCGAGTTGGGCACCACGTTGGTCAGATCGATCAGTCGGCGATAATGCATCAGCCCGATGGTCTGTGCGCTCAGGTCGTTCTTCCATGCCCAATATTGGGCGGTCAGCTCGGAATATTCCGGGTTTCGGCTCGAAATATGCTCACCACTGTCATCGCCTATCGTGCCGGGCAATGCCTTGGCGCTGAGGGCGCGGCCAACGTGAACAGGCTGCAAGAATTGGCTGGTGATGAGTGGGCTGGCATCGTGATAGGCCAGATAGACCTTGTGGACTAGGGCCGACTTTGGGCTTGACTGGGTGCAGCTGGCATCAGGCATAGAATGGTCGGTTTTCCGGCATTTTTCACGAAGAAGGTCAGATGTGAGGGCAACAGCAATGGTAGATTACCCTCACAATACACGCAAAAAGCGAATATTATAGTGGTCGTGTAACCATAGGTGTTTTTTGGGCAGACAATTGCGCAGATCTGGATGTGCAACATCGGGCCGACGGCGGCCTTGTGGTGCGGCGCGAGCTTTGCGGTGTTAGCGAGAGCTGCCTAGACGTGGTGCAGCACCAAGGGGCGGCCTTGGTGTTCGGCTATGGCGACGGGGACGTCATAAAGCTCTGACAAGGTTTCAGAATTCAGCACTTGATGGGGTGTGCCCTCGGCCAGGATCCGTCCGCTTTTCATGGCAATGATATGGTCAGCCCAGGCGGCGGCATAATTGACCTCGTGGATGACCACCACGATGCTTTTCCCGCTTTCGCGAACCAGCGCGCCCAATCGTTGCATCAAGGCGCGGGAGTGCGCCATGTCAAGATTGTTCAGCGGCTCATCCAGCAGCAGCCAATCCGTCTCTTGGGCGAAGGTCATCGCCAGAAAGGCGCGCTGCGCCTGACCGCCCGAAACCTCGTCCAGAAAACGGCCCGAGAGGCTGTTCAGTCCAAAGGTTTCAAGCGCCAGATCAACCTGGGCACGGTCGCGTGCGCAGGGGCGGCCATGATGATGGGGCCAGCGTCCAAAGCCGACCAGCTCGCATAGCCGCAAGCGACTGGCGATAACGGTTTGTTGGCTTAGCACGGCCATTTTCAGCGCCAAGGTTTCCGTCGGTGTCCGGGCGACGTCCAGCCCGTCAATCGCGATCTGGCCCGATTGCAGGGTCTCAAGCCGTGCAATCAGCTTGAGCAGCGAGGATTTCCCAGCTCCATTCGGGCCGATCAGCGCGGTCAATTTCCCTTTGGGTATCTCAGCCGTGATCTGGTCCAGAATTTTGGTCTGGCCAATGTCATAGCTGACGTTCTGGATCTGGATCATCGCACGCGCCCCCGGATCAAAAGGTAAAGGAAGAACAGCCCGCCCGCGAATTCGACCACGACCGAGAGTGTCGCTTGCTGGCCAAGCAGGCGCTCAAAGATAAACTGACCGCCGACGAGGATAATGGCCGCGATCAGTGCGGCCGCAGGCAGCATGACGCGGTGGCGCGAATTTCGAACCAAGCCATGGGTCAGGCCTGCGACAATCAAACCGAAAAAGGCGACAGGTCCGACCAGTGCCGTCGATACCGCGACCAACAGCGACACCAGCGCCAGCGCCGCGACAACCATGCGATCAAAGCGCAGCCCAAGTGGGATTGCGCTGTTGCGTCCCAGGGCCAGAACGTCAAGCTTTGGCCCGGCTTTCCAGGCCAGTATGATTGCGAGGGCGCAAAGCGCTGCGGCCCACGGCAACAGCTCGGCCTTGATCGTGTTGAAACTGGCAAATTGCATCGACTGGACAACCGCATATGTATTGGGGTCGATGATGCGCCCAAGAAAGCCGCTAAGTGAGCGAAACAGCACGCCCAGAATGACGCCCGTCAGGATCATTCGTGGAATATCGCGTGCGCCATTGGCGAGTAACGAGCCGAAAAGCAGCGTGGCCAGCAGGCACAGGATTGCCACCTCGGCCAAAAACTTGGCCTGCGGCGGCAGTGTGACAAAACCAGTGGTGCCCAGCCCCGTAATCAGCGCGGTCTGCAACAGGATGTAAAGCGCATCAAATCCCATGATCGATGGCGTCAGCACGCGGTTCGCTGCAACTGTTTGAAACAGCAAGGTTGCGACAGCAATTGCCGCGCCAATCGTGATCAGCCCAGATAGTTTGATCAGACGCAGTTTCAGAATGAAGGCGCGTCCGGCCTCGGGCAGGCCCTGAAAAACCCAAATCGCTGAAAACCCTGCCAGCAGCAGAGCCAGCAAGATAAGAAGGGGGGCGGAACGATGCTCAGACATGGCGGGGCGGGCGGTAAAGCAAAATAAGAAAGATGATCGAGCCAAGGACGCCCAGCACCGTGCCAACAGGGATCTCATAGGGATAGCGCAGCACCCGGCCAAGAATATCGCAGGCAAGGACCAGCAGTGCTCCGGCTGCCGCAACAACCGGCAAAGTGGCGCGTAGATCGTCGCCCATCGTACGTGAGACCAGATTGGGGACAACCAGGCCCACGAAAGGGATCATCCCAACCGTCACGACGACCATTGCTGAAACCACGGAAACCACTACCAGCCCCAGACGCATGACCGGTTTGGGGTTGAGGCCAAGTCCGCGCGCAACATGTTCGCCCAGACCCAAAATGGCAAAGCGATCGGCCGCGAACCAGGCAGCTGCGGCAGCGGCGCCGGCAAACCACAGCATTTCATAGCGCCCTGCGACCACACCCGAGAATTCCCCGGTCATCAGCCATGTGCCGATATATTGCATCAAATCGGTTTGCCATCCGATGAAGGTCACGACCGAGCCGATGACGCCCGCCAGGATCATTCCGGCAATCGGAACCAACATGACTTCGCGAACGGGCAGGCGGCGGATGACGGCCATGAACAGCGCGGTTCCGGCCATGGCAGCAAGGCTGGCTGCGATCATCTTCAGCCAAATCGGCGCGTTCGGCACCCAGATCGTGATCAGCAAAAGGCCAAGAGCGGCGCTTTCGGTGGTGCCTGTCGAGCTGGGCCCGACAAATTTGTTGCGAACCAGCTGCTGCATGACCATGCCCGCCACGGCCAGCGCCGCTCCGGTCAAGACGACCGAAAGCGTGCGTGGCACGCGCGATTCAAGAAGCAGCATTGTGGCCCAAGGATCGCTGCCCGCAGCCAGAAGATCAAACTTTGCCGCGCCGATCAGAAGCGAGATCAGCATCAAGGGCAAAAGCAAGATCAGCATAACGGGCAGCGGTCGCATCATTTCGACAGGGCTTCCGTCATGGCATCAAGCATGTTGTTGACAGCCTGATAGCCGCCGCCGCCCAGATACATCTCGGATGCAGGAAGATAGACGATGTGTCCCTCTTTCCAGGCTTTGGTGCCTTCGACCAGCGGGGTCTTCAGGGTCTCCTGAGCGCTTTGGCCCTCTTGGCCGACGGCCATGCCGCGATCGAGAACAAACAGCCAGTCCGGGTTCTTTTCGGCGATGAATTCGGGGCTGATCGCCTCGCCGTGACCCGAAACGGCCAGACCTTCGACCGCTTCACTTAGGTTCGATGCCTCATAAAGCCAGCCAAAGCGCGAGCCCTTGCCATAAGCTGACATCTTCGGGCCATTGGTCAACACAACCAGAAGATTGCCTTTGTCCTTTGACGCTTCGTGCAGCTTGGCCAGCTTTTCATCAAGCTGCGCCTGCATTTCGGCTGCTTTTTCCTGCTTGCCGAAAACCTCGCCATAGGTGGCGATGCGGGCCGAGGCTTCTTTCAGCAGATCCGGACCGATCGTCATATCGACGGTTTTGCCAACCTGCGCAGCTGCATCGACCTTGGCAGCCGAGCGGCCGCCCATAATGATCAGATCCGGTGCCATGCCCGCGATAGCTTCAAGATTGGGCTCGAACAGCGTTCCGATACCGGTCGTGCCCTCGGTCTTGATGTATTTCAGATTGACCTTGTCGGGGATGCCCGCAATCGCAACATCCATTGCCTGCAGGGTATCGATGGCGGCAACATCCATGACCACCAACTTTTGGGGAACGCCGTCCAGTTCGACGGGGCCACGTGCGGTTTCAAGGGTCGGCTCGGCCAACGCGGGCAAAGCAAGCCCTGCTGACATGGCGGCTGCAAATACGAATCGGCGCATATCGATCTCCGTCAAACCTAACTGGCACATGCCGCGCTTACGACATGATCCGGACGGGTTAACGCCAGAACTCTCTTAGGTCCATAGTAGGTGATGATTTTAGTCGGCCATTTTTGTCTCAAAATTGGCGGTTGACCAAAACGGATCAGATCATTGCGCCGCAGATGACCGGACGCATTGGCCATCCCAGATGCGCAGCGGGTATTCGCGGGTTTTGTGGGGAAAGCTGCGCCGATGGATATGCGCAGCGCGGCGCTGGTTGCGCAGCCAGATACCAAGGAAGTTCAGGCGAAAAATCGGGCCAAATCAAATTCTCTGGCCCGGATTTTTTCCTAAATCGTCATTCCGTTTCGTCGAAATGGCGCTTCAACAGCGTCTCAGCCCAAATCGCGCGCTTGTTGATTCGGTCATCGCCGTGACCACCCAGGGCCGTAACGATGGTGCGCAGGTATTCGGGTGGTCCATCGGCCAGCGAACGGTCGATCCAGCCCAGGCCCTCTTCGATCCGATCGGCGGCAATCAACAGGCGCGCGGCGTTGAATTGACCCCAACATTCCCCGCCCTCGGCGGCGCGGATGAAATAATCCTGTGCGACGTCGCTCGTCTCGGGGCCGCGGCCGCCTTCAGCCATCATTCCCAGCATATTCAATGCCTTAGGATGTCCGGTCTCGGCGGCGGCGCAATAAAGGCGATGGGCCTCGGCATCACTTTGTTCAACACCAATTCCCTGCAAATACAGGTCCGCAAGGTTGATCGAGGCCCATGCTTCGCCGGCATCACTGGCCATGCGGTAATAGGCGGCGGCTTTGACCGCGTCGCTTGGGATGCCCCAGCCGCGTTCGTGAATGCGCCCAAGCATGTTCATGGCCGCGGCATTTCCCCCTTGGGCGGCGGCTTCAAAGCTTTCGATTGCAGCCAATGGTTGCCCGGTGTCCAGCATAAGCTGTCCCAGCGCCAGAGCAGAGCTGGCAGGGTCCGTCGAAGTGGGGTGGTAGCCGGTATTGCTGGGAGAAGTCATTGAAAATCGATAACTAAAAAGGACAAGGCAAGCGGCTGCTTGCGGTTTCATCCTATCAGATGCGATTCCAGATCGCCAATCTATTGCGAGATGTTTTATGGTGCGAAACAAAAACGCAACGCCCCGGAATCTAAACGCCCGGTTGATACTGATCCTGCGCTTTTGGCACGAGAAAATCCCTACCCACAGGCCTTGATCAAGGCTCGGCTGACATGGCGTAGTGGGGATGAAAGGCCAGCCGGACGGTGGTGATCGCGCCCAGATCGTTCCAGGTGGTGCGCTGCAAAATCAGCAAAGCCTGATCGCGCCGGGTTTCCAGCAACCTGGCTTCGCGCGCATTTGCATTTTCTGCGGTAATGACCAGATCCGCGCGCATATAGGGGGCGTTGCGCACCAGCCATTCATTGGCGTTCATCTTGCGGAAATCCACATCCCGAGCCTCTAGAACGGCGGCAGGGTTGATCCAACGATCCTCGACCTGAAAGGGCTTGGCATCGCCATAATGAACGGTGCGCAGATGGATCAAAGTGGCGGTTTCAGATAATTGCAACCTTGCGGCGATGGCCTCGGGGGGCGCGCTATGGCGTTGGGCGATGACGCGATGGCTATAGGTCAGGCCTGCCAGCTCGATCTGCTCGCGCACAATCGGGATCGACAATGTGGCCTTGCGTACCGGATTGATGGTGACATGCGTCCCCGCCCGCCTTTTGCGGTCAAGTAGCCCCTCTTCGGCCAACAATTGCAGCGCTTTGTTGACCGTAGCCCGGGCAACGCCGAACTCGATGGCAAGTTCGGCCTCGTCCGGGATGCGGTCGCCTTGCTCCCATTCCCGCTCGACGATGCGGCGCCGCACTTCGCTAACGATGTGCAAAGCCTTGGATGAGGCGGGAATGGCAGGTTTTTTGGTCACATTTTGTCCTGAAGTCTTGTGATGCAGCCAAGGTAATCCGAAACAATTCGGTCGTGGTCGAGATGTTTTCCACTTTTCACGACGTGACGGCCAGCAGCCCAAACGTCTTGGATCAGCCCATCGTTTCCGGCAAAAACGAAACTGTCCAGCATTGTATCCCCTTTGCGCCCGATCATCACCGGATTTTCCAATGAAACCGAGATCATATCGGCCCAAAGGCCCGTCTTAATCGCGCCGGTATCGCGCCCTGCGGCTGTTGCCCCGCCATCCAGACCCGCCTCGTACAGCACGCGCCCGGTGGATCGGTTGCGATCTGCCAGCATGGCACGACCATTGTCGCGCAGGCGCTGGCTATATTCCAACGTACGCAATTCTTCCACCAGCGAGATGCGAATATCGCTGTCCGAGCCATAGCCCCAGCGACCGCCGGCATCTTTCCAGACGGTTGCGTTGAAGATTCCGTCGCCCAGACTGGATTCGGTAATCGGGCACAGGCCCGCGACCGCGCCGGTTTGTGCCAGCCGACGGGTTTCATCTTCGGTCATATGGGTCGCATGGATCAGCGTCCAATTGCGGTCCACCTGCGCATGATCAAGCAACCACTCGACCGGGCGCTGACCATATCCGGCCGAGATTTCTTCGATCTCGGGGATCTGCTCGGCAATATGCATGTGAACGGGTCGGCCTGGGCGCAGGTTGGCGGCAAATGCCAGCCCGTCCTTGCTGACCGCGCGCAGCGAATGGGGGGCAACGCCAAGGCCCGCATCTGCGGGCAGGCTGCGCAGCGCCCCTTCGGCGCCCTCGACCAGACGCGCGAACTCGTCCGGGGTCGTGCCAAAGCGCTGCTGTCCCGGACCAAGCGCGCGGCCATCGATGCCGCCGAACTGGTAATGGACTGGCAAAAGGGTCAGGCCGATACCGGTACGGCTGGCCGCGGCGGCGATACGCTCTGACATCTCGGCAATATTGGCGTAATGCGCGCCGCCCTGACGGTGATGCAGATAGTGGAACTCGACATTGGTGGCATAGCCTGCCTCGAGCATCTCCATCTGGACCAATGCCGCGATGGCTTCGACATCCTCGGGGGTCAGGTGATCAAGAAAGCGGTACATGATCTGGCGCCAGGTCCAGAATGTGTCCTTGGGTTGATCGCCCTTGGTTTCAGATAGCCCCGCCATGGCACGCTGGAACGCATGGGAATGCAGGTTCGCCATCGACGGCAGCAGCAGCTGCGTGCGCGTTCCGCGCGGCGCCACGCCCGCCTCGACTGATTCGATCCGCCCCTCCGGGGTGATCGAGACCAAAACATTCTCAGCCCAACCCTCGGGTAGTAAAGCCCGCTCTGCCCAAACTTCCGCCACCAGAACCTCCTTGCCGGATGCTTTCATTATGTTTAGACATAGCATTAACCGAAATTCATTCCAAGGCAGGATCGATGCAAGTTTTCACTCATGCCTCCTTCGCAACAATGGATGCAAAATCAGGTGGTTATGGCCTGATTGAAGATGGGGCGCTGGTTGTAGGCGACGGCCGAATCACTTGGATTGGTCCGCGCAGCGAGCTGCCAAGCGAATATTCCGCGGCACCTGTACATGATCTTGGCGGCAGGCTGGTCACGCCGGGCCTGGTCGATTGCCATACCCATATCGTTTACGGTGGCGATCGCGCCCGTGAGTTCGAAATGCGCCTTGAAGGTGCCAGCTACGAAGAAATCGCGCGCGCAGGCGGCGGCATTATTTCATCGGTCAAAAATACGCGCGAAGCCTCGGAAGACGAGCTGTTCGCAAGCGCCTTGCCGCGCGTTGATTCCCTGCTGCGCGAAGGGGTCACGACCCTTGAGATCAAATCGGGCTATGGGCTGGATATCGACAGCGAGCTGAAAATGCTGCGCGTTGCACGTCGCATCGGCCAGGCGCGCCGGGTCGAGGTCGTCACGACCTGGCTGGCGGCCCATGCGCTGCCACCCGAATATAAAGATGATCGGGCGGGTTATATCACGAATGTGGTGTTGGCCGGTATGGACCGTGCCCATGCTGAAGGGCTGATCGATGCCGTCGACGGCTTTTGCGAGGGGATTGCCTTTTCTGTCGCCGAAATGCGGCTGATCTTTGATCACGCTCAAAAGCTGGGTCTGCCCGTAAAATTGCACGCCGAGCAGCTTTCGGATCTGCATGGCGCGGCAATGGCTGCAGAATATGGTGCGATCTCGGTCGACCACCTTGAATGGCTGGGTCAGGACGGCGTCGATGCCATGGCGAAATCCGGCACCGTGGCCGTGTTGCTGCCGGGCGCATTCTACACCCTGCGCGAGACGGTTTATCCCCCGGTGCAGGCGCTGCGCGATGCTGGCGTTCCGATTGCGCTGGCGACGGATGCGAACCCCGGCACATCGCCGCTGACCTCGCTTTTGCTGACGATGAATATGGGCGCGACGATTTTCCGCCTGACCCCGGTTGAATGCCTGACGGCGGTGACCCGTCACGCTGCGACCGCACTTGGCTTTGCCGACCGTGGCACCTTGGCCATTGGCCAGCGTGCCGATCTGGCGATTTACGACATCAAACACCCGGCGGAACTGACCTATCGCATAGGCTTCAATCCGCTTCATGCTCGCGTTCTGGGAGGCGAACTTGTCTGAACTTATCCTTACCCCCGGTCAGGCCACTTTGGCTGAACTCGAGCGCGTCTGGCGCGAAGGCCTTTCGGTCCGTCTTGCCGATAGCGCGCGCGCGGGCATCGAGGCCTCTTCGGCCCGTATTACCGAAGCCGCCAATGGCGATGTTCCGGTTTATGGCGTGAATACCGGCTTTGGAAAGCTGGCATCGATCAAGATCAAAGCCGAAGACACGTCGACGCTTCAGCGCAACCTGATCTTGTCGCATTGCTGCGGCGTTGGTGAGCCGGTCGAACAGGAAACCGTTCGCCTGATCCTGGTGCTCAAGCTGCTGTCGCTGGGTCGCGGTGCGTCTGGCGTGCGTCCCGAAGTGGTCGCATTGATCGAAAATATGCTGGCAAAAGGCGTTTTGCCGGTGATCCCGTCGCAGGGCTCGGTCGGCGCTTCGGGCGATCTGGCGCCTTTGGCTCATATGGCTGCGGTCATGCTGGGCGAAGCACGCGCGACCTATAAGGGGCAGGAATATTCTGGCGCCGAGGCGCTGAAGGCTGCGGGTCTTTCGCCCATCGTTCTGGCGGCCAAAGAAGGCCTTGCGCTGATCAACGGCACGCAGGTTTCAACCGCATTCGCGCTGGCGGGTCTGTTCACCGCGTTCCGCATGGCGCGCAACGCGCTGGTTTCGTCCTCGCTGTCGACCGATGCAATCATGGGCTCGACCGCGCCGTTCTTTGACGAGATCCACCAATTGCGTGGTCATCGCGGTCAGATCCTGTCGGCACGGGTCATTCGCAATCTGATGGACGGCTCGGAAATCCGTGAAAGCCATCGCGACGGTGATACCCGCGTACAAGACCCCTATTGCATCCGCTGCCAGCCGCAGGTGACCGGCGCGGCCATTGATATTCTGTCGCAGGCTGCCCGCACGCTGGAAATCGAGGCCAATGCCGCGACCGATAACCCGCTGGTGCTGACCAGCGTGGGTCAGATCGTTTCGGGCGGTAACTTCCATGCCGAGCCGGTGGCCTTTGCTGCCGATATGATTGCCCTGGCGATTTCCGAAATCGGCGCCATCTCGCAGCGTCGCATCGCGCTGATGGTCGATCCCGCGCTCAGCCATGACCTTCCGCCCTTCCTGACCCCCGATCCGGGCCTGAACTCGGGGCTGATGATCGCCGAGGTGACCTCGGCCGCGCTGATGAGCGAGAACAAGCATCTTGCCAATCCTTGCTCGACCGACTCGACGCCGACCTCGGCCAACCAAGAGGACCATGTCTCGATGGCCGCTCATGGTG
>NZ_DALZMB010000064.1:0-23962 GCF_032007265.1 Paracoccus sp. (in: a-proteobacteria) | reverse complement strand
GAAGGTACCGCCGTCACTGCCTCAATTATGCCCGTTTTCCGGGTCTAGGATTAAGCATAACGCGAAAGTTGCCGCCGTGCTACAAGTGATTTTCAATTTCGCCCGATAACCTCAGGATGGTTTGACAAGCAGGCGGCACGGTTTTAGCAGTTTGCAATCGGTATATGTCTGTTTTGCCTTAGATTCGCCCCTTTTTTGGCGCCTGGCCGGGCCATGACCACCCCCAGCCCCCTCTTGGACCTCTGCCCCCTTCCTTCTTGGACCTTGGGCGATTACGTATCCACTGGGCTCTGACGAGGGGGAATTCATGATCTACCGTAATGGCAAGGACTGGCTGGGAGCCACGCAAAAGCGGGTGCTCTTTTTTGGCATGTCCGGCCTCGGCAAGACCTATCTCGCCACGATGCTGCGCAGCTCGGGGGAATGGTTTCACTATTCGATCGATTACCGCATCGGCACCCGCTATATGGGCGAGTTGATCGCGGATAACTTCAAGCGCGAGGCGATGAAGGTTCCGTTCCTGCGCGAACTGCTGATGTCGGATTCGGTCTATATTGGCTCGAATATCGCCTTCGAGAACCTTGCGCCCCTATCAACCTACTTGGGCAAGCCCGGCAGCCAGACCAAGGGCGGCCTGCCCTTTGACGAATATATGCGGCGCCAAAATCAGCATCGCAGCGCCGAGATCGCCGCACTTCTGGACACGAACCATTTCATCCAGCGCGCGCGCGACATCTATAACCTACAGAATTTCGTCTGCGATTCGGGGGGCTCGATCTGCGAGGTGGTCGACCCGCTTGACCCTGATGACCGGGTGCTGAATGCGCTGGAAAGCGATTTGCTGCTGGTCTGGATCAAGGGCTCGGACAGCCATACCGCGGAACTGGTGCGCCGTTTCGACCGCGCACCCAAGCCGATGTATTACCAGCCTCAGTTCCTGGACCGCGCCTGGACTGATTACCGAATCGAAAAGGGACTGACCGGCGATGAGGTCAATCCTGATGACTTCATCCGCTGGACCTATGCGCGCGCCCTGGCCCATCGCCAGCCGCGCTACGCCGCCATGGCCCAGCGTGGTGTCACACTGCTGGCCGAAGAAGTCGCCGATATCCGTACACCCGAGGATCTGAACCTGCTGATTGCTCGGGCCATCGACCGAAAGGAAAACTGATGCCGATTACGCTCCATGAAGACCTACCCGCCTACCGCATCCTGTCGGATGAGGGCGTTATGGTCATGTCGCCGGGGCGGGCCGCGATGCAGGATATCCGGCCGCTGCGGATCGGCCTGCTGAACCTGATGCCGAAGAAGATCCAGACCGAAAATCAGTTCGCGCGCCTGATCGGGGCGACGCCGCTGCAAATCGATCTGCATCTGATCCGCATGACCAATCACGAGACGAAGAACACCGCAGCCGACCATATGGCGGCCTTTTACCGCCCCTTTTCAGAGGTTGAGCAGTCGGGGCTGAAATTTGATGGCCTGATCATCACTGGCGCCCCGATCGAACATCTGGAATTCGAAGATGTGACCTATTGGGAAGAGTTGACGCGGGTGTTTGACTGGACCCAAAGCCATGTTCATTCGACCTTTGGCGTCTGCTGGGGCGGCATGGCGATGGCCTGGTATTTCAACGGCCTGAAAAAGCACATGCTGACGGAAAAGGCCTTTGGCTGCTTCCGCCATGAGAACCTTGCCCCGGCCAGCCATTATCTGCGTGGGTTTTCGGATGATGTGCTGGTTCCGGTCAGCCGCTGGACCGAGGTGCGCCAATCCGACATCGACAAGATCGACGGGCTGACCACATTGATCGCCTCGCAGCAGACCGGCCCCTGTCTGGTCGAGGATACCGGCCATCGCGCGCTTTATGTGTTCAACCATTTTGAATATGACAGCACGACGTTGAAAGACGAATACGACCGCGACGTCGCGTCAGGGAAACCAATCGAGGTTCCCGCGAATTACTATCCCGAGAATGACCCAAGCCGAACGCCGTCGAACCGTTGGCGCAGCCATGCCCACCTGCTTTACGGCAATTGGATCAACGAGATCTATCAGACCACGCATTTCGATATGGATCAAATCGGGAAAGGCTAAATATGGCCAAGGACAAGAAACTGCCAGAGCTGCCCTTCGTGGGCGAGATCACGCATTTTCTGGAAAAGGATGCGCCCAAAGAGATGCGAAAGCTGATCCGCAGCGCAGATCAAAAGGCCATCCTTGACCCGTCCTATCCCTATCCCGACGAGATGAAGGCCAAGGATTATGACGCGGTAATGGCCGCGCTTCAGGTCCAGCTGGTTCAGATGATGTATGACATCATCGCGACGGGAAAACGTCTGATCGTGCTGTTTGAGGGGCGCGATGCCGCCGGCAAGGGCGGCACGATCGAACGTCTACGCGAAAACCTGAACCCGCGTTCGGCCTTTATCGTGGCCCTGCCCAAACCCTCCGAGCGTGAGGCGGGTCAATGGTATTTCCAGCGCTATACGGATTGGCTGCCCGGTGCGGGCGAGATCGCGCTTTTCGACCGCAGCTGGTACAACCGCGGCATTATCGAGCGCGTCTTTGGCTTTTCATCGGATCCGCAACGTCAGTCCTTTTTTCGCCAGCTTCCCCCATACGAGGGAATGCTGGTGGATGACGGCATTATTCTGGTCAAGATCTGGCTGGATGTCGGGCGCGCCGAACAGCTTCGCCGCTTCTTGCAACGCGAAAGCGATCCGCTCAAACAGTGGAAACTCAGCCAGATGGATGTGCAAGGTTTAGCGAAATGGGATGATTACACCCATGCGATCCGTGACACGCTGACGCGCAGCCATACCAGCTTTGCGCCCTGGACCGTGATCCGCTCGGATGACAAGCGCCGCGCCAGGATCGCCGCCATCCAATCCGTCCTGCATGCGGTGGATTTTGCTGGCAGGGATCTGAATGTGATCGGCGCGCCCGATACGCGTATCTGTGGCGGCCCCGAGATGCTTCACGGCTAAGCCTGCTCAGCTTTACACGGCAAAATCACTGTCAAAGCCGTTTTTGACAAGGAATTGATGCCTTTGTCCCACGGCTCGCATCGCCGATCAGCAAAGCGGCTTGCGAGGTACGCATTGCGCGTTTAGCGTCCCCCCCTGAAAGCGCTTCACCCTGAAAGGCCCGGCTATGACCTTTTTCCGATCCACTGCCCTCTTGCTTGCCTTGTCGGTACCGGCCTATGCCGCTGATCCCGAGCTGACTGTTTTTGATTGGGCCGGTTTTGAGGAACCCTCGATTTTTCAGGGTTATATCGACAAAAATGGCCAATCACCGACCTATGCCTTTTACGGCGATGATGATGAGGCGTTCCAAAAGCTGGCCTCGGGCTTCAAGGCAGATGTCGCGCATCCCTGCAGCCAGATGGTCTCGAAATACCGTGACGCCGGGCTGATCGAGCCTTGGGACACGTCGAAGATCCCGGCGTTCGACACCATTGATGCCAAGTTCCTTGATTCCAAAGTGTTCAAGGATGACGAAGGCGTCTGGTATATTCCGGTGGATTGGGGCGCGGCGGCGGTTGCCTATAACAAGGACACCGTCCCTGCCGAGGATGTCTCGACCCTGCAGATTTTCGTTAATCCGAAATACCAGGGCCGGACGTCGCTGCCCGACAGCTCGGATGATGTCTGGGCCTTGGCCTATCTTGCGACCGGCACGACCAACTGGGAAGACGTCACCGACGAGCAGTTCCAAAAAGCCGCTGACTGGCTGCGCGAGGCCCATAAAAACGTCGCGGCCTATTGGGCCGATCCTTCGGAAGAGGCACAGTTGATGGCCTCGGGTGCGGTGGATGTGGCGTGGTCGTGGAACGACGTGCTGTCGCTGCTGCAAGCCGAAGGGTATCCGGTCGGCTTCCAGCGCGCCGCGACCGAGGGGTCCTCGACGTTCTTTTGTGGCTATGTGAACCTGAAAAACGGTCCGGGCAAAGAGGACAAAGCCTATGACTTCATCAACGCCTGGCTAGAGCCGCGCTCGGCCAAGGCGCTTTTGGACACGATCGGATATGGCCATACCTCGGATGTCGCCATGGAAACGATCAAGGATGAGCCCGCCGTGAAAGAGGGGCTGTCCGATATCGATGCCCCGATCCTGTCGCAGACGCCCAACTCTCCGGAACAGCGCGAGCGTCAGCTTGCTGAATTCGAAAAGATCAAAGCCGGTTTCTGATCGGCCCGAACCCATGGCCCGGCCCCGCGCTTTTCCGATTTGATCGGGCGGGGCGGGCCTTTTTCCTGTAAAGACCCCAGCGATTATGGACGCGCGCCCCATTCAAACCCTGCCTCTGACGCCACTGGCGGCAGTGACCATGCTCGTGGCCCTGGGCCTGGTGCATCCTTCCCCCCTTTGGGCGCAAACCCCCGAGGCTGGTTCGGATCTACTGGCGCATAGCAAGCTGGACCCAACGGCAAGCGGGCCGATCGTGGTCATAGGGGCGACAGGGCTTGGGGGGCCGAAGGCGCCCAATATCGACGCATCCGGCTATCCGACGATTGCCATTCCCTTTGCCAGTGGCAGCCTGCTGCATCCCAATGTCACCTATTGGTCGCCAGCAGGGTTTCGCCCTTTGACAATGGATATCTATACCCCGCCCCCATCCTTGCCCAAGCCTGCCTCGGGCTTTCCGATGCTGATGTTCATCCACGGCGGCGGTTGGAGCGCGGGCAGCGCGCAAAGCAGTGCCCCCATCGCGGATTTTCCGCGCCTGCTGGCCGATATTGCCGCCACGGGCTATGTCGTTACTTCGGTCAACTACCGCCTCAACGGCGAGGCGAAATGGCCTGCGCAAGGGCAAGACATCAAGGCCGCGATCCGCTTTTTGCGATCCAGCGCGCGTGATTACGGCATAGATCCGCAGCGCTTTGCGACTTGGGGCGTCTCGGCTGGGGCGCAGCTTTCGGCCACGGCCGCAACCACCTGTGGCCTGACCGAGCTGCAACCCGACAATCAGCTTTTGCCCAACCTGCCCCCCGCGGCCCCTGTGACCTCGCCCGATGGGCGCGTTGACAATGACGACTGCGTTCAAGCCGCCGTGGCCTGGTACGGCACCTATGACCTGAGCACGCTGACCGAGCAGGCCCGCCTGGCTGGGGCCATGTCACGTGAAGTGCCGACCGCGCCCGAGTGGAGACTTTTGGGCTGCATGGGCGAAGGTTGCGCGCAAAACAAGATCGCCTCGGCCAGCGCCATCCAGACGCTGACCAAAGAGGCTCCGCCGATGCTTTTGATCTCGGGCAGCGACGACAAGATCGTGCCCTCGACCCAGACCTTGGAATTCTCGGGCGCTTTGGCCGCCGAGGGCATCCCTCATGACGTCATGATCATCGAGGGCGTTGGGCATAATTTTGTGGGCAAGGATGCCTTTGCAACCCAGATCGCAACCCAAAGTGCTCTGGACCGCATGTTGGCTTTTCTGGCGCTGCATCTGAAACCTACCCCGACAAAATAGCGCCTTTTGCGCGGCCGACAGCAAGCTGGCGCGCGGCAAGCTTCACTGTCTGTCCTGCCCATTGGCTGCGCCATTAGCCAAGCGCATAAACACCTGGCCAGATTTCCCGCCAAGCCTTGCAGCCCGCAAGATCGCGCCCTATATTCAACCTGTTCGGGCTTGCTCGGACTATGGACATAAACGCGCATGTAATAAGCGGATCGGACCCGGGGGCGGTACCCGGCGACTCCACCAAAGCATCCTTCGTTGGGGGCAAATGGGGTCGAAATAGGATCGACGAACGTCTAAAGATGTATTGCTTTGTCCCGGTGAGCTACCACCGATATCGGTGCAAATTGTACAGTTGCCAACGACAACCGTGCTCCGGTCGCTCTGGCTGCGTAAGCAGTTCGAGTTACCGAAACTTAAGTCCTTACGCTTAGCCGTGTAAGGCGGGGCCCGCAGGAGCCTGGCAACAGAATCCTGCACCTTCCCCCCTATTGCTGTACTAGCTCTGGCTTTTGGTCGGTCAGCCGCCTATTTCTGCCCCATGCAGGAGAGCAGGAAGATGAATGATCTGACCCAGACCGATGCCGATGCCCTGATTGCCCGTTTGGGGCAAGAAGCGCGTGAGGCGGCGATGACCTTGGCCGAGACCACCGCCGAGCGTAAATACGCCGCGCTGGTTGGCGCGGCCCATGCACTGATCGCCGCTGAAGGCGCGATTATGGATGCCAACGCCGAAGACCTTGTCTTTGCCGAGGAAAAAGGCCTTTCGCCAGCCATGATCGACCGTCTGGTTCTGGACCCATCCCGTATTCGCGCCATGGCCGACGGCCTGCGCGCCGTGGCCGAACAGCCCGACCCCGTCGGTCGGTTGCTGGCCGAATGGGACCGCCCGAACGGGTTGCATATCCAGCGCGTCGCCACCCCGCTTGGCGTGATCGGCGTCATCTATGAAAGCCGGCCCAATGTCACCGCCGATGCCGCCGCCTTGGCGTTGAAATCAGGCAATGCGGTCATTTTGCGCGGCGGATCGGAAAGCATCAATTCGTCGATGGCGATCCATGCCTGCTTTGCCCAAGGGCTGCGTCAGGCCGGCCTGCCCGAAGCTGCGGTCCAGATGATCCCGACGCGCGATCGTCAGGCCGTCGGGGCGATGCTGCGCGCTCAGGGGCTGATCGATGTGATCGTTCCGCGTGGCGGCAAGGGCCTGGTCAGCCGGGTTCAGGCCGAAGCGCGCATTCCTGTCTTTGCCCATCTTGAGGGCATCTGCCACGTCTATGCCGATGGCGACGCCGATCTGGACAAGGCGCGGCGCGTGCTTTTGAACGCCAAGACCCGTCGGACCGGCGTATGCGGCTCGGCTGAATGTTTGCTGATCGACAGGGCATTTCTGGCCAAGCACGGGGATGTCTTGATCACAGACCTTCTCGCCGCTGGCGTCGAGGTCCGTGCCGAGGGCGAGCTGGCCAAAGTCCCAGGCACCACCCCTGCCCAGCCCGCAGATTTCGGCAAGGAATTTCTGGATATGATCATCGCAGCAAAGCTGGTCGATGGTGTCGATGGCGCGATCGAGCACATCCGCCGCTATAGCTCGGGCCATACGGAATCGATCCTGACCGAGAATGACGCAACCGCCGATCGCTTCTTCAAGCGCCTCGACAGCGCGATTTTGATGCGAAATGCCTCGACGCAATTCGCCGATGGCGGAGAGTTCGGCATGGGCGCCGAAATCGGAATTGCGACCGGAAAGATGCATGCGCGTGGCCCGGTAGGCGCCGAGCAGCTGACCAGCTTCAAATATCTGGTCACGGCGGATGGTGCGATCCGCGCCTAAGATCTACCTGCTTCTATTCAGGGCAGTTTCAACCGTCGCGACAAAATCGCGGCGGTTGTCATTTTGGGATTAGAACGAGATTTCACCACCGTTATCGTCGATTTCCCATTGAATGGGCCGGATCGACTGTCGGGCAAAAAGACCGAGCAGGCCGAAATGCACCTCGGATGCGGTCAGTTCGGGGCGCTGTTTGCCCTCGTCTTCACCTGTGTCCGAAAGCCATGCCCATAGCGCGTCATCGACTTTGACGCGCGCGGCCTCGGCCAGCAGGCGCCATCCGGTCGGACCGCGGCAAATCAACACCCGCCCACCCCAGGGCATGGCGGTCTCAAAGCACATAAGTGCCAATAGGATCATCCGACCCTCTGTGCGGGGCATATCCCCCGTTGCTTCGAAACGAATCCTTAAGCGGCCATTGCGGTCGAAGCTTTTCAGATGAGTTCCCAATTCATTGCAGCTGATTCGCTGATCCGCAACGGTATGGCCAAACGCCATGCGGAACAGCGTGATGCGATCGCGCGCTGAAGACACGCTATCGGAAATCAACTGCACCTCAGAGCTGCGCTGAATGCCTGGAAACTCGCCCGAGAGCTGCAGCAGCTCAACACCGTTTCCAATGGCTCCGAGGGGGGAAATCAAATCGTGACAAAGACGTGAACCGACCAGGGCTGCAAGTCGTTCAGGAAGCTCGGCATCCGATTGCTCTCTGACGCTCCTGGCTATCATTGTTTCGCTCTCCTTTTGCTTCTAAGTCTAAGTCAGTGGAAATGCGATCGGGAAAATGATGAACGAGATCCTTGAGCCGGGCATGTTAGTGCGCCACCCTCAGGCGCCGGACTGGGGGCTGGGACAGGTACAATCACGGATCGGAGATCGCATTACCGTCAACTTTGAAAATGTTGGGAAAAAGCTGATAGAAGGACAACGAGTCCAGTTGATCCTTGTTTCGGCAAACTCATAACAGCACATACGATTAGAGTTAATACAACCCTAACGTTAGTCAATCACAATGTTAATAAAATCAACGCGGGGATAGGGCTAAGGTTGAAAATGCAACAGAATACGACACTTAGCTTGCGACTCGCATTGGTTGGCTACGGAAATAGATGACCCCTGACACTTCATATTTCGAAACCCGTCTGGCGGTCAGCGAAAGCGATCTGCTGGGGGCGCAACGTCTGCGCTATCGTGTCTTTGTCGAAGAACTGGGCGCCGATGGTGCTATGGTCGACCACGAGGCACGGTTGGAGCGCGACGAATTCGACCCGGTCGTCGACCATCTGGTCTTAATCGATCGCCGTCGATCCGAGGCAGATCTGGAACATGTGGTCGGCGTCTATCGCCTGTTGCCGGGCGCGCGTGCCCAGGCCTTTGGTCGCTTTTACTGTGATGGCGAATATGACCTGACAAAGCTGCGCCAATCCGGCCGCCCCCTGCTTGAGCTGGGCCGATCCTGCGTCGATCCGGCCTATCGTGGCGGCTCGGGGATGTTTTTGATGTGGAACGCTCTGGCGGAATATGTGCTGAGCAATGGGATCGAGCTGCTATTCGGCGTCGCCTCGTTTCATGGCACAGACCCCCAGGCGCTGGCCCAGCCCCTCAGCTGGTTGAATGCCCATCATCTGGCCCCTGAAAACCTGCGCCCCGAGGCTTTGCCCGCAGGCTTTCAAAGCATGGATCTGTTGGCCGCCGAGGATATGGATCAACGCGCCGCCATGCTGGCGCTGCCGCCCCTGTTGAAGGCCTATCTGCGCATTGGCGGCACCGTCGGACATGGCGCCTATCTGGACCACGAATTCAACACCACCGATGTGATGCTGGTCGTCGACACCGAGGCCATGTCGGCCAAGCATCGCCGCTTTTATGACGGACGCTCGGCCAAGCCATGACCGATACCCCTCCTAGCCTTGCAACATGGCAAGGCGATGACGACATGCCCACGCCACCGCGCCCCACGGCCTTGGGCTGGCTGCTGATTGTGCTGCGTGGCACAGCGATTGCGGTGGTGCTGTTGCTGGGGGTGGCGCTGATCTTGCCGATGCGGCTGATCGAAAAGCTGTTCTCGGGGCCGCGTCGCCCAATCACCGGCCCCTGGGTGCAGCTTGTGTGCAAGATGTGTCTGTGGATCATCGGCCTGCACTGCAAACGCATTGGCACGCCGCTGAAGGGCGCAGGTGCGGTGGTCGCGAACCATTCCAGCTGGCTTGACATCTTTGTCTTTAACGCCGCGATGCCTGTGTTTTTCGTCTCAAAGGCCGAAGTTGCCACCTGGCCTGGCATCAATATCCTGACCCGTGTGACCGATACTCACTTCGTTACCCGCGACCCCAAGCTGGCGCGCCAACAGGCCGAGGAATTTGCCGAGCGCACGCGGGCGGGCCACAGGCTGTTGTTTTTCCCCGAAGGGACCAGCAGTGACGGGCGCCGCATCCTGCCCTTCAAGCCGACCCTGTTTCAGGGTTTTCTTGACCCAGCACTGCCCGAGGGCTTGGCCATTCAGCCGGTCACAGCCTGCTATCATGCGCCAAAGGGGCGTGATCCGCGCTTTTATGGCTGGTGGGGAAAGATGGATCTTGGCCCGCATCTGCTGGCGGTTCTTGCCCAACCCCGTCAGGGCCATGTCACCGTGATCCTGCACCCTCCGATCCCGGTCGCGGGACAGACGCGCAAGACGCTATCGGCGGCGGCCGAAACCGCCATTCATCAGGGCTTTCACGTTTAGGCCTGACGCCCGTCGGGACTATAGGCAGAAAGGCAATGGCGCAGGGAAACCTGCGCCATTTTGCCTTGCTGCGACGGGCTTACAGCGGCCAGATCAGCGGGATGACCAGACAGGCAGCAATGCCCGTCACCAGATCCAAGGGCAAGCCGACCCTGACGAAATCGCTAAAGCGATAGCCGCCGGGCCCATAGACCATCATATGAGTTTGATAGCCAATCGGCGTGGCAAAGGCGACCGAGGCCGAAAACATCACCGCCACCACATAGGCGCGCGGGTCATGCCCCAATTGCTGCGCCAATGCGATGGCGATCGGCGTCAAAATCACTGCAACCGCGTTATTGGACAGGATCTCGGTCATGGCCAGGCCCAGAAAATAGACGCAAACCAGCGTCATAAAGGGCGGCATTCCTGCCAGATAGGGCGCAACGCCGTCGACAATCGCCTTGACCGTGCCGGTATGTTCCAGCGCTTCGCCGATGGTCAGCATGGCGAAAATCATCGCCAAAAGACGGGCATCGACAAAGCCAAAGGCCTCGTCTGCATCCACACAGCGCGTGATCAGCAAGACGGCCGAGGCGACAAAGGCCAGCGCCATGATGGGTGCCACCTCAAGCGCGGCCAGCACGACGACCGCGACCAAAGCCAGAATGGCAATCGGCGCGCGATCACGGCGATAGGGCCGAGCCGAGGGGCGCGAGACGTCAACCAGATCCATATCCGAGGCCAGACGGGCGATGTCCTCGGGGGTGCCCTCCAGCAACAGCGTATCGCCCACACGCACCACCAGATCATCAAGCTGACGCCCGATATTCTGGCTGCGCCGATGTGCCGCCAAGACATAGACACCATAGCGGCGACGCAGGCGCATATCGCCCAAGCGCCGCCCGATCAAACGTGCCCCGGGCGAGATCAGCACCTCGACCGTCGATGTCGCAACCGAGCTCAGCTTATCGACCAGCCGCAAATCCTTGCTGCCCTGCATCTCTAGCAGATCAGCCATTTCGGTGCGCAAGACCACGCGGTCACCGGCCTGCAGTTCGACCCCGTTCATGTCACGGCGCAGCGAAGCATCCCCGCGCAGCACGTCGATCACCCGCACGGCCTCGCGCTTGAACAGGGGGGCGGTCAGGACTTCGGCACCGATCAGGCTGCTCCCCTCGGGGATTGCCACTTCGGTGAAATATTTCATCTCGCGACGCGAACCCAGAAAGCCGGCCAGCGAGCTGCGCTCGGGCAAAAGCTTGCGCCCGATCAGCGCGAAATAGGCAATGCCCGCCAAGGTGACGGCAATGCCCACGGGGGCGATGTCAAAAATGCCAAAGGGCTCCATCCCCTGCTTTTGCACCACGCCATCGACAAGCAGGTTGGTCGAGGTCCCGATCAACGAGATCATCCCGCCCATCAGCGTAAAATAACTTAGCGGCATCAATAGCTTGGATGGGGCGATATTGGCTTTGACGCCCACCTGAATCATGATCGGGATCATCACGGCCACCACGGGCGTGTTGTTCATCACCGATGATGCGATAATGACAAAGCCAAACAGCGCGCAAATCGTCAGGATCGGCTTGTCCGAGGCATGTGTCGAGACCAGCTCGGTCATCATCTCAAGCGCGCCGGTTCGCACCAGCCCGCCCATGATCAAAAACATGAAGGCGATGGTCCAGGGGGCCGAGTTCGACAACACCCCGACCGCACTATCCAGCGGCACAAGCCCCAAGACCAGCATGACCGCGGCCGAGGCCAGGGCCACGACCTCTGGTGGGTGCTTTTCAAGGACAAAAAGAACGAAGGTGATGGCGATAATCACCAATGCGGCGATGGTTCCCGCCATTCCAGTCAGTTCGAATCCGAACATGCTTTCTGTCCCTGATAAATTCCCCCATTCGGGGGCTGCTTCTTAAATCTATATAAAAGCTTAGGAAAAAGGGGCCTTGCCCCTTTCGGGACAAAGCCGAAGATCATGCAGGATTATTTAGGGGCGGGGGATTGCGATAGACGTCCACCGCGTCGGACCGCCTCGATCGATGTCGCCATGCCGGTGCGGTCATTGGTTGTCACCAGAACCCCGCAAAGCGTGGCCTCGCCTTCGGCGGGGGTAAAGCGCTCTCGGGTCATGCCGGTCAAAAAGCGGCGCATCGGTTCGGCTTTATCCATGCCGATGACGCTGTCGTAATCGCCGCACATGCCTGCATCGCTTAGATAGCCCGTCCCGCGCGGCAAAACCTGGGCATCTGCCGTCGGAACATGGGTGTGGGTGCCGACAACAAGGCTGGCGCGCCCGTCGCAATAATGGCCGATGGCCATTTTTTCGCTGGTTGCTTCGGCGTGAATATCCACCACAGCGGCCTGCACCATCCCGCCGGGCGGATGCGCGCGCAGCACGGTATCAAGCGCCGAGAACGGATCATCAAAGGGCCGCTTCATAAAGACCTGCCCCAAAACCTGCGTGACCAGCACCTTGCGGCCCTGTGTCGCCTCAAAGACCCGCGCCCCGCGTCCCGGTGCCTCGCGGGCAAAGTTCAATGGACGAATAATGCGCGGCTCGGATTCGATAAAGGACAGCATGTCCTTTTGATCGAAAGCGTGATCCCCAAGCGTGATGCAATCAGCGCCAGCCTCTAGCAGCAGCTTGGCATGCCCGCCGGTCAGTCCCATCCCGCCGCTGGCGTTCTCGCCGTTGACAATAGTGAAGTCTGCCCGAAGCTCTTGCTTCAGCGCCGCCAACTTCTCGATAATGGCATGACGTCCAGAACGTCCGACCACGTCGCCTAGATAGAGAATTTTCATTCCGACAGCCCTATGTCAAAGGCGAAAGCCGCTCAAGCCCCTCGATGCATCAAGGGGCTGGGGCGTGGATTGTTGTCACCCGATCCACACGCCGATGCCCAGCCCCGCCAAGGCGATCCCCGCCCCACAAAACAGCAAAGCAACCCGGCCCTGCCACGGTTTCGGCGCAGGCTCGGCCGGGGTGGCGCGCAGGAATGCGCCCAGACGGTTTTCGACCATCTCGGGAACCAAGGGACCAAATCGGCCCAAAGCCTGCACCACACGCAAGCCGTCGCGCAGCATCGCGCGTGGTCCCAGATTGTCCTTGATATAGCCCTCGACCACGGGGCGCGCGACCTGCCAGATGTTGATCTGAGGGTCCAGCGAGCGTGCCACCCCCTCGACGACGACCATGGTGCGTTGCAGCAAAATCAGCTCGGTCCGGGTCTGCATCCCGAAACGCTCGGTCACCTCAAAAAGATAGGCCAGAAGATTGGCCATCGAGATCTGGCTGGCATCCGCGCCAAAGATCGGCTCGCCCACAGCGCGCAGGGCACGCGAGAATTCGTTGCGGTCACGATCTGCAGGTACATAGCCTGCCTCGAAATGGACGCGCGCAACCATATCGTAATCGCGCCGGATAAAGCCCATCAGGATCTCGGCATAAATACGGCGGGTATAGGCGTCGATTTCCCCCATGATGCCGAAATCATAGATGATGATATCGCTATTGGCCGCGACTTTCAGGTTGCCCTGATGCATATCGCCGTGGAAATAGCCGTCGCGCAGGGCATGGGTCAGAAACATCTGCAAGACCCGCTGCCCCAAGGCCGCCGTATCCATCCCCGCAGCCTGCAATGCCGCGACATCGCCCATTGGCAATCCTTCGGCCCAGTCGCTGGTCAGGACCCGACGCCCGGTCATGCTCCAGGCGGGATGCGGAACGCTGATGCCCGGATCCTTAGAGGTTTTCATCGCAAATTCGGATGCCGAGGCGGCTTCTAGCCGAAGATCCAGCTCGCCGTTCACCACCGATTCGAAATGCCCGATCACATCGCGCGGACGCAAGCGCCGACTGGAGGGCAGAAGGATCTCCATGACCCCAGCTGCGAAATGAAAGGCATCAATATCGCGGCGAAAGGCGGCCTCGATGCCGGGGCGCAGAACCTTGACGGCAACCTCGCGGCCATTATCTGCGCGACGCGCACGATGGACCTGCGCAATCGAGGCCGCAGCCACTGGCGCCGAAAATTCGGAATAAAGCTCACTGACGGGTCGGCCGATCTCGGCCAAAATGGTTTGCTCGGCCTTCTCGGTCGGGAAAGGCGGCAGGCTGTCTTGCAACATGCGCAGCTGATCGGCCAATTCGATGCCCACGACATCGGGCCGCGTCGAAAGGATCTGACCGAATTTGATATAGGCCGGCCCCAGCGCGGTGATGGCGCGCGTCAGGGGCGGCAGATTGGGGTCACCCTTGTAGCCCAACCAGGCAAAGGGCCACCCCAGCAGCCGCGCCGCCAGACGCAGCCCCGCAGGGGCGTTCATTGCATCCAGCGCGACTTTCATCGCGCCTGTCCGCTCGAATGTCGCGCCTGTCCGGATCAGGCGCCAGATATTATGCGGTCCCCGCATCGGTTAAAGCTTCCAGCCGCTATGAAGTGCGGCAATCCCCATCGACAGATTGCGCCATTGCACGCGCCCAAAGCCTGCATTGCGGATCATGGTCGCGAAGGTTTCCTGATCGGGGAATTTGCGGATCGATTCGACCAGATACTGATAGCTGTCGCGATCCCCGGTCACCAAGCGCCCCATTTCCGGGATCACATTGAAGGAATAGCGGTCATAGGCCCATTGCAAGGCCGGAACCGGGATCTGGCTGAACTCCAGCACGACAAGACGCCCGCCCGGGCGCAACACGCGATGGGCTTCCTTCAGCGCATCCGGAATACGGGTGACGTTGCGGATGCCAAAGCTGATCGTATAGCGGTCAAAGCTGTTGTCGGGAAAAGGCAAAGCCATTGCATCGCCCGTCACCCAGGACAGGCGATCGGCATAGGTTCCGGCCTCGGCGCGCTTGCGTCCCTCAACCAGCATGCTTTCGGTCATGTCACAAACCGTGACCGATGCCCCCGATGCGCGCTGCAAAAAGCGAAATGCCACATCGCCTGTTCCGCCCGCCACATCCAAAAGCTTTTGGCCGTCGCGTGGGGCGAGCCAATCCATCAGGGCGGTTTTCCAAAGGCGATGGACGCCCGCGCTCATCAAATCGTTCATCACATCGTAACGCGATGCGACTGAGGAAAAGACGCTATGGACCAGCCCGGCCTTGTCATCCTCGGCGACGGTGCGAAATCCGAAATGGGTTTCCTTGCGGTCTGTCTCGTTCATCATGCTTGCCGTTCGCTGCTTTCGCGCCCAGTTAATGCAGAACTGCGCGCCGCACCATGCGACGAATGAGGAAAGAATGCCAGAACTGCCAGAAGTCGAAACCGTTCGCAGGGGTCTGCTGGACCATCTTGAGGGCCGCCAGATCATCCGCGCCGAGGCCCGTCGCCCGGATTTGCGCCGTCCCCTGCCCCCCGATCTGGTGCAGGTCCTGACTGGCGCCAGGGTCATCGCCTTGCGCCGGCGCTCGAAATATCTGCTGGCGGACCTTCAGGACCGCGGCACTTTATTGCTGCATCTGGGCATGTCGGGACGCTTGCTGGTCGAGGATAAAAGCATCGCAGGTTTTCACCGCGACCCAGCCATTTACCCGCGCCATGACCATGTCGTTTTGGAAAATGACCGCAATACCACCATCACCTTCAACGATGCGCGGCGATTCGGTATGGTGGATCTGATCCGTCCGGGCGCCGAGGAGGCGCTGTTTTCGGATCTGGGCCCCGAACCTTTGTCCGATGACTTCACGCCCGAGATATTGGCAAAAGCGCTTGCGGGACGGGCCACGCCGATCAAAGCCGCCCTACTGGATCAACGCATCGTTGCGGGGCTTGGCAATATCTATGTCTCGGAATCGCTGTCGCGGGCGGGCATTGATCCGCGCCGCGCCGCCGGACAGATCGACAAGGCTCGCATTCTCGATTTAACCGGACATATCAAAGACGTACTGACCGAGGCCATCGCGGCTGGCGGCTCGTCGCTTCGCGATCACCGTCAGGCATCGGGCGAGCTGGGCTATTTCCAGCACTCCTTCCGGGTCTATGGCCGCGAGGGAGAGCCCTGCCCGACGCCGGGCTGTTCGGGTCAGATTATGCGCATCAATCAGTCGGGCCGATCTAGCTTTTTCTGCCCGGTCTGTCAGCACTAGCGGGATGCGGTCGCGCCTGTTAGGAGTCGCGCCAGTTTTCGCGGCCCTGCCAGGCCGCACCCAGCGGCTGGTCTGATCCAGCCGAGCAATACGTGGAAAGGCAATGTCCCGATGGCATACCAGACCCTGACTGTTGAAATTGACGATTATATCGCTTTGATCCGGCTTAATCGCCCTGATGCCCTGAACGCGCTGAATTCAGAGCTGCTGAGCGAGCTGGGCGACGCGTTGGCCGAGGCCGACCGCAATGAAAAAGTTCGCTGCGTCGTAGTGACGGGCAGCGAAAAGGCCTTTGCGGCAGGTGCCGACATCCAAGAAATGTCGACCCTGTCCTATGGCGATGTCGTGTCCTCGGATCTGTTTGGCGCCGAGATCGAAAAAATCTTGCGCACCCGCAAGCCGATCATCGCGGCCGTTTCGGGCTATTGCCTGGGCGGCGGCTGCGAGCTGGCAATGGCCTGCGACTTTATCATCTGCGCCGAAACCGCAAAATTCGGCCAGCCCGAGATCAATCTGGGGGTGATTCCCGGTATTGGTGGCTCGCAGCGCCTGACCCGTTTCATTGGAAAATCCAAAGCGATGGATATGATCCTGACGGGGCGTTTCATGGATGCCACCGAGGCCGAACGTGCTGGCTTGGTCAGCCGCGTCGTCCCCGCTTCTAAACTGATTCCCGAGGCCCTTGCCGCCGCCAAAAAGATTGCCGAAAAGTCGATGCTGTCGGTATCTGTGGCCAAAGAATGCGTCAATCGCGCCTATGAAACCACATTGTCCGAAGGGATTCTCTTCGAACGCCGTTCTTTCGCCGGTCTTTTCTCAACCGAGGACCAGAAAGAGGGGATGGCTGCCTTCCTTGAGAAGCGCCAGCCCCAGTTCCGCGATAAATAAGCGGACAAATTCGGGTTTAGCCGCTGCCAGCTGGCAAAAACGGCCTCCCGGATGTTGACTTGCCACGGAGTCGGGCTTAGAAGCGCGGCTTCAGAGATTCACCCGAACCCAAATCGGAACCGCACACTTATGGCCAATACGCCCCAGTCACAGAAGCGCGCACGCCAGATCGAGCGCCGCACTGCCGTCAACACGGCTCGCCGTTCTCGCATCCGGACCTTCCTGCGCAAGGTTGAAGAAGCAATCACCTCGGGCGACGCCCAGGCGGCACGTCTTGCTCTTCAGACCGCTCAACCCGAACTGATGCGCGGCGTCACCAAGGGCGTTGTTCACAAGAACACCGCTTCGCGCAAAATTTCGCGCCTCGCAGCGCGCGTCAAGGCTCTCGCAGCAGCCTGATTGACGAAATCCGGCTTTGCCGGATCGCCATCGTAAGATCGTAGGGTGCGCTCATTTCGAGCGTGCCCTTTTTGACACCCCCGCGAAAAGAGTTAACGTAACCTATTGTTTTTGCCGTGTTTTTTAAAGTGTCGGCAAAATGTCACGCTCTGCTTAGATTCGTTCGGGCAAATAGACTGTCAAGCGTGAAGATAAGTTGCGACGCTACCGGGCTTGTTGCTAGCTTTAACTTTGCGATTCACGTCGTACCTGGGGGACATTGTCCTATTTGCCAGCCTGCCGCTGGCGCAGGACAGGCCAAGTTGCCGGATCAACGGTAACTGGTTATGAAACACGGCGGACCGGCTGCCATCGGTCTGACCAGTTTCCTGTCTGAACATCTTAGGCCACAGGATGGCCGGTAAGCGCCCCAGTTACGGGCGGCGCCTACGCATCCTGTATCCCATGATGTCCCCTTTGGTCTGGCGCGATTCGCGTCCCATTCGGAAACGTCCGGTGGGGTGGGGCCAAGAGAATGGATTTGGGCAAGATGGACAGAATCTGGGGGCAGGCACGTGCTGAACTTGAGCGAGTGGTCGGAACTGACAACTACGCAACCTGGATCGCGCCGCTGCGCCTTAGCCGGATTGAAGACGGCACGGCACTGATTGCCTGCCCGACGCGCTTTCTGTCGGATTGGGTCGCGCGCCATTACAACGCCGATATCCTGAATGCGCTGGATCATAGCGGCACCCCGGTGCAGCGCCTTGCCTTCGAGGTCATCGCCCAACAGCAGGCCGAGCGCCCGGCCGCCCCTGCCGTGCAGCGTGGCAGCGCCAATCCCTCGCGTGCCGCCATTCGCGGCGAAGATGAGCTGACCGCCCCCCTGGACAGCCGCTTTACCTTTGACAATTTCGTGGTCGGCAAGCCCAACGAGCTGGCCCATGCCGCAGCGCGCCGTGTGGCAGAAGGTGGCCCGGTCACCTTCAACCCCTTGTTTCTTTATGGCGGCGTCGGCCTGGGCAAGACCCACCTGATGCATGCGATCGCCCGCGAAATTCAGATGCGTCAGCCCGAATCGCGCGTGCTTTATCTTTCGGCCGAGCAGTTCATGTACCGTTTCGTGCAGGCGTTGCGCGACCGCTCGATCATGGATTTCAAGGAAATGTTCCGCACGGTTTCGGTGCTGATGGTCGATGACGTGCAATTCATCGCCGGCAAGGATTCCACGCAAGAAGAATTCTTCCATACGTTCAACGCTCTGGTCGATCAGGGCAAGCAGATCGTCATTTCGGCGGACCGCGCCCCCGGCGAGATCAAAGATATGGAAGAGCGGATCAAATCGCGCCTTTCTTGTGGTCTGATCGTCGATCTTCATCCGACTGACTACGAATTGCGCCTGTCGATTTTGCAATCCAAGACCGAACAATTCCGCATGACCCAATCGGATCTGGTCATGGCGCCGGGCGTGCTAGAGTTTCTGGCCCACCGCATCACCTCGAACGTGCGCGTCCTTGAAGGCGCGTTGCAGCGTCTTTTCGCTTTCGCCAGCCTGATGGGCCGCGAGATCACCCTGGATATGACGCAAGAATGCCTGACCGACATTCTGCGCTCGTCAGACCGCAAGGTCTCGATCGAGGAAATCCAGCGCAAAGTGGCTGAACATTATAACATTCGCCTGTCAGATATGATCGGCCCCAAGCGTGTGCGCACTGTTGCCCGCCCGCGCCAGATCGCCATGTATCTGTCCAAACAGATGACCTCGCGCAGCCTGCCTGAAATCGGGCGCCGCTTTGGTGGGCGCGATCATACGACGATCATGCACGGCGTCAAAAAGATCGAAGAGCTGCGCGGATCTGACCGCAGCATCGCCGAAGATCTGGATATGCTGCGCCGCCTGCTTGAAGCATAAGCCGGGCGGCTTGACCCCAGCCGCATTTCCATTGAAATTGCCGCAACCAGTAACGAGCCGCATGAACGGCCTGCGGACAGGGAACTGACCATGAAATTCTCGATCGAGCGCGCGATTCTAGTGAAAGCCGTCTCTCAGGCGCAATCTGTTGTCGAGCGGCGCAATACCATTCCGATCTTGGCAAACGTGCTGATCGAAACCACCGAAGATGGCGTCAGCTTTCGTGCCACCGATCTGGACACCGAGGTCGTAGACCGCGCCCCCGCCCAGGTCGAACGCCCCGGTGCCACCACCGTTTCCGCCAGCATGCTCAATGACATTGCCCGCAAACTGCCCGATGGTGCGCTGGTGGTGCTGACGCTTGAGCCGGAAACAGGCCGCCTGACCGTTCAGGCAGGGCGCTCGAACTTTAGCCTTGCGACATTGCCGCGCGAAGATTTTCCCGTGATGTCGACCAGCGAATATCCTGCGAATTTCAAGGCACCTGCCCCCGTGCTGCGTCGCCTGTTCGACAAGTCGAAATTCGCGATTTCGAATGAAGAAACCCGGTATTACCTCAACGGCGTCTATATGCATGTGGCCCAAACCGATGCTGGTCCGACGCTGCGTTGTGTCGCGACCGATGGCCACCGCCTTGCACGCATCGACGCGCCTTTGCCGGCTGGTGCCTCTGGGCTGCCGGGCGTGATCGTGCCGCGCAAGACCGTCAATGAATTGCGCAAGCTGTTGGATGATGACGAGGCCGAGATCGCTGTTTCGGTCAGCGAGACCAAAGTGCGCTTTGCCACCGCGACCCTGACGCTGACCTCTAAGGTCATCGACGGCACCTTCCCCGATTACACCCGCGTCATTCCATCAGGCAACACCCGCAAGCTTGAGGTGGATGCTGGCGATTTCGCCAAGGCGGTCGACCGCGTCGCCACCGTCTCTAGCGAACGCTCGCGCGCTGTGAAGCTGGCCTTGGACGAGGATCGGCTGGTGCTGTCGGTCAATGCCCCGGATTCGGGTGCAGCCGACGAAGAGCTATCGGTTGCCTATGCCGATGAGCCGCTGGAAATCGGCTTTAACGCCAAATATCTGCATGAAATCGCCAGCCAGATCGAGCGCGAGAATGCAGTCTTTCTGTTCAACGGCTCGGGCGATGCCGCGCTGATCCGCGAAGGCGGCGATGAATCGGCGGTCTATGTCGTCATGCCGATGCGCGTGTGACACTGAGCCAACTTGGACTGGCCCAGTTTCGAAGCTGGGCCAGGCTTGAGCTTGCCCCCGACGCGCGGCCCATGGCCTTTTATGGCCCCAATGGCGCGGGAAAAACCAATATTCTAGAAGCGATTTCAATGCTGTCTCCGGGCCGTGGTCTGCGGGGGGCACAGCCTGCCGATCAGGCACGTCAGGGCCCTGATGCGGGCTGGCGTATTCGCGCGCGCATTGGCGAATTTCAGGTGCAAACCGGCGCCCGTCCGGGGGCGAACCGGGATGTTCTGATCGATGAAAAGGCCGCGCCTCAGGTCGCATTGGGGCGTTTGATGCGCATCATCTGGCTGACCCCTGCCATGGACCGGCTTTGGACCGATGCCCCCGAACAGCGCCGCCGCTTTCTGGACCGGGTGACGCTTAGCTTTCAGCCTGACCATGCCGAGGCCGCGCTGACCTTTGACAAGGCCATGCGCGAGCGCAACCGCCTGCTGCGCGACCAGATCGCGGATGAGGGCTGGTATCGCGCGCTGGAAAGCCAGATGGCCACGGCGGGCGCTGCGATCACCCAAAACCGACAAGAGGCGATCCGCCGCATCCTCGCGGCCCAATCTGGGGCCACGACCGCATTCCCGGCGGCCAGTCTGGTGCTGCTGGCTGGCGAGGGGCATGCAGACGATGCAGATGCCGACCGCATGGCCGCGCGCTTTGCCGCCACGCGCGGGCGCGATTTGGCGGCGGGGCGAACCCTTAGCGGTCCCCATCGCGCGGATCTTGGTGCATTCTGGGGGCCTCAGGACATGCCTGCGGCCTTATCCTCGACCGGCGAGCAAAAGGCGCTGCTTTTGTCCTTGATCTTGGCCAATGCCCGCGCGCTTCATACCGAAGCGCCGGTGCTTTTGCTGGATGAGGTTGCGGCCCATCTGGACGCAGATCGCCGTGCCGCGCTTTATGATGAGATCGTGGCCCTTCCTGCGCAAAGTTTTCTGACCGGAACCGGCCCCGAGCTATTCGACGCCTTTGGCACACGCGCCCGCTTTTGGGCCGTCACCCGCGAGGGTGCCACCTCGCACGCCACAGAAACGGATCGCATATGAGCTTACCTCGTCAGCGCGTCACATTGATTACCCTAGGCACCCGCGACATGGCACGCGCCCGCGCATTCTATCAGGCATGGGGCTGGCAGGCGCATCCCTCTTCGGCCGAGGGCGTGACCTTTTATCAGATGAACGGCGCGGCTTTGGCCCTGTTCGGCCTGAACGATCTGGCCAAGGATCAGGGCCGCCCCGATGCCGCATTGGGAACAGGCGCGATCACATTGGCCCAGAACTGCGCCGATGACGCCGAAACCGATGCCGTCTTTGATGCGGCCCTTGCCGCAGGTGCCACGCTGCTCAAACGTCCCGAAAAGGTCTTTTGGGGCGGATATTCGGGCTATTTTTCCGACCCGGACGGCCATGTCTGGGAAATCGCCACCAATCCCTTTTGGCCGCTGGATCAGCAAGGCGCATTGACGCTGAGCTAAATGCAGGCGGAACGTCCAGGGCAAGGGAACGGCAATGGAATGGTCAGGCGAAGCAACCGTCATCCGCACGCGCAAACATGGCGAGAATGCCGTGATCCTGACCGCATTTGCACGCGATATCGGACTGATCTCGGGGATCTTGCCGGGGGGGGCCAGCGCCAAACGCGCGGCCATGATCCAGCCGGGCAGCCTGCTGGCGCTGCGCTGGCGCGCCCGGATCGAGGGGCAGTTGGGCACATTCTCTGCCGAACCATCGCGCGCGCGCCCCGGCCTGCTGGGGAATGCGCTGGCGCTGGACGGGGTGAATGCGGTGTCGGCGTTGATCGCCTTTGCCCTGCCAGAACATGACCCCCACCCTCGTTTGCACGAGGCGACTGATGCGCTTTTGGACCGCATGGATCAGGACATCCCTTGGGCACATGCCTATTTGGCATGGGAGCTGCTGATCTTGGACGAGCTGGGCTTTGGGCTTGATCTGGGGGCCTGCGCCGTCACCGGCACGCGCGAGGGGCTGGCCTTTGTCAGCCCGCGCACCGGCCGCGCCGTCAGCCGCGAAGGGGCTGGCCCCTGGATCGACCGTCTTTTGCCCCTGCCCCGGCTTTTGGGCGGCACGGGCAATGGTGGCATGGCGGATGCCTTTGCCCTGACAGGCCACTTTCTGCGCGCTCATCTGGCCGAAAGCCATGCCGCGCGACCGCTGCCCCCCGCAAGGGACAGGTTGATCGCGCGGCTTTTGTCACAGCACCCCGATTAGCCCGAGGCGACGGCAGCGATTAGCGCGACGCGGCGTCGACGGCTGCTGCGGTGGTGTTCACGGCTGCAGCGCCCGCCTCGACCATGCTGGCCGGACGGCCCGGCTCGAAGGTCAGATAGGTCGGGCCGGTGATTTTCAGCACGCCACCCTCATAGTTGATCCCGGTCGCGCTTTCGAGCGCTTGGAAATAGCGACCCTCAAGACCTTTATGCGCAGGGCAGGCCATGCGGGTCGAACCCAGCGGGCCGACCTGGAAGGCCGGCGGCACGGCATTTTGCTTGCCGGTATAGCTGTTGCAAGGGCCACGGCCCGAGATCGAACCATCAGGCGCAATCGTCAGCAGCACATCGCGCGTCGGCACTGCATCCGCACCGATGCCGACCAGAACGAAATCGCCGGTCGGAACCGCACCCGGCGCACCGGCCGTCGTGCCGGTCGGTTCACAAGCCGCAAGGCCAAGCGTGGCTGCAACAGCGGCGGAAAGGGCGAAAATGCGGTTCATCTATAGCTCCGTTAACTCTGAACTTCCCGCCTAACGCGCGGGCGCGTTGCACGTTCCCATGAAATAACGGAAATCTCCAGTTATCCCAGCAATCTGCGTGCAATCACCTGAGCCTGAATTTCTGCCGCGCCCTCGAAAATATTCAAAATGCGCGCGTCACACAGAACCCGGCTGATGGCATATTCCAGCGCAAAGCCGTTGCCACCGTGGATTTGCAGCGCATTATCCGCCGCAGCCCAGGCCACCCGAGCCCCCAAAAGCTTGGCCATGCCTGCCTCAAGATCGCAACGCCGATCGTGGTCTTTTTGCCACGCTGCGTAATAGGTCAACTGGCGCGCGATCATGATTTCGACCGCCATCATCACCAATTTGTCCGCCACACGCGGAAAATCGATCAAGGCCTTGCCGAACTGCTTGCGGTCCTGAGCATAGGTCATTCCCAGCTCTAAGGCCGATTGCGCCACGCCGATCGCCCGTGCGGCGGTTTGGATCCGTGCGCTTTCAAAGGTCTGCATCAGCTGCTTGAACCCCTGCCCCGCAACCCCGCCCAAAAGATTGTCGGCCTTGATTTTGAAACCATCAAAACCCAGCTCGTATTCCTTCATGCCGCGATAGCCCAGAACCTCGATCTCGCCGCCACTCATGCCCGGTGTTGGAAAGGGGTCGCTATCGGTGCCCGGTGTCTTTTCGGCCAGAAACATCGACAGGCCGCG
>NZ_DALZMB010000063.1:0-24022 GCF_032007265.1 Paracoccus sp. (in: a-proteobacteria) | reverse complement strand
GCAGCTGTGATCTTGCAACTGCATAAACCATTTTTACAGCATCGCCATGCCGCCATTCACATGCAGCGTCGTTCCGGTCACATAGCCCGCCTCGCCACTTGACAGATAAAGCGCGGCCGCCGCAATTTCCTGTGCCGTGCCCATACGCCCGGCAGGGATCTGCGTCAAAATCCGCCCCTTTTGTTCGTCATTCAGCTTATCGGTCATGGCGGTTTCAATAAAGCCAGGCGCGATGCAATTCACGGTGATGCCGCGGCTAATGACTTCAAATGCAAGGCTTTTTGACATTCCGACCAAACCGGCCTTGGCTGCTGCATAATTGCCCTGACCCGGATTTCCCGTGGCTCCGACGATCGAGCTGACATTGACGATACGGCCCCAACGCGCCTTCATCATCCCACGCAAAACCGCGCGGCACAGACGAAAGCTCGAGGTCAGATTGACCTCGATCACCTGCGCCCACTCTTCATCCGACATGCGCATAAACAAATTATCGCGCGTGATGCCGGCATTGTTGACCAAGATGTCGATGCCGCCCATCAGCTCGGCTGCGGCCTTTGGCAACGCCTCGACCTCGGCAGCATCGGAAAGATTCGCCGTGGCGACGAAGGCCCGCTCGCCCATCTGCTCGGCCAGTTCGCGCAAAGGGGCCTCGCGGGTGCCCGACAAGGTCACGGTCGCGCCCGCCCCATGCAAGGCTTGCGCGATCGCGCCACCAATTCCACCCGAAGCACCCGTTACGAGCGCACGCTTGCCAGTCAGATCAAACATTTTCTCTCCGTCTTTCATGTCCAAATATCCCGGGAGTCCGGGGGCCGCGCCCCCGGCCGCTGCTTTCGTCTCGGCCTCGGCCCAGACTGTCTCAGCCCTTCAACGCCACAATATCAGCAGGGGTCGCGATATTGCGCGTCACGGCCTCTTTATCGATGCGCTTGATCATCCCCGTCAGCGCCTTGCCAGCGCCGATCTCCCAATATTCGGTGACACCGGCCTCTTTGAGGAACAGGACCGATTCCCGCCAGCGCACGGAACCCGTGACCTGCTCAACCAACAGCCGGCGGATCGCGCCGGGTTCGCTGACGGGTTCGGCGCGCACATTGGCGATCAGCGCGACTTCGGGCATCTGGATTTCGACTGCGGCCAGCGCCTCGGCCATGACCGCCGCTGCGGGCTGCATCAGTGTCGAATGAAATGGCGCCGAGACCGGCAACATCAATGCGCGCTTCGCCCCGCGCTCTTTTGCCAGAACGGCTGCACGCTCGACTGCGGCCTTGTGACCCGAGATCACGACTTGGCCGGGATCGTTGTCATTGGCGGCCTGACACACCTCATCCTCGGCCGCATCGCGTGCAAGCTGTTCCACGGCCGCAAAATCAAGACCCAGAATCGCCGCCATCGCGCCCTGACCGACGGGCACTGCCTCTTGCATGGCGCTGCCGCGCAAGCGCAAAAGCCGCGCGGTATCTGACAAAGTCAGCGCGCCAGCGGCACAAAGGGCAGAATATTCGCCAAGCGAATGGCCCGCGACAAAATCCGCATCCCCGATGCCATAGCCCTCGGTCTCAAGTGCGCGCAAAGCCGCAATCGAGGTTGCCATCAGCGCGGGCTGGGCATTTTGCGTCAAGGTCAGCGTCTCGATATCGCCGTTCCAGATCAGATCCAACAGCTTTTCACCCAGCGCCTCATCGACCTCGTCAAAGACGGCGCGTGCGGCGGGATAGGCCTCGGCCAGATCGCGTCCCATGCCAATGACCTGAGCGCCCTGCCCCGGGAATACGAATGCCCGCATGGGGTAGTCTCCTTTTATATCCGGTTCATGCAGGCTTATCGCGGCGCAAGCCCTCTCGCAACCATGGCCGCACATAGGCGGCGCAGCTTGTTGGATTGTCAGCCCGCTTCATCAGCCCACCCCCCGAAGCTTTGCGGGCTAGCGCGGCAAAACAATCTCGGCGCGCAGCCCCCCCAATCGCGTGCCCTCGACCAACCGCAACTGACCACCATGCGCGCGGGCAATATCAGCGGCAATCGACAGCCCCAAACCGACACCCTCACCCTTGTTTTGATTGCGCGCGGGATCCAGCCGGGTAAAGGGACGCAATGCCTCTTCGCGCCGCTCGGGCGCAATGCCCGGCCCATCATCCTCGACCGAAATGCGAAAGAAGCTTGGGCCAAGGGCCGCGTCAACCTCGGCATGGGTGCCGTATCTGACAGCATTGCCGATCAGGTTCTCGACCGCACGGCGCAGCGTATCGGGGCGAAAGGTCACCTGTGCCTCGGGGTCACCTTCCAGATTGCCCAATTCGACCTTCAGCCCGCCGCGCTTGGCATCTGCCACCAGTTTGCGCACGAAATCGAGCGCCACCACCTCTTCGGGGTCCGGCTCTTGGGCAATCGAACGCGCGTGGTCAAGAAAGGCGTCCACCATGACCGACATGGCAGCGACATCCCCCTCAAGGCCCTCCAGCTCATCGCGCTCGGGCGGATAATCGGGCGAGAGCATCGACAAGCCCAGCCTCAACCGCGTCAAAGGGGTGCGCAGGTCATGGCTGATCCCGGACAACATCTGGCCGCGCTGCTCGTTTTGGCGCTCGATGCGGCTGCGCATTTCCAAAAATGCCTGTCCTGCCTTGCGCACCTCGATGGCGCCTGCCGGGCGATAGGGCAAGATGCGGCCCTTGCCATATTCTTCGGCGACCCGGGCCAATCGGCGGATCGGGCGCAATTGGTTGCGCAAAAAGATCGAGGCGATGACCGACATCAAAAGCGATGTTCCCGCCATCAACACCAGCAACTGATGGGGGTTCGAGGCCGAAACCCTGCGCCGCGAGACGGCCAGCTGATAGGGACCGAATTTGCTATCCATGGTGACGACCACGTCTTTGGGATCACCCAGATTGACGGCCTGCACCTGCGGCACCAGCATATGCAACGAAGAGATCACCACCCGTCCCGACAGATCGAACAGGTTTCGATCCTCACTTGGGGGGCTGGTTGGCGGCATACGCAGCTCTAGGCCAAGGGGAATGGCGACCTCATTGGCCTCATGACGCGCGGTTAGAATGTCAGGCGCCCCATCGATGCGCAATGCCACAAGGCTTAGCTCTCGCGACAGCCCCGCCGTCATTTGCCGCGTCACATCCTCGAAATGACGTTGCAAGAACATCAACGAGACAACGCTTGTCACCACAACGACCGGCAGAAACAAGATCAGCACGGCCCGCCCATAAAGCCCGCGCGGCATCAGGCGCTTGAGCCACTCAAAATTCATGGAACCTCCTGCACAGGATGCTAGATTAGCGCCATGAGCATCCATGAAACAGCCCCGATTGACCCCAAAGCCCCGCAAGGTCCACGCGTTCTGCTGGCCCCCAACCCATCGCCCCTGACCGGCCCGGGCACGAATACATTCATGTTGGGTCACAAAGAGATTGCCGTGATCGACCCCGGCCCTGACCTGCCCAGCCATATCGAGGCGATTTCGCAAGCCGCAGGCGACGGGTGCATCACCCATATTTTTGTGACCCATGCCCATCTGGATCACTCTGCGGGGGCCGCGCGGCTGTCGCAGATGACGGGCGCACCGATTTTGGGCTTTGGCCCGGCCAGCGCGGGCCGCTCGGCGGTAATGTCACGCCTGCTGGATCAGGGCTTTCTGGGCGGTGGCGAGGGCGTTGACGCAAGTTTTGACCCCGATATCTGCCTGCGCGAGGGTGACAGCATTTCCACCGCGGAATGGCAGCTCAGCGCGCTGCATACGCCCGGTCATTTCTGCAACCACCTTAGCTTTGTGGCGGGCGATCACGTCTTTTGCGGCGATTTGGTGCTGGGCTGGTCCTCGACCCTGATTTCGCCCCCCGATGGTGATCTGGCCGATTTCATGCGCTCACTTGCGAAACTCGAACGACTTGGGGCCCGCCGGCTTTATCCCGCGCATGGCGCGCCGGTCGATCATGTGGCACAACGCCTGCACAATCTGGCCAAACATCGCCGCGATCGCAGCATGCAAATTCTGACGGCCCTTGATGAAAGCCCCGCCAATGCCGAAACCTTGGCGCGGCGTATCTATGACGTGGGACCAGAGCTGATTCATGCGGCCAGCCGAAATGTTCTGGCCCATTTGATCGCATTAGCCGATCTGGGCGCGCTGCGTCACGAGGGCAAACTGCAAGAAAATTCAGTCTTTTATGCGAGATAACGGATAAAAGAAAAAAAAGCGTTTCGCCCTCTAGACGGGGCCGAACGGCATGGCTATACACCGCCTCACATGATCCGGCGTAGCTCAGCGGTAGAGCAGTTGACTGTTAATCAATTGGTCGTAGGTTCGATCCCTACCGCCGGAGCCATCTTACATTTTAAGATACATAGACTTACCCCGCACGATAGCGCGTAAGCTTTTTCACATTCACGCGCGGCGATTTGGGCTTTGACGAATGCTGTTCGTCGCTGATGGTTTTCGCCTTTAGCCCGTGACGCTTTGCATCGGGACGCCCCCCAGTTTACCTGGCTGAGCACTGATTTTGTCCCGGCCAAGGCTGTTCGCCCGCTTTGCGCAGCTAGCGATCCCGCAGCCCGTTGCCCCGGCGATCGCGATCGCTTGCAAACCATATTCGCGCCACGACAAGCCAAAGCTCCGCCGCGCATCGCATGGCCCAGTTTTTCGCGCTGAATTTCTGTCTTTCGGGCGCGCACATGTGCGGGGCACGCGGGGCCGCAATCCGCGACGACGTTTCATCGGGTCATCGGGCTGATCTGATGCTCCTTAGGGATCAGCGCCTTATAGGCTTTCCGCCCCGTCAATTACCAGCGCATGTCCGGTCATAAAGGCGGATTTATCAGAGGCGAGATAGGCCACAGCTTCGCCTATTTCCTCGGCACTGCCAAATCGGCCCATCGGAATGGTGTCACGCACGTATTCCTCCAGGGCGGCGCGCCCGCCCATTTGGGCCTCAAAGCCAGCATTGAACACGGTATCGACAAAGCCGGGGCACAAGGCGTTGCAGCGGATATTGTGGCGCGCGTAATCGGCGGCAATCTGGCGCACCATGGCAATCACGGCGTGTTTTGTCGTGCAATAGGCAATCATCTCGCGATCATATTGCACCCCCGAATTCGAGGATGTGATGATGATCGACCCAGAGCGGCGCGGCATCATCGCGGCCATTGCCGCTTTGGCCGCCACGAAATGCGAGCGTACATTCAGCCGCCAGGATAGATCCATCTGCGCGGCACTGACCTGATCCAAACGGCCTGCCACCTGCACCCCTGCATGGGAATGCAAGATGTCCAGGCGACCATGGCGCGCGGCGGCGCCCTGAATGGCCCCTTCGAGCGCCGTATCGTCCAGAACATCAAGCGCGAACCCCTCGGCACGGCCACCTGCTGCGGTGATCTCTTCGGCCACGGCCTGCGCACGGGCGCCATCAAGGTCGGTCACGATCACATGCGCGCCCTGACGCGCCATGATCATGGCCCCGGCCCTGCCAATGCCAGAGCCGCCTGCCGTGACCAATGCGATACGATCGCGTAGTTCCATGTCATTTTCTCCAGAATGGGAATTAGCGAGCGCGCCGGCGCAAGATCATCTGCGCCGTGACCAGCGTGACCAACGAGACCGCCAGGACCATCGTGCCAATGGCGTTGATTTCAGGGGTGACACCACGCCGGATCGACGAAAAGACATAGATGGGCAATGTCGTCTCTGAACCCGCGACGAAAAACGCGATGATGAAATCATCAAAGCTGAAGGTGAAAGCCAGCAGAAAGCCCGCGAAAACCGCTGGTGCGATTTGCGGCAAGGTGATCTGTACGAAGCTGCGCATCGGCGGGGCGCCCAGATCGGATGCCGCCTCGATCAAGGATCGGTCCATTCCCTGCAACCTTGCACGCACGATGACAACGACCAGTGCCATGGTGAACAGACCATGCGCCGCAATCAGCGATCCTTTGCCAAGCGCAAGCTGCGGCGGATGCTCGCCCCCGAAAATGGCCGCCAGATAGGGGTTTAGCACGCCAAAAACCGTCACCAAGGCAATCAGCGTGGCGATGCCGATCACGATGCCCGGCACCATCACCGCCATATAGATCAGCGCATCATAGACCATGCGCAGCCGCCCCCGCACGCCCTGCAAGGCAACCGCCGCCAACGTGCCACAGACCGTCGCAAGAACCGCTGACGACAGCGCCACGATCAAGCTGGTTTTCAAAGCGCCCAGCACAAAGGGATTGCTCAGGGCCTTTCCGTACCATTGCACGGAAAATCCCGTCAATTGAGTGGCATGACGCCCCGCGTTGAACGAGAATAGCGCAATGACCCCGATCGGGATGTAAAGGAAAAGATAAACACAAAGGGCATAAAGGCGCATTCAGCCCTCCTTACATCAATGCGATATCGTCACGACCGCCCGAAAAGCGCCGGACTGCCGCAAGATAAAGTGTCACGGTGATCAGCATCGCCAAGACCAGCGTTGCCGCCACTGCTGCGCCAAAGGGCCAGTTTCTGGATTGCAGGAACAGATCGACCAGCGCGTTACCGACAAAGAAAACCTTCCCCCCGCCCAGAATCTGCGGGATCAGGAACTCGCCCATCAGCAAGATGAAAACCAGCATCGAGCCCGTCGCCACCCCGGCCATCGACAGCGGCAGCGTGATCTGCAGGAAAGTGCGCCAAGGCGGGCTTCCCAAATCAGAAGAGGCCTCTAGCAGTTTGCGATCCAGCTTTTCCAAGGCGACATAGATCGGAAAAACCATCAAAGGCAGATAGGCATAGACAATGCCCACCATCACCGCGAAAGGCGTGTTGATCAGGCGAGGACGGCCCATTCCCAGTTCGGCGATGATCTTGGGAAGGCCATTTCCCCCAAGGATCTGGATCCAGGCATAAGAGCGGATCAGGATCGAGGTCCAGAATGGCACAATCACCAGGATCAGCAAAATCGTGCGCCAGCGCGGATCAGCGCGCAACGCGAGAAAATAAGCCAGGGGATAGGCGATCAGCAGGCATAAAACCGTGCCAAGCGGCGCCAGTGTCAGCGTATTCTTGAACGCAGTCCAGCGGCTGCCAAGATTTGCAAAATTATCGAATGTAAAGGCCGGGACATATCCGCCCGCGGCCCCCCTTTCCCCAAAGCTGAAGATGATGACCACCACCAGCGGCATCACAAGCATGCACAATAGCCATGCCGTCGCCGGGGCCAGAAAAAGCGTGGTGCGCAGCGACGACGGCATGCTTTTCCTCCCCTTAGGCCGCTTTGAACCGCGCCATGATCTCGGCACGTTCGGGATTGGTCAGGGTGACGGCCGCGCCAAATTCCAAGGCATTCAGCAAATCGGCGGCCGGGAACAGGATCGGGCTGTCGCGCATCTCTTCGGGCAACAGCGCATCGACACGTTTATCGCCGGTGGTGTAGCCGTGGAACTTGGCCTCTTGCGCGGCCATTTTGGGCTCTAGCAGGAAGTTGATCAGCGCATAGGCCGCATCGCGATGAGGTGCCGAGCTGGGGATGGTAAAGAAATCCGACCACAGCTCGCCCCCCTCTTTACCCAGCACATAGGCAATCTCGGGCATGTCGCGCTGCAACTGAACCGCATCTCCGGTCCAGCACATCGACATCGCCGCATCCCCCGAGCGGATCGAGGGCTGATAGTCAGAGTTGATCGCGAAAAGGTGCGGCTTGCTGTCCAACAGCAGCTTTTCGGCATCGGCCAGTTCCTTGGGATCAACCGAGTTGAAGGAATAGCCGTAATATTTCAAAGCATTGCCAATTGCGGTCAGCTGATAGTCATGCACCATCGCACGGCCCGTCAGTTGATCCCGGCTGAGATCCCAGAACTCTTTCCAGGTGGTCGGTGTCGCCCCACCGTCCAGATCATTGGTGTTCACGCAATAGCCGGTCGTGCCGATATTGCGCGGAATGGCAAAGGTCTTGCCGTCAATCACGCCCGGCTCGGCAAAGCGCGGATCAAAGGCAGATTTGTCGAAATTCGGAATGCGCGACAGATCGAGTTCTTCGATGATCTTTTCGCCGGCATAGGTCGAAATGGTATAGTTCGTGGCCACAACCACATCCCAGCCCGTCCCGCCGGCCTGCAGTTTGGCCAGCATCTCCTCGTTCGAGCCAAAGACGTTCATATCCACCGCACAGCCAGTGGCGTCACGGAAAGCGTCCAAATCGGCGGGGTCGTGATAGTTGGGCCAAGTCGCGATCACAACGCGATCGCCAATATTGCCCTGTGCCATCGCCCGGCCAAAGCCCGGCATTGCCCCCGCCATCACCGATGTCGCCAGCCCCAACCCGGTGACGCCAAGAAAATGCCGCCGCGAGATCGACCCTTTGCGATAGCGCTCGAGCTGGCGCAAAAATTCCTGCTCGGTGATGCTGTCATGCTTGTTGTTCAACGCAAATCCTCCCTGTTGGTTTTGGGTTGCAGCGCCAATTCTTGGTGATTGGTCGCTGACGGCCTTCTGATAAGTGGCAATCAGTGCGCTTGGCGCAAAGCTGCCGCAACTGTCGCGACTTGGCAGGCAGTGCCCGCCAAATCCTGCTTGTGCCGGGCTGGCCGGTTCGTGGTCCGCGCCTTCAATCGGCAGCCAAAGCCAAAGCGGCCCCGTCGCGCCAAATGGCTGAAACCTCGGAGCCAAGGCCAAGAGCACCCTCGGCCATCTCATCCGGGCGCTGCACCACCGCAATCAGACGGTCAAAGGCGGCCGATTGCAGGTGATATTCGATATGTTCGCCCAAAAAGATGCGCTGAGTGATCCGCATCGGATGTCCACCCGCCGTCCCTTGCGGCTGGATACGGATTTCTTCGGGACGCAGGCAAAGCAAGATGTCGCCTTGCGTGTTTTGTGGGCCGCCGCGCGCCAGAAAGCGCATCCCCTGCGGGCCCTCGGCCATCAGATAATCGCCCGAACGTCCCGTGGCGCGTGCAGGGATAAAATTCGAGCGCCCAACAAAATCAGCGACATAACGGCTTTGCGGGCGGTCATAAAGATCTTCTGCACTTCCGATCTGAACAATGCGACCGCGGTTCATGATGCAGATGCGGTCCGACATCGACAGCGCCTCTTCCTGATCATGGGTCACCAGAACAAAGGTGATCCCCAACTCGCGCTGCAATGATTTCAGCTCAAGCTGCATGTCATGGCGCAGTTTTTTGTCCAGCGCCGCCATAGGCTCGTCCAAAAGCAGGATCTTGGGCTTGTTGACGATCGCCCGCGCCAGCGCAACGCGCTGCTGCTGGCCCCCTGACATTTGCCAGATCCGGCGATCACCGAAATCCTGCAACCGAACCATGGCAAGGGCGCGTGTCACCTCGGCCTCGATCTGGGCCGTATCGGGTTTGGGACGGCGCTGCTTCAGCCCATAGGCGACGTTCTGGGCGACCGTCATATGCGGGAAAAGCGCATATTGCTGAAACACCATATTCACGGGCCGCTGATAGGCGGGAACGCCGTTGACACATTTCCCATCGATCAGAACTTCGCCGTCGCTGGCCTGCTCAAAACCCGCCAACATTCGCAAAGCCGTCGTCTTGCCGCAGCCCGACGGGCCAAGAAAAGACAGAAACTCGCCAGGATGAACTGTCAGGTTCAAATCCTGAGCCGCCGTCACCAAACCATAGCGTTTGCTCACCCCTCGAAGTTCGGCGATCGGTTGGCTTTCCATCGTTTATCCAGGCCTTGACTATATCTTGTTTCACATGAAAGCGTAGGAAAGGCCGCAAGAACTGTATATATCACAAAAGGCATATTTTTCGTGATGAACAAAGTTCAAGATAGGGATCTTCCCAGCCCCGACGCCTTGGCACATGCCATTGCGGCACTGGGTCAGCCAGGGTTTTGCCCAGCTTTGACTGCTTGGTTACAAAGCATCGTGCCGTATAATTTCACGGTCATATTCGGTTATAAGGATGAGCTTAAACCGATTGATATATATGATGATTTTCCAAAAAATCGGCGCAGAGTATTTGTAAGCGACTATCAAGAGGGGCCCTATCTTCTGGACCCTTTCTGCATCGCGGCAATCCAACCCGTTCCACCGGGTCTATACCGTCTGCGGATGCTGGCGCCCGACCGATTTTATCAGGGCGAATATTTTCGCACTTATTACATGCGCACCGAAATCGCAGAAGAAATCGGCTTTTTCGCGCAAATGCCCGGATCCTGCCATGTCGTCTTGTCGCTCATGCGCGAAGAAAAGGTCTTTAGCGCACCGGAATTCCGGCGTTTGACCGCTTTGGCACCTGTGGTTGTCGCCTTGATGCGCCGACACTGGGACGGTCTCTCGCAGCAATTTGCCGAGCAAACCCAACCCCACCCCGAGATGGCGGGGGCGATGGACGGGCTGACCCGACGCGAGCGCGAGATTGTCGGCTATATCCTTAAGGGACACTCGGCCGAAGCGACCGGACAGGCGCTGTCGATTACGACTGGAACAGTGCGCATTCATCGCCGCAATATCTATGCCAAGTTGGGCATTTCCTCGCAGCGCGAGCTTTTCGCGCGCTTCATCGCGGGCATCACCCCCGACGAGCGTTAGGCGCGCCGCCAGCGGGAAGGAACGGCCCGGCGGGCTGTGCCGAACACAAAAAGGCCGGGCAAGGTTTCCCCTGCCCGGCGCTGGAGACCACCCGATGAAAAGGTGTGTTAGTTGATCGGATCGCCCGTCACCGGACCTTGCCAATTGGGCTGCCAGCCAAGGGCGGGTGCGACATGTTTGGCAAAAGATTCAAGGATATGCAGGTTGTATTCCGGCCCAAGCTGGTTCGGAATGGTCAACATCAGCGTATCGGCCAGCTCGATGGCCTTATCCTTTTTCAATGCCTCGATCAGCTGGTCGGGCTCGCCGGCATAGGTGCGACCAAAGGTCGAACGAAAGCCGTCGATCATGCCAACAGCATCATGGCGCTCGGCTGCACCTCCGAAATAGGCTGCGTCTTGCGCATTCATAATCGGAAAGATGCTGCGGCTGACCGAAACGCGCGGCGCCCCCTTATGGCCCGCTGCACGATAGGCCTCACGGAATCGCAAGATCTGCTCGGCTTGCAGCTGGTCAAAGGGCATGCCCCCATCCTCGGTCAGCAGGGTCGATGACATCAGGTTAAGCCCCTGCGCCCCCGTCCACTCTGCCGTCTCACGCGTGGCGGATCCCCACCAGATATGATCGCGCAGGCTGGCCGAGCGCGGTTCGATGGCCACCTTGCGCCGCGAACCGGTCATGGTGGGATCGCCCTGAGCCAGCGGCGCGCCATCAATCGCCCGCAAGAACAGATCCGTTTTTTCGCGGGCAATATCAGCGCCACGCTCATCGGTCGAGCCGGTATAGCCAAACTGCTCATAGCCGCGCAGAACCGTCTCGGGAGAGCCGCGGCTGATGCCCAGCGCGATGCGTCCATCCGCCAGAATATCCAGCGCTGCTGCCTCTTCTGCCAGATAAAGCGGATTTTCATAGCGCATGTCGATGACGCCGGTGCCGACCTCGATATGCTTAGTCTTGGCAGCAATGGTTGCCAAAAGCGGCATGGGTGAGGCTTGCTGAGTGGCAAAGTGATGCACGCGGAAATAAGCGCCATTCACGCCAAGCTCATCAGCGCCAACGCCGATCTCGACCGCTTGCTTCAGCATCTCGCTGGCGGTCCGGGTCTGCGAACCGCGGCCGTTCATATAGTGACCAAAACTCAAGAAGCCGAAAGCTCTCATGACATTCTCCTGCCGCAGGGCGCGGCGCCAAAATCGTTATGCGTCATGTGGCGCTTTTTCCCCCAAATGCGCAGAGTTGGCATTGCGAATATGGTGTTCGCAATTTCCGAACGCAGCGCCTTGGCGCGATAGTGTCAAGCAAGTTGGAGGCGAATTAAAGGCTGAGAACGATCTTACCAAAGTTTTGCGAACCTTCCAGCATCCGATGCGCCTCGGCTGCTTGATCGAAGGGCAGGACGGCATAAATTTCGGGCGCGATGCGCCCCGCAATCAGCTCGGGGAACCAGCGCTGACGAAAACGTGCCACAACCTCTGCCTTGGCACTGGCTGAATGGGGCCGCAGAGTAAAGCCGCGTATCTGGATCATCTGTGTCAAAACGCGCGCCACATCCAGATCGGCAGATCCCGATGACAGAAGCCCTACAAACGCCATTCGACCACGCCAGCGCAGCAGTGAGACGTGTCGTGCCAAATAGGCAGGGCCAATGAAGTCCTCTATCACATCGACCCCTTCGGGCCAAAAGCTGCGAATAGCTTTAACAAAGTCTTGTTCGCGATAGTTTATCACGTGTTTCACCCCCATCGCACTCAGTCGCTGCGCCTTATCGGCGCTACCGGTGGTGGTGGCAATTTCGGCGCCAATGGCCTGTGCCATGCGAATAGCAGTACTGCCTACGGCACTGCCGCCCGCATGGATCAAGACGCGCTCGCCAAAAGTTAGATGCGACAATTCAAAAAGCGTCTCGTGGGCAGTGCAAAAAGTTTCGATGACCGAGGCTGCGGCAATGTCACTCCAATCAGCGGGAACAACGGCGACATGACGCGCATCAGCTATCGCGTACTCTGCATAGCCTCCTCCTCCCAATAGCGCCGCGACACGCGCGCCGGGAGAAATATCTTGAACGTCGGCCCCCACCGCAATCACCTCGCCGCCGCATTCAATGCCAAGGACCGAGTACTCGCCCTCAGGAACGGGATAAATACCTGCTCGCTGCATTGCATCCAGCCGATTCACTCCTATGGCTCCAACACGGATCAACACCTCATGCGCAGCCGGGCTGGGCCGAGGCGCAGACAGGAACTGTAGAGCTTCAGGGCCGCCGGGAACTGGAGCATCGCATATCCGCATCATCATTGGTCATTCCTAGAAGTATTAGGGAGGGGCGTTGTGCTGTCTTGGCGAAGGATGTCAGGCCTTTGCCCATGATTTTGGGCATGGAACCACTGCTCTTGTATGATGCGAAAGGCACCTGGATGCCCAGGTCGGACACGCGCCAGTCCGGGAAAGTGGATATGCATACCCGCGACAAGAAGATCATTGTCCACGCACATCTGCAGAATGTGTCGTCGCGAGCGGGCGGCGACAAGGCTATCACTGTCAAAGACCATGCCAACATCGGGATCGCCTAACTGAACCTCGGGTATATGCACCGTATCCCCCCATATGATCATCGCTTCATGTGACTTGCGTAGGATATAACAACTATGCCCTGGCGTATGACCGACCGAGGGTAGCGCCGTTATCCCGGGCAAGACTTCATGGGTGTGTCGAAAGCTGGTCACGCTGCCATCAGCAAGCCAGGGAGCAAGCTGGACGCGTGCGGCATCAAAGTAGACCCGCTTTTGACGCTCGGTGGCACGGGCGCGTTCTGTGTCGTCAAACCAGTGCTCGATTTCCGCTTGATGCACGTGCAGGCGCGCCTTTGGAAAAAGCTTGCCTCCCGTTTCCGGATCAGTCAGCCCGTTCGAGTGATCAGGATGGACATGGGTCAGCAAGATATCCGTGATCTGTTCGGGTGCTATGTCCAGATGTGCCAGTAGATCAGGAAGACGCCCACAGCTTGGCCCCATAATCTGACCCGAACCACAATCGACCAGCACCTTGCGGGCGCCGTCGCGGATCAGGAATGCGTTGATCGAAACGACAGGGGGACAAACCCGACCGTCATCTTCAAGAAAACGGCGCAACTTAGCGTGATCAGGGTCGCGCATGATATCAAGTGTGTCATAGGCTACGTAGCCGTCGCAGATCGTGGTAACAAGGCAATCCCCGAACTGACGATGATAGACCGCCGGCACCTGGGCAAAGTCGATTTTGAAAAGATCGCTCATTTGCCTGCCTTGCCCCGGAGAACCAAACGCGGTCTAGGGCTGTCAATAAGTTCATACGTATCGACCAGCCAGCGGCGCAGATGAGCACGTACGATCTTGCCAATACTGTTGCGCGGCATATGGTCTATTTCGGCAAAAAGCCTGGGGCGCTTGTAGCTGGTCATGCTTTGAGCCGCGCACGCCAAGCGGTCTTGCCAGTTTTCAGGCGGATTTTGCGCGATCACGGTGATGATTTCTCCCCAGTAGTCCGAGGGGTATCCCACCACCACAAAGTCTGTGCCCGACAGCGTCAAGGCCAGCGCTCGCTCGACCTCATCAGGCGAGACCTTATAGCCGCCGGTTTTCATCATGTCGGATTGTCGCGAAACTAGGAACAGTCGCCCCCGCTCATCGATCCGGCCAAGATCACCCGTATCGTGATACTCTCCCGGTTCCCGCAGTTTTAACCCTGCTGGTGTCATGTAGCCGATCGAAAGATGCGGACTTTGAAGAAAGATCCGCCCTGTCTCTCCCGTTACGACAGTATTCTTGGCATCATCGCGTATCTTGATGCGCACTCCCGTGGCGGGCCATCCAACGCACAAGCCCTCACCGGTGTCGCTGCGATAGGCTTCGGCGGTTTCAGGTGGCGACAGTACCGTGATCGGATTGAACACCTCGCTTTTCCCGTAGGTCACGCGAATGATTTCTCCGAAGCGGGCGGCAGCTTTTTCATAAACAGTGGGTGCCAGAGGTGCGGTTCCGGTCAAAATCATCCGCAGCGGAAAGCTTAGGCCCATATAATCGGGCTGAAGTGCTGCTTCGGTCAATTTGGCCAATACGGTCGGAGGGGCAAAGACCTCGGTAATCGTGCCGCTGGCCATTAACGGCACGACGGTCGTGACATCGGCCCCGCGTACTAGATTTACGCTGGCCCCTTCGGATAGATAGGCAAAGGTCAACAGCGAGCTGCCGTGAGAAAACGGGGTCATCAATAGAATGCGATTGCTGCGATCAGCTAGGAACGACAGTGAGGCACGCAGCATTACTGCGCCAGCCCATCGCCCGGCATGAGTATGAATAGCCCCCTTAGCTGGGCCGGTTGTGCCGCTAGTGAACACAACCCGAGAAGGTGCCTCCAAGGCGACCTCGGGCCAGCCATCCCCCGAAAGGGGAAGGCTAGGGATAGCGCGGACATCCAGCATTTGAGCCGAACTAATCGCTGGACCATCAGATCCAAGAGTAGTCGGGAAAGGCGCAATATCAGGCAAAGGATCGGCGCCATCGATCAAGACCAACCTCACATTGGCGCAGCTTAGTGCATGTGCCAGCTCATCGCGGCTAAGCAGCGGATTGATGGGGACCTCGCATGCCCCCCCCAGTGCCACCCCATAGCTTGCAGAGACCGCTCTCGCCGAATTGTGAAAGATCGTCGCCACATTGCTGCCCGGCCCCAGACCAAGCCTGCCTAACCGGTGGGCGATGCCTGCTGCGCCTTCCATCACATTTGCGATCGTATGCGCGCCTTCGGCATCGATTACCCCGATCCGATCGCCGAACCGGTGGTATATTGCCGCAAGCTCTTGGCCCCAATTCATAAGCGTCACCTTTCAAACGTTCTTGGGTCTCAGAAATTCGTGTGGCAGGGCGGGCCCATATTCCCCCTCGCTCACGAAACGTCGGGGAAGCGCTCTGGGCCCTGCGGATCCTCGCCGTTCAGCGCTAGCGCACGCGACCATTTGTCCAGCCACCAGCCATAGGGTTCAGGCCAATCTGCGAAATCAGGGTCAACGCCCATTTCCCATGCGGCATGGCGCGCCCAGAATGGATTAAAGAGCATTTGACGCCCAATGCAGATCAGATCAGCCTTTCCGTCTTGCAGCACGGCCTCAGCAAACGCCGCGCTGCGTATCATGCCAACCGCTGCGGTTGGCATGCCGGTTTGCTGTCTCAGTCTTTCAGAAAGCGCCACCTGATAGCCGGGCCCTCGCGCAAGATTTGAGTTTGTCGCCCCTGCACGCATGTTGCCGCCAGACGAGCAATCGATCAGATCGACTCCGGCCGCGTGTAATTCGCGCACCAAGATGATGCTGTCATCCTCGGTCCAACCGCCCTCGACCCAATCAGTCACGGAGAGCCGGGCGAAAAGCGGCATGGACGCAGGCATGATCGCGCGCATGGCACGAACAACGGTCAGCGGTAATCGCATGCGGTTTTCCAGACTGCCGCCCCACCGATCTTGACGATGATTGGCCAAGGGCGACAGAAAACTTTGCAGAAGATAGCCATGTGCGAGATGCAGTTCGAGAAGGTCGAACCCTGCCAGAATTGCCCGCCGTGTACCTGAGACAAATGCGTCTACGATCCCGGCGATTTGAGCCTCTGTCATTTCGGTCGGAACCAGCCAGCCCTCGGACAAAGGTACCGCTGATGCGCCCATCGGATAGAGCTGCTCGTTCCCCGCGGCCAGATCTCGCGGGCCAAGCGGGCCATTGCCTTCATAAGCGCGCTGTTGCCCCCCCTTGCGACCGCCATGGCTGATCTGAATGGCAGTGCGCGAGCCATAGCGCTTCATCTCGCTGACCAACCGCGCCATGGGGGCAATCTGGCTATCGGACCACAGCCCCGGATCTCCGTTCGAAACCCGGCCCGCGCGGGTGACAAACGTCTGTTCCATGATCACCAGTCCAGCACCGCCCATGGCCATGCGTTGGTAATGCGCAAACTGAAAGGGCGTAAGGTGACCGTCCTCGGCTGCATAGGTTCCCATTGGCGAGACGACGATCCGGTTCTTCAGCGTCAGCCCACGAATAGTCCATGGCTGAAAGAGCAGTGGCAGCTCGGCAGGCGCGTTCATGCCGCACCTTTTGAGATACTTGCGCCCAACGAATGAAGTTCCGTCATAACCTCGCGCATGGACGGAGATTTGCCCTGCCCCAGACCATCGAAAAGCCGCGAGGCAAAGGTCGTGGCCCTTCCAGCCGGAACCCCAAGCCGCGCCATTCGCGACTCGAAAACCGCAAGCGTGCGGGTTCGGGTCAGATAGATCAGATCACGTGGAAGATCAGCGGTGACCGCGCTGCGGCGGCTGCCATCTTTCATGCGCACGACCAGCTTGGAATCCAACGCGCCAATTGCCTCATCTGGCAGAACCACGGTACGCGCAACAAGATTCAAAATCGCAGGATCGTCGCGCAGACTATTTCCCATATCATAGGTGATATCGCCTTGGGTCAGCATCGTGGCCACGGCAAATGCCGTGCTGGCTTGCGTCTGAACCAGCCGCGTGAAGGGACCCGTGAAGTTGGTGCCAGGATAGGCGGTGAAAGGCTCCCACAGGGTGACCTCGATTGCCTCGATCTGATTGGGCTCGATGCCGTCTTGAAACAGCTTTTGCGCTGCCATAGCAGCAGGCATATTGTCACCGAGCGTTGCATAAGGCTTGCAAACCACTTTAAGCATCGTGGCAGGGTCTGGGGGTGTGATCCAAACTTCGGGCATGGTTGCAATGCCTGCGAGCGTAGCCAAAAAGCCCTTGGGCCCATCCAAAGCCTCCGGAGCCCCAGACACGCCCGAACTCGCCATTAGCGCAGCGATCAGCCCGCCCTGTGCCGCGCGCCCATTTTGTACGCGCCACTCATCCGAGCCCGCCCGAACCGGCTCTAATGTGCCGCCAGTAATCGAAGCCGCGATCGATACAGCCGAAGCGGCCTGCGCAGCATTCAACCGCAAAAGTGCCGCGCAACCCGCCGCAGCCGCAATTGTGCCAAATGTCGGGCTGGTACGCAAACCGCGCGCTATCAGTTTACGTGAAACGACTTCGTCGCGGCCAAGCCAGTTTATCGTGCTATAACCCGCTACAATGGCGTTCAGCACTTGCAAAAGTGTTGCGCCCTGCCGCTCGGCCAAAGCGACCACAGCAGGCGGCACAAGCGAGCCCGGATGGGTCCAAGACGGGATATCGGTATCGTCTTGAAAATGGGCATGGGCCGCAACGCCATTGGCCAAAGCCGCCTCGCTGGCACTTATCCTTGCAGGCATGATCCAGGCGCTAGCGCTGGCCTGTGTATTATCAGGCAATAGCTGCGACGACGAAAGGGCTGCCTGGGCAGTCGGCTCATGTTGAGCGCTAAGAGCAAGACCCAACGTATCAAAAAGGCACATCAACGCCTTTTCTCGAATATCATATGCTAACTCTAACTGCGAGAAGCCGCCCAGATACTCGCCCAGAACCTGACCTGCTGTTCTTGTCATCATGATTGTCCCCCCAAAAAACTTCACGAGCCGTTGCGGCGATAGGCCCAGGCACGACTGACACCGAGGTCAAGGCGGCGCCGTAGCTGGATCAGCCCCAATGCTTGGGTCCAGGCCGCGGCAAAAACGTCAAGAACTACGGCCTGATCGATGCGGTTCAATCCTTGCACTGCAAAGATCTCTGCCATCACACCTTCGGCAGGAATGATGACCTCAGCCCCATCCGCGATCAGGGCGCGTGCTCGTTCGACAAAGGCTGCATTCAAAGTTTGCGGATTATCGCGCGCGGCGATCAGCTCATACTCATCCCAGCCCGGTAAAAGTGAGGTCACCGCGCTGACCCGCGCCTCGAGATGGTGCTTGGCAATGGATTTCCGTGTCATATAGGCGACGTTCGGAGCATTCGAAATCATGGCGATGCGTTCGCCCAATGCACAGCCCATAAGCAATGCTGCCTCGGTCAGGGAGACAACCGGAATGTCTACCGCCGTACGCATCTCGCGCAGATAGGGTTCGCTGAACGAACCGATAACAAAGGCATCAAAGCCTTGCTGCTCGGCCTGAACGGCATGCTCCACCAAGGGCGATAAGACCCGGTGGTAGGCATATGCGTCCCCAAGTGCATCGCTGGGGCTCAGATCCCCATAGGTGCCATTGGGCATACCAGTGACATAAACCGACGCCGAATCCCCGAGAAAACGTCTAGCATGGGCCTCGATCCCCTGTTTATATGCGTCAATCCGGGCCAACTCATTCACCGATTGGTGCCAAATTCGGATGGTCATGCCAGTCGCTCCTCACAACGCGCTGGCCCGACGGCGAATGGTGGAGCAACGGTAGGAAAAACCTCCGGGCCATTCGGAGTTTCTCCATTGGCCTGCAAAGCCTTGGCCCATTTCTCTAGCCACCAGCCATATTGCGCTGGCCAATCGGCAAAGCCGTGATTTACGCCCAACGCATCGGCGGCATGATGGGCCCAGAACGGATCAAACAGCGCCTGTCGTGCGATGCAAATCAGATCGGCACGCCCTTCCTGTAAAATGCTTTCAGCAAATTGAGCAGTACGGATCATGCCGACGGCCGCAGTTGCAATGCCGACTCGATTGCGGATGCTTTCGGCAAAAGGCACCTGATAGCCTGGCCCGCGGCCAAGACTGGCATTGGTTGCCCCTGTGCGTAAATTTCCTCCTGACGAGCAATCTATCACGTCGATACCAGCTGCCTTCAGCTCTTGTGACAGCACAATGCTATCTTCCAGCGTCCAGCCACCCTCGATCCAATCCGTAGCGGAGATACGAGCGAAAAGCGGCATAGATTGCGGTACCACCGCACGAATTGCTCGCACCACCTCAAGCGGAAATCGCATCCGGCTATCAAGATCGCCGCCATAGCCGTCGCTGCGTTGGTTGGCGAGAGGAGACAGGAAATTTTGCAGCAGATAACCATGCGCCATATGGATCTCGATCAGGTCGAAACCCGCAAGCACCGCGCGCCGCGCCGCTGCAACCCAAGCATCGCGCAGGCCGTCCAGTTGCCCAAGGGTGATCTCCTCGGGTACCTGCCACCCTTCACCCAAAGGAATGGCTGAAGGCGCCAGAGGGGTCCAAATCTCTTCTCCTGACGCAAGATCGCGCTCGGTCAGGGGGCCATTGCCGCGAAATGCACGCTGCATCGCGCATTTACGCCCGCCGTGGTTCAGCTGGATCCCAATTTTGGCTCCGTAGCTTTTGACATGGCTGGTTAGCGCGCGCATCCCCTCGATCTGGCTGTCAGCCCACATGCCCAGATCACCATTCGTGATGCGCCCCTGCCGCGTAATTGATGTTTGTTCGACCATGACCAGCCCTGCACCGCCCATGGCAAAAGCTGGGTAATGGGTGTGATGAAATGGCTGAAGAATGCCGTTCTCGGCTGAGTAAGTTCCCATCGGCGAGATGACGACACGATTTTTCAGTGTCACCCCTCGAAAGGTGATCTGAGAAAAAAGCTTTGTACTATGGGTCATGGTGGTTGCTCCATTCTGCCGCGCCACGTACCGGACAGCAAAGGTCCGGCCCGGAAAACGCGTGAGGTTCTCGGGATTGTCCCGTTGTGGGACGAGGCTTGGAGAAGGGGTGCGGTCGGGCTTTGGACGGCGCCCCTAGCTTATTGGATTAAAGACACGACGGGCTAGAGTTCGGCCTTTCGCGGCGGCATGCACGAGGCCTGAGGGTTAAATCTGGTCGGAATAATGACACGGCGCGGCTCCTCCCTTTTGCCGTTGGCGATCAGATCCAGCAGCAGGGCTGCGGCAGTGGCTCCAACTTCGTTTTGGCTCCAGCCGACCACGCCAATCGGTGGCTGATGTAGATCGCTTAGGTCGCTCTGGCCCGATGCGATTACGGAAATATCATTGGGTACATCCAACCCTCGCGTGCGAATGGCGCGTAGAACGCCTGGCAGCATATCGATGCCGCCTGCGATGATCGCGGTTGGTGGCTGTGCTAGGCCCAGCAATGACGACGTTGCTCGATAGCCATGATCATTCAGAAAACTTTCCGAAATCACCAGATCGGGCACAGGTGCCACTTTCTTCTCGGCATGGGCACGCATGAACCCACGCAGTCGTGCCCCCCCCGGATGTAGACGTGCAGGCCCGGTCAGCAGCGCGATGCGGCGATGACCGAGGTTCAAGAGGTGAGAGCACGCTTGATAGATCCCACCTTCATGATCGGCATAAACCGCATCACACCACAAAGGCTGATCACGGTCGATCATGACCAAGGGCACGGGTAGCGCGCGGAGAATTTCCTCAAACTCGCCCTCAATCGGGGTATAAGGTCCCATCAGGATGCCATCGACCTGCCCCGATGAAAAGCTTCGCAAAAGTTCAATCTCGCGTTGGCGCCTTCCATCGGAATTGGCAATCAGCAGCGAATATCTCGCTTCGGTCAGCACGTTTTGTGCGGTCGAGACAAATCCGCCAAGCTGGGCAATATTAATCTCACGCAGGATGCAGCCCACAGTTCTGCTGCGCCCCATCCTCATGGATTTCGCGGCCGCATTTGGCACATATCCCAGCTCTTCAATTGCGCTTTCGACAGACTTTCGGATCACCGGTGAGACGTCTGCGGCCCCATTGATTACACGCGAAACTGTCCCTATCGAAACACTTGCCAATTTGGCAACTTCGCGGATGGTTGGTGTTTTTGACATGTTATTTTTCGCCAACCTTATATCTCGAAAGCCCATTGTTCGGTCGCGACACGATAGCCGTTTCCGTCTCGCTTTAGCCAGCCGAAGCCAGGAAAATGGATATGCATTCCTGCAACCAGTATGTCTTCGGCAAAGATGCGAGACAGCAATGCGATGCGGTTTTTGGCGGCCAAATCGGGGTCGAAATCAAAGCTCATGGACACTTCAGGACGGGCAACCTGCACCTCGGGCACATGGGCAAGATCGCCCCAGACAATCATTTTGTGCCCCTGTTCGCAGACCATCCATGTCGAATGGCCGGGAGTATGGCCCGCACATTCAACTAAGGTTACGCCTGCCAGAACCTCTTCGCCGTCATCTGCCAATCGCAGGCGCCCTGCATCGCGGTAGGGGCTAATCTGTTCACGGGTCCAGCCGAAGTATCGCTCACGTTTGCGCGCATCGGCCCTATTCATCTCATCATCAGAAAACCAATGGGCGATCTCCTTGCGATTGACGATGATGGTCGCGTTTGGAAATAACCTTTGACCTGTTACCACATCTGTCAGGCCACAGGAGTGGTCGGGGTGACAATGGGTCAGTAAAACATGTTCGATTTCGGCAGGATGAACGCCAGCTGCCGCGAGATTGGCGAATAGCTTGCCTGCAGTTGGTCCGAATTTATCTTGCGAGCCGCAATCGATCAGCACCGTGCCCATTGGCCCGCGTAACAGGAAACAGTTGATCGAAATCCGCGGCGGCGAGATGCGATGATCGCGCGCCATCAGCTGATCTACCTCCTCACGCGTGAACTCGCGAAAGATGTCGTAGCCCATCTCGACATAGCCATCCGAGAGTGCGGTAACCAGCGTATCGCCGATGCGGCGGTGATAGACACCGGGGACCTGAATGCTGGGAAGGGTGCTCATCTTACTTTCCGTCTTTTGGTCATGCTTTGGGTCACGGCATAGTTGGAATGGCTCTCTGCGCTATTCGCGCAAAGAAACTTGGCCTAAAACAGCGTCAATTCACGCAAATCGCTCTGTTCATCAAGCTGCCACAATCGGTCGAACAATTGTTGTGATTGTGCCCTAGTCAGTCGGCGCCCAGCGGTTTCGACAAACTTATCCAGCACCTCGTCGCGGCTCAATCTGCGCTGCCAGCTGCCCTTTGCATGGGCAACTGGCTCGTGCCGATGAGCGGTGCCGTCCTTCAAGGTCACCCAGACCAGATCAAAGGGCGCATTCGGCAGATCTTCGCCCGCCTGATCATCACTGACAGTGACCTCAACCTGCGCCAACATGGCCTGAACTTCGGGTCGCAAGACGAAATCATCGGTGAGCTCGGCTAATCCGACCCGGCGCATCAGCGCAGCACTGGCCATGGCAAACTCCATCGAGAATTTTGCCTCGAGACCAGTCTGTGGGCGTGAATTACGCAGCATCAGCCGTTGGGTGATACCCGTGTGAACATGAATGGTCGCTATATCTTGCGCGGCCAGATCATGCCGAGCCGCCAGTGAGATCATAGCATCGATCGCGCGATGAGTTGCATAGCATGTCGGATAACGCTTGATATTGACGCCGTGCCTCTCTGCTAAGATTTGCTCACCAATTCGAAAAACCTCGGGGTTCAAAACCGGCGAACCGGAAGGCGAAAAAGCGCGCAGGAATCCCGTCCGGTGCTCAAACGCATCAAGGCTGCCACTATACCCGACCTTGGCCAGCCGCGCGGCATGAATGCCCGATTGGGCTGCGCGACCAGCGTGAAGCGATTTCGTCATAGACCCGAAGTTCGCGACCAGTCCAGAAGCAAGTGATGCGCCGATGGCCAGCGCATGGCGTGTTTCACCCGCGCTTAAGCCAAAGAGCCGCGAAGAGGCCGCCGTGCACGCCAAAGTGCCAAGCACCGCCGTTGGGTGAAAGCCACGATCGTGCAGATGCCCCGGCTCCAACGCATCCAAATGGGCCCAAAGCTCATAGCCGACCAGATAGGCGTCAAAGGCCTGCTGTCCGCTTGCGCCCGTCTCGTGACCAACTGCCAGGATAGTCGGCACAAGGACCGTGCTGGGATGGCCCGCCAAGGCGACATCATCGAAATCAAGGACATGGCCTGCGATACCATTGATCAATGCCGCATCCGCCGCGCCATAGCCGCGACCATCCACCGCGGGCACAGCCTCATTATTGCCCTGCAGCGGCGTAGCTATTGCCGCAGCCAAAGCAACTGCGGGCTCGTCCGCGCCCGCTAGCATGCAACCAACACAATCGACAAAGCCCATGCGTACCGCATCGCGTGCAGCTGGGGGCGCGGATCTTCCGTCAAATCCTGCGATGAATTCAGCGGCTTTTTGGGTAATGCTTTCCATCATACACTCAATAAGAACGCGGTAGGCCAAGGACATGCTGTCCGACATAGCCCAACACAAGATTGGTCGAAATTGGTGCGGTCTGGTAAATGCGGCATTCGCGCCATTTCCGTTCGATGCCGTATTCGGTGGCATAGCCAAACCCGCCAAATGTCTGCAATGCAGTGTCAGCAGCTTTCCATGTCGCCTCGGAGGCCAGCAACTTGGCCATATTTGCCTCGGCGCCGCAGGGACGATGAGCCTCAAACAAGGCAGCGGCCTTGCGCGCCATCAGATCTGCAGCCTCCAATTCCACATGGGCACGAGCGATTGGAAATTGCACACCCTGATTGGCCCCGATAGGCCGGCCAAAGACCACGCGCTCGTTGGCATAGGCCACCGCGCGCTTGAGCATATAGCGTCCGTCGCCCACGCATTCGGATGCCACAAGAATGCGC
>NZ_DALZMB010000062.1:0-24213 GCF_032007265.1 Paracoccus sp. (in: a-proteobacteria) | reverse complement strand
CAAGATCACAGCTGCGTGCTATATCCCGCGAATTAGCCGTAGGGGGAACCGCCTTCGGCTGTCGTCGGCATTGAGCTGGCAACATCATGGGCGGATGCCCGCGAACGTGAGGAAGAGACATGAGCGATATCGCTGATCGCGTGAAAAAGATTGTCGTCGAGCATCTGGGCGTCGACGAGGACAAAGTGACGGAAGCTGCTTCCTTCATCGACGACCTCGGCGCTGACTCGCTGGACACCGTCGAACTGGTGATGGCGTTCGAGGAAGAGTTCGGGATCGAAATCCCGGATGACGCCGCAGAAACGATCCAAACCTTTGGCGATGCCGTGAACTTCATTCAGGGCGCAGTCTGATCTCTTCAGGCTGATGGCATTACAGGCGGCGTCCCCGGATATTCCGGGGGCGCCGTTTCCTTTTGCAGCGCTCGCACCCTGCAAGAGCAGAATTGACCGGCCAAGCCCGGGTGATGGCACACAGGGCGCGTGCAGAAATTTGCGCATCTCGCCCGCAATACCCAAGCCGGTGATTGAATTGGGGGGGCAGTCAGGCCTAGATAAGCCCCATGTCAGCATCATCGCCCAAGTTTATTCACCTGCGCACCCATTCCGAGCATTCGCTGCTGGAAGGTGCGATCCATGCCTCGAAGATGGCGGCCATTGCGGCCGATTTGGCCATGCCAGCCGTGGCGCTGACCGATACCAATGCCCTGTTTGCGGCACTCGAATTTTCGGTCAAGGCGCAGGATAAGGGCGTTCAGCCGATTATCGGCTGCCAGATCACGGTGCAGACCGACAAGGCCACGGGCCCGATCGTTCTTTTGGCGCAAAACCGCGAAGGCTGGCTGAACCTGATGAGCCTCTCGACGGTGCTGTACATGCGCCCGGGCAGTGCGCCGGTTTATGTCACGCTTGAGGATCTGGCGACACGCGCGGCCGGGCTGATCTGTCTGAGCGGCGGGGCCGGCGGGCCTTTGGGGCAATTGCTGGGCGCGGGCCAGCTGCCCGAAGCGCGGGCCTTTATCGAGACCTTGAAAAGCTTCTACGGTGATCGGCTTTACGTTGAATTGCAGCGCCACCGTGACGGCTCGGGCGCGTTGCTGCAATCAGAGGTCGCGGTCGAAGGGGGGATGATCGATCTGGCCTATGCGCTGGATTTGCCGCTTGTGGCGACCAATGATGTCTATTTCCAAAAGGCCGCGCTTTATGATGCGCATGATGCGCTGATCTGTATCGCCGATCGCGCCTATGTCGATCAGACCCAGCCGCGGCGTCGCTTGACCCCATCGCATTATTTCAAATCCGCCGAGGAAATGGCGGCACTTTTTGCTGATCTACCCGAGGCGATCGAAAATACCGTCGAAATCGCGCGGCGCTGCGCCTTTGCCGTGGCCAAACATGCGCCGATCCTGCCGCGCTTTGCCAGTGACGAGGTCGAGGAGCTGCGTCGACAGGCCCATGCCGGGCTGGCCCGTCGTTTGGCCGTCATCCCTCATGCCGTTTCGGTCACGGAATACGAAGAGCGCTTGGCCTTTGAGCTGGGCATCATCGAGCAGATGGGCTTTCCAGGCTATTTTCTGATCGTTGCCGATTTTATCAAATGGGCCAAAGAGCATGGCATTCCCGTCGGTCCGGGGCGTGGGTCGGGGGCAGGGTCTTTGGTGGCTTATGCGCTGACCATCACCGATATCGACCCGATGCGTTATTCCCTGCTGTTCGAGCGCTTCTTGAACCCGGAACGGGTATCGATGCCGGATTTCGACATCGATTTTTGCATGGATCGGCGCGAAGAGGTCATTCACTACGTCCAGGAACGCTACGGACATGACCGCGTCGGGCAGATCATCACCTTTGGTGCGCTTTTGTCCAAAGCCGCAGTGCGCGATGTTGGTCGCGTCCTGCAATTGCCATTCGGTCAGGTCGATCGCCTGTCCAAGATGATCCCGGTCGAGGGCGTCAAACCTGTCAGCATCACCAAGGCGTTGACCGATGAGCCGCGTCTGCGCGAGGCGGCCAAGGAAGAGGTCGTGGCGCGGCTTTTGGATTACGCCGCCAAGATCGAGGGGCTTTACCGCAACGCCTCGACCCATGCCGCGGGCGTGGTGATTGCAGATCGACCGATTGATCAGCTGGTACCGATCTATCGCGATCCGGCCTCGGAAACTCCCGCGACCCAGTTCAATATGAAATGGGTCGAACAGGCCGGGTTGGTCAAATTCGACTTTCTTGGCCTTAAGACGCTGACGGTGATTCAGAATGCCGTCGATCTGATTCAGGGCGGCGGCCGACATCTGCATATCGCGCCCGACGGGCGGTTGCTTTACGCCCCGGCGGATGGCGCCATTGATGAAATCAACGCCATTCCTTTGGATGATGCGCCCACTTACGAGCTGTTTTCCAGCGCGCGCACGGTTGCGGTCTTTCAGGTGGAAAGCTCGGGGATGATGGATGCGCTGCGGCGCATGCGACCGACCTGCATCGAAGATATCGTGGCCCTTGTGGCGCTTTATCGGCCCGGCCCGATGGAGAATATCCCCACCTATTGCGAGGTCAAAAACGGCCAGCGCGCCTTGGAATCTTTGCATCCGACCATTGACCCGATCCTGGCTGAAACGCAGGGCATCATTGTTTATCAGGAACAGGTGATGCAGATCGCGCAGGTCATGGCCGGCTACTCGCTTGGCGGCGCCGACCTGTTGCGCCGGGCCATGGGCAAGAAAATTGCCGAAGAAATGGCAAAAGAGCGCCCGAAATTCGTTGAAGGCTGCAAGGCGCAGGGCATCGACGAGAAAAAGGCCGGAGAAGTCTTCGACCTTTTGGAAAAATTCGCCAATTACGGCTTCAACAAATCCCACGCCGCCGCCTATGCGGTGGTCAGCTATCAAACTGCCTGGCTCAAGGCCAACCACCCGGTCGAGTTCATGGCTGCGGTGATGAACTGCGATATGCATCTGACCGACAAGCTTGCGATCTATAAGCGCGAGGTCGACCGCATGGGCATCGAGGTGGTTCCGCCTTGCGTCAACCGCTCGGATGCGACCTTTACCGTCAAAGACGGTATGGTCGTTTATGCCTTGGGCGCCTTGAAGGGGGTTGGCATCGAGGCGATGAAGCTGATCGTTTCGGCGCGGGGCGAACGGCCCTTCAAGGATATGATCGACTTTGCGCGCCGGGTGGATATGCGCAAGGTGGGCAAGCGTCCATTGGAAACGCTGGCGCGTGCCGGTGCATTCGATCTGCTGGACCAAAACCGCGCCCGTGTCTTGCGCGCATTGGATGGGTTGGTGGCATGGTCGGCCGCAGTGCAGGCCGAGGCGCAATCCAGTCAAAGCTCGCTTTTCGGTGGGGGAGAGGATTTGCCCCCGCCGCGCCCGGTCACCGCGCCCCTTTGGTTGCCGACCGAAAAGCTATCAGAAGAACATGCCGCGATTGGGTTTTATCTGTCAGGTCATCCGCTGGATGATTATCAGCCCGCTTTGCGGCGCAAGGGGGTCTCGACGCTGGCCGAAATCACCTTGGCTGCACAAGATGGGGCGCTGGTTACCTCGATTGCCGGAACGGTCGCCAATCGGCAGGAAAAGAAATCGGCCAAGGGGACGCGCTATGCCTTTGTCGGACTTTCAGATCCGACTGGTCTCTATGAGGTCACGGTGTTTTCCGACACGTTGGATGCGCATCGCCAAGATCTGGAACCGGGTGCGAATGTCGTCTTGCAGGTCCAGGTCGAGCCTTCGGGGGATCAGGTCAAGCTGCTGGCGCGCGGGGTGCAGCCTTTGGAAAGTGCCGTTGCTGATGCCGGTGCCGACCGCTTGGCTGTGACAATTGCCGATCTGCATCCCGTCGCCGAGATCGCCCAGGCGTTGGAGCGTATCTTGAATGAGATCAAAGCCCCCGCGCGTGCGCGGGGTCCAATCAGTCTAAGGTTCCGCGACGGTGAGGATCTGATTGACGTCGAGATTGCACAAGATGCCCCGCTGACAACCCCCGCGCGTCAAGTCCTGCGGGCCATTCCAGGTGTTTTGGAAATAGTAGACGAATAAGTATTATCGACAGACAAATTATACTTGGATTCGGGGCTCAGCCATAGCTAAATGCCGCCAAACTGTTTTGCGTTTGGAGGTTTGAATGCGGTTCCCGAACATTGCGAATGGCGACGTGCCCAAGGTGGATGGCACTGTCACCCGCTTCGTTTCTCCCGAGGTGCAAAGCAAGTCGTGGTTCACGCCGCATCGATCGGTGATTTTCGTCAACGGCATGATGAATACCGGGGATGATCATAAAGCTGCAGCCGAAGCCTTGTCGCTGATGCTGGGCTGCCCTGTTATCGGCGTTTACAATAAAAAGGACGGCTTTCTGGCCGATCTCTTTCAATGTTTGACCGACAAAGCGCAGCTGATCGATCTTCAGACCCAGAACCTGGCGCGCAACCAGCAATGGTTGAAGGTCTATGATGCGGCCTATCAGGCCGAGAAAAAGCGCAATGCGCTATTGAGCAAAGAAGACTTTGCCTATGATCTGCTGCGCAACAACCCCGCCGCTCAGGCGCTTTTCGCGCTTTTGGTCGGACAGGGTGGCGGGATGTTGGGAACCCCGATCTATTGCCATAGTCAGGGCAATCTGGTGACCTCGAATGCTTTGGCGGCCGTAACCATGGTGCGCGGTGCAGGTTCGGTTCAGGGGTTGGAGGTCAATAGCTACGGCTCGCCCGCGCGAGGTTGGCCTGCCGGTCTGAACCGGATCAACAATGCCTATACATTTGATCCAGTCAGTTTTCTGGACCTGACCATGGACTGGACCAGCTCGAAGGTTGGTTTCAAAGTCGCGCATGGCTTCAAGACCTATGTCGAGCAGGACGGGGAATTTGTCATCAACCGTTTCCGCACCGGCGGATGGGGTATGACCTTTAATCTGAACGAGCGCGGTCTGGCGAAGTTTTGCGTCAAGCAGGGGAACAATACCAAGCGTTTGCGCGGCATTTTCGATCGATTGGAGCGCGCGCATTGGTCCGATAGCGACGATGTCGCTGTGGAATATGTCAATTTGCTGAGCGATGCCCAGATTGCGACATTGAAAAATACCGATCCGGATTTCATCAAGCAGCTGATCCGTTTGCTGAATGCGGGCTACACCGCCAAGGATGAAAAGGCGGCCATTCAGCGTCTGGAGTTGGCAGGTGTCGGGGTTTGACCTTTGCCCCAGAGCAGTTGATGGGGGCTCGCGCTATTTGCGCGGGCCTTTTTCGTGGCAGGGTCGAATTTGGGTATTTGGATGGTGAAGAATGCCCGAAGGGCCGAGGGGAGTGGTTGAGGCTGTGATGTGCCTTTGGAGATGAAAAAGCCCCGCCAAATGGCGGGGCTTTCGCGTTCAGAACGATCGTTGGCAGATCAGTTGCGTGCCTTGTCGACCATTTTGCCTTTGGAGATCCAAGGCATCATGGCGCGCAGTTTCTCGCCGACTTGCTCGATCTGGTGTTCGTCGTTGATGCGGCGCGTCGCTTTGAAGGACGGCTGGCCAACAGCGTTTTCCAGCATGAAATCGCGAACGAATTTGCCGGTCTGGATATCGGTCAGAACCTCTTTCATGCGCTTTTTGGTTTCTTCGTAAGGAAGAATGCGCGGGCCCGAGACGTATTCGCCGTATTCAGCCGTGTTCGAGATCGAGTAGTTCATGTTGGCGATGCCGCCTTCATAGATCAGGTCGACGATCAGTTTCACTTCGTGCAGGCATTCGAAATAGGCCATTTCCGGCTCGTAGCCAGCCTCGACCAGGGTTTCAAAGCCCATGCGGATGAGTTCAACCAGGCCACCGCAAAGAACGGCCTGCTCACCGAAGAGGTCGGTTTCGCATTCCTGACGGAAGTTGGTTTCGATGATGCCCGAGCGGCCGCCACCGATTGCCGAGCAATAGCTCAGACCAATGTCCATCGCCTTGCCAGTTGCGTCGTGGTGCACTGCGACCAGGCAGGGAACGCCGCCGCCTTTGGTGTATTCGCCGCGAACGGTATGGCCGGGGCCTTTGGGGGCCATCATGATGACATCAACGCCGGGCTTCGGCTCGATCAGGCCGAAATGCACGTTCAGGCCGTGAGCGAAAGCGATTGCGGAGCCTTCTTTCAGGTTGTCATGCACGTATTTCTTGTAGGTTTCAGCCTGCAGCTCGTCGGGCATGGTGAACATGACCAGATCAGCCCATGCGGCTGCTTCTGCGATCTCCATGACCTTCAGGCCTTCGGCTTCGACTTTTTTAGCCGATGCCGAACCCGGACGCAGCGCGACGACGACGTTTTTCGCACCCGAATCACGCAGGTTCAGCGCATGAGCATGGCCCTGGCTGCCATAGCCGATCATGGCGATTTTCTTGTCTTTGATCAGGTTCACATCGCAATCGCGATCGTAATAAACGCGCATCGGGGCGTCCTTTCATGTTTGCTGAAGGATTTATAGCGCAGAGAAGGAAGGAATTAAGTTCAATTATCGCAAATAAAGCTATAATCTAGCAAAAATCATAACCACTGTAGTTGGTAAGTGAAATAATCATGCTTGATGACACTGATCGCCGTATCTTGCGCCATCTTTTGGCCGATCCCGAGGCCGCCAATGCCGATCTGGCCGATCGGGCAGGGGTCACGACCGCCAGCCTGTGGCGGCGTCTGGATCGGATGCGGCTTGAGGGCACGATCAAGGCAACTCCGGCGCGGATCGACTGGCGCAAACTGGGCTATGAGGTCCAGGTCAGTCTGCGTTTCAATCTGGATAAGGCAGATCCGCGGGCGTTCGACGATTTTACCGCAGCCGCGCGCGCGGTGGCCGAGGTGACAGAGATCCAGACCTTTCTTGGCTCGGTTGACCTTCGCCTGTCGGTGATCGCGCGCGATATGGCCCATTGGCAGGAAATCTATCGTGAGAAGATCCTGACGCTGCCTCATGTCTCAGATAGCGATGCGTTGATGTTGGTGGCCACCATCAAGGAAACCCAGGAAATGCCTCTATGAGTGTCACCTTTGATGCTGATGCAACCGATCTGTCCATTCTAAGGTTGCTGGCACAGGATGCGACCCAAAGTGCGGCCGAAATCGGGCGCGTTTTGGGGCTGACCCAGCCTGCGGTCTGGCGACGTATCAAGCGCATGAGTGATGCGGGGGTGATCTCGGGACGCCGCATCGAGATCGATCAGGCAGCCGCGGGCTTTGGGGTGACGGTCTTTTTGGGAATCCGTCTGGCCACCAAGGGGCGGACCAGCCTTGAAGATTTCGAACGCGCGGTGACCTCGATCCCCGAGGTTCAGGTTGTTCAGCACGTGTTGGGCCAATTTGACTACCGCCTGCGCATCGTCGCGCGCGATATTGCCGATTTTGAGCGTATTTTGCGGCGACGTATCATGACCCTTCCGGGGATTGGCCAGGTTGAGGCCAACGTCATGCTATCGGAAGAACGCAGGCCAGGCCCCCTTTAGCGGCCTCACGGCGTTGTTGCCTTGCCTTTCGCGGCGGCGCAAGCCAATCAGTCAAGGACTTAGGATAGGTGCTTTATGGCGAACCCGCGTCCCTTTTCACGCTATGAATTCATGATTGCCTGGCGCTATTTGCGTGCACGTCGGGCCGAGGGCGGGGTCAGCGTCATGACCTGGATCAGCCTGATTGGCATCACGCTTGGCGTTATGGCTTTGATCGCGACGCTTGCGGTACGCGCGGGCTTTCGCGCGGAATTCGTCGATACGGTCCTGGGGGCCAATGCCCATAGCTCGGTCTATTATGCGCCAAGCTATATCACCAACGAATTGACCGATGAAACCTATACGGTTCCCGGGCGCATCGAAAACTATGACGCCTTGGCCAAAGAGATTGCGGCTTTGCCCGGCGTGACCCGTGCAACGCCGATCATCCGCGGTCAGGTCATGGTTTCGGCGGGCGACCGCTCGAACGTGGCCGAGGTTTATGGCGTGACCGAGGCCGAACTGCAGGCCATGCCGCGTATCACCGACCCCGAGACGGCGCAGGGAAATCTGGCGAATTTTGACCAAGGCATTGCCATCGGTGTCGGAATCGCGCGCGAGCTGGGCCTGTCTTTGGGCGATAAGCTGCAACTGATTTCGGCCAAGGGGGCGAATACCCCAATCGGCACGACGCCGCGCATTTCCTCTTATGAGATCGTCTATATCTTCTCGGCCGGGCGCTATGACATCGACCGCACGCGCATCTATATGCCGATGGCCGAGGCACAAAGCTATTTCAACCGCGAAGGCTATGCTGATGAGATCGAGATTTATGTCAGCGATCCCGAAAAGGTTGACGATTGGACCATGCCGATCCTGAAGACCGCAGGGCCAAATGCCCAGGTCTGGACCTGGAAAGATTCCTCGGGCTCGTTCCTGCGTGCCCTGGATATCGAAGATAACGTCATGTTCGTGATCTTGTCGGTGCTGGTGCTGATCGCGTCGATGAACATCACCTCGGGCCTGATCATGCTGGTCAAGAACAAAGGGCGTGATATCGGCATTCTACGCACGATGGGGCTGACCGAAGGCGCGGTGCTGCGCGTCTTTTTCCTGTGCGGGGCCTTTACGGGTGTGCTTGGGACGATTGCTGGCGTGGTTCTGGGCGTGGTCTTTGCACTGAACGTCGAACATATCATGGCCTTCGTGAATTTCATCTCGGGCGGCGGTGCATGGGATCCCTCGGTGCGGGGCATTTACGAGCTTCCGGCCAAGCTGCGCGCTGTCGATCTGGCCAAGGCGGTCGGGCTTTCGCTGGCCCTGTCCTTTATCGTGACGATTTTCCCGGCGCGCCGCGCCGCTCGCATGAACCCTGTCGAGGCGCTGCGCTATGAGTGATGTTCTGAAGCTGGAAGCAATCGCCAAGACCTATGGCAAAGGGGGACCTGCGCCGGTGGCGGTGCTGTCCGAGCTTAACCTTTCTGTGGGGCGCGGTGAGGTTGTGGCGCTGGTGGCGCCCTCGGGGACGGGGAAATCCACGCTGCTGCATATTGCGGGCTTGCTGGATACGCCTGACGCCGGTCGTGTGATCCTGAACGGGCGCGACATGACCGGCCTTGGTGACAAGGCCCGCACCGAGGCGCGACGGCAGGAGCTGGGCTTTGTCTATCAGTTTCATCACCTTCTGCCGGAATTCACTGCCGCCGAGAACATCATCCTGCCTCAGCTGGCCAATGCCGTGCCTGACCGCGCGGCGCGCGCCCGCGCTCAGGATTTGCTGGCGCGCGTCGGCCTTAGCCACCGTGCCGATCATCGCCCGGCCCAGCTGTCGGGGGGCGAGCAGCAGCGCGTGGCCTTTTGCCGCGCATTGGCCAACGGGCCTGCACTTTTGCTGGCAGATGAGCCGACGGGCAACCTGGACCCCGGCACTTCTGACATGGTTTTCGACATGCTGATGGGGCTGGTGCGCGATACCGGACTATCGGCGCTGATCGCGACCCATAACCTGGTGCTGGCTGAACGGATGGACCGGGTCATTCGCTTGGGCGACTAAACTGTCGCGGTGCATAAAAACTGCAATCGCACAGTTTCCGCGCTCACGGGGCAGATTGTGACACCGCATATCCGGTCTTTCGCTTAGATTACGCAAGAGGATCGGGGCGAAAGACGAATTCGGGAGGGCAGATGCGGTTTACCTTTGCGGCTTTGGCCATGGCTGTGGCGCAACCGGCTATGGCCGATCCGCTGGAAAGCTTTGGCACCGGCATGAAATATGGCCTGCCTTTGGCAGCTGCGGTTTGCGCGGCGGATCAGCATCGCTTCAAGGACTTTGCCCTAAGAGGGGCGCTGCAAGCCGGGCTGGTTCTGGCTTTGAAACATTTTTACGAGGATGCCCCGATTGGTCGGCGTCCCAGTGGCGAGGGGCGGGGTTTTCCCTCGGGCCATGCCGCTGCCGCAAGCTTTGGCGCGGCAGATCTGGCCGGGAAATGCTTTGACGATCAACCCTGGGCCGGGGCTGCGGCCTATGGCGCGGCCGGGCTTGCCAGCTATAGCCGCATTCACGCGGGCGAGCATACCTCGCAGCAGGTCTGGACGGGTGCGCTGATTGGCGTGACCTTTGGTGCGGCCAGCTTTGGTATTGGCAAAGACGGTGCGGATTTCAGCTTGGGCCTGAAATTCTGATCGGCCGCGCTAGCTGCGCGCGCCCATCAAGATAACCCCCATGCCCGCCAGACAGATCGCCCCTCCGATCAGATCCCAGCGCGAAGGCACTTGCCCTTCGGCCAGCCACATCCATCCAATCGAGGCTGCGATATAGACGCCGCCATAGGCCGCATAGGCGCGCCCGGCAAAGCCTGCATCGATGCGGGTCAGCAGCCATGCAAAGAGCGCCAGGCACGCCATGCCCGGCAGCACCCACCAGATCGAGCGGCCCATGCGCAGCCATGCCCAAAAGGTAAAACAACCCGCGATTTCGGCCACAGCCGCCAACAGATAGATCAGGGTTGCGGGGATGCCTGCCATGTCATCTGGCCGCGTGGCTGTCTGACCAGCGATCGATTTCATCAGCGACCAGGGCCTGAAGCTGCCAGATATAGGCGTCGTGAATGCCCGCCTCTTTCAAGCCTTGCGCCGTTCGCAGCAGATATTCCGATCCGGAACCGGCCGCGCCATTGGCATGGGCCAGACGCAGCGCCTGATCTTGGATCGACAGCTGCGCCAAAGTCAGATCCACCGGATCCGCGTAAAAGGTCAGCGCCTCGCTTAGCCCGCTGTCGGTCTCGACCTCGATCCAGCGGGCATTGGCGGCCAATTCATGTGCCACCAATTCTCGGCGCAAGATCGCGCGCAGCGATTGCAGCTCTGTGCCTGCCTCGATCTCCAAAAGTAAGCCCGTGCAGCTTCCCCCCGGTGCCAGCGCCAGCATGAGCCCCGGTTGTTCGGGCGAGCCGCGGAAGTGATCAAGATCGATGCTGAACTCGCGATGCCAGTTCAGCGCCGTCGCGCGTTGGCGGCCAGCCACCGCAAAGCCGGGGTTCCAGATCAACGAACCATAGGCGAAAATCTGCAAAGGATGCGGCCGGCCCGTGGTCAGACGGGCCGCCAGCGCGTCCAGATCCTGATCCTCAAGCAATCGCCAGCCGGGCTTGTGGCGCGGCCCCTCGACGATCCGAGAGGCGCGCTGGACATGGTCCTGCGTCAGGCGCAGCGGCAAGATGTCGGGGGCGTTAGACATCCAACTCGGCAGTATCAGCGAATTGGGCGTTTTCCTGGATATACTGAAAGCGCAGCTCGGGCTTTTTGCCCATCAAGCGCTCGACCAGATCCCCGGTTTCGCCACCTTCTTCATCGTCAATCGTGACCCGGATCAGCTTGCGCGTCAGCGGGTTCATCGTCGTATCCTTCAGGTCTTTGGCGTCCATTTCACCAAGACCTTTGAAGCGCTGAACGTCGATCTTGCCCTTACCGCCGATGCCCTTGGCAATCAACAGATCCTTTTCGGCATCATCCGAGACATAGATGCGCTGAGCACCTTGGGTCAGGCGATAAAGCGGCGGGCAGGCCAGATACAGATGCCCTTTGTCGATCAGCGGGCGCATCTGGGTAAAGAAAAACGTCATCAGGAGCGAGGCGATATGGGCGCCATCGACATCGGCGTCGGTCATGATGATGATCTTGTCATAGCGCAAATCATCAACGTTGAACTTGGTTCCCATGTTCACGCCAAGTGCTTGACAAAGATCAGCAATCTCTTGGTTGGAGCCCAGCTTCGAGGACGCTGCACCCAACACGTTCAAGATTTTACCCTTCAGGGGCAGCAGCGCTTGCTTGGTGCGTTCGCGCGCCATTTTCGCACTGCCGCCTGCCGAGTCACCCTCGACGATGAACAGCTCGGTGCCCTCGCGGTTGGTGGCCGAGCAATCGACCAGTTTACCGGGCAGGCGCAGCTTTTTCGTGGCGGTTTTGCGCGCTGTTTCCTTTTCCTGCTTGCGACGCAGACGCTCTTCGGCGCGCAGGATCAGGAAATCAAGGATCGCGCCTGCGGATTTGGTATCTGCGGCCAGCCAGTTATCGAAATGGTCGCGCACCGCGCCTTCGACCAGGCGCTGTGCCTCGACTGTGGCCAGGCGGTCTTTGGTTTGGCCGACGAATTCCGGCTCGCGAATGAAGCAAGAGACAAGGGCGCAACCGCCCGTCAGCAGATCCTCACGCGTGATATTGGCGGCTTTTTTGTTGTTGATCAGCTCGCCATAGCCGCGCACCCCCTTAAGGATCGCGGACCAGAAACCGGCCTCATGGGTGCCGCCTTCGGGGGTCGGAACCGTGTTACAATAGCTTTGGATGAAGCCATCGCGTGCAGGCGTCCAGTTGATGGCCCAATCGACTTTGCCTGGGGTGTTGAATTTCTCATTGAAATCAACCGTGCCCGCAAAGGGGCGATCGGCATAGGTCGATGATTTCCCCAATGTCTCGGTCAGGTAATCGGCCAGACCGCCGGGAAAGTGAAAAATCGCCTCACGCGGGGTTTCGCCATCATCAATTTCGGTTTTCCAGCGAATTTCGACGCCCGAGAACAGATAGGCTTTGGACTTGACCATCTTCATCATGCGCGCAGGCTTGAAGCGGTGCGAATGGAAGATCTGCTCATCGGCATGGAAAGTCACAGAGGTGCCGCGACGATTGGGCGCGGCGCCCACTTTCATCACCGGACCTTGCGGGATGCCGCGAGAAAAGCGCTGCTCCCACAGCTCTTTGTTACGCGCGACCTGAACGATCATGATGTCCGACAGCGCATTGACCACCGAGGCACCGACGCCGTGCAGACCGCCCGAGGTCTGATAGGCGCCCTCGGTGAATTTCCCGCCCGCATGAAGCGTGCAAAGAATGACCTCTAGCGCCGATTTTCCCGGAAATTTGGGGTGGGGGTCAATCGGAATGCCGCGGCCGTTGTCGCGGATCGTAACCGAGTAATCGGCATTCAGCTCGACCTCGATGCGGCTGGCGTGACCGGCCACGGCCTCGTCCATCGAGTTGTCCAGGATCTCGGCGACAAGGTGATGCAAGGCGCGTTCATCAGTGCCACCGATATACATGCCCGGGCGTTTGCGAACCGGTTCGAGCCCTTCCAGCACTTCGATCGAAGAGGCGGAATAGGCTTCGCTTGCCGTTTCACTGGTGGGGAAGAAATCGTCGGCCATCGGGATGCTGCTCTTATTTTGATTGGGGGCTTATCTCATGGGGGTCTGCCCAGAGGCAAGAGGTTGGGCCGATCATCTGTGCCGTCGCGGCCCAGCCAGATCGGACAGCTGGGTTATTCCGGCTCATTCAGGCGCGCGTGCCACATCTTTTGAAATGCGGGTCGCGCCTGGCATTTGGCCAGCCAAGCGGCGGTTGCGGGGAATTGCTCGAAGAGGGGGGCATAGCCCTGTGCATAGCGCAAAACCTCGGCCATGATCAAATCGGCAACGGTGAAGCGACCGCTGACCAGCCATTCATTTTGGCTAAAATGCTCTTCCAGAACGCGCATTGGCCGGATCAGCCGCTCGGCCGCATTGGCGACAATGGCCTGATCCTCGCCCAGCTGCACCGCGCCGGGGCGATGCAGAAACAGCAGCGTCAGCGCCTCGGCCTCGATCGAGGTGGCAGCATAAAAGCACCATTGCAACATCTGCCCTTCCTCGGCCAGATCGGTGGGGCCAAGGGGCAGGCCGTATTTTCGCGCCAGGTACATCGCCCCGGCAAAGGAATCCGAGATGACCAGATCACCATCCACCAAGACGGGGATCGTGCCCGCCGAGGACAGCTGCAGAAAGTCCGGGCTATGGGTATTGGGCGGTGCATCGGCTGCATCAGGATCGGCAAGACGATAGGCCTGAATGACCGGGATCTGGTGGAAATCGACGCCGATTTCATGGCAAAGCCAGATCAGTCGCGAGGCTCGTGATCGGGTAACGCCGTGAATTGTCAGCATCGGTTTCTCCTTCTTGAGGGGCGGGGTCGCTGTAATCAGTTAGGCCGCTCGGGGCGCTTCGGGCAACCCCTAGTGTCGTAAGACCACAGGTTATTGAGGCAGGTACTGGCCCAGAAATTGCATCATATTGCCGCCCATCACCTTGGTGATCTGGTTCTGGCTTAGGCCTTGATCCATCAGGGCTTGCGTCAGCACATCCAGATGGGCGGTATCGAAGGGCGCATCAACCGAACCATCGAAATCCGAGCCCAAAGCGACGTGATCCTCGCCCAAGAGGGTAATCGCGGCTTGGATTGATGCGGCGATATCGGCCGGGGTCTTGCCGCAGACCACATCCGACCAATAGCCAATCCCAACAAGCCCGCCTTTTTGCGCAATCGCCTGCATCAGATCATCGTCAAGGTTGCGGTGGCTGGGGCATTGCCCGTGAATACCAGTATGAGACAGGATCGGCACAATACGTGGCGCGGCCAGCACATCGCGGACCACCTGCGGCGAGGCATGGGCCAGATCGACGATCAGATTGCGCTCTCGTATCTGAGCCAGCACCTCGCGACCGAAATCGCTCAGGCCCGCACCCGCACCCGCGTTCAGGCTGTCGCCCTCGCCATGCAAGCTGCCGCCCAGCTCATTGTCGAAAAAATGGGTGATGCCGATGATGCGATAGCCCGCATCATCCAGCAGGCGCAGATTGTCGATCCGGCCTTCAAGGGGATGCGCCCCCTCCAGAGCCAGCACCGCGCCCACTGTCTTGGCGCCCTGGGCGCGTTTGGCCAGATGATCGGCCAGATCGGCCTTGGTGCGAATGATGCGCAACGCATCAGGGGCGATCAAAGCCATCTGGTTCAGCCGAAAGGCCTGATCCAAGGCGCGGGCGCGCAGACTGGTCCAGGTCGTCATAGGGCGCAATTGGCCCATCACCAGCGGGGTGATGTTGTCGGGGGCGGTCGTGCTGTTGTGATCGTAATTCTGGCCACGCGGGCTTTTCGTGACGCTGGCAAATACCTGAAGCGCGACATTTCCCTGTTGAAGGCGGGGAATATCGACATGGCCATAATCGGCACGCGCCAACAGATCACGGTTCCAAAGCAACGAGTCGGCATGAAGATCGCCGATGACCAGTTTCGCATGCAAGGCCTTGGCTGCGGGGCTGACGGGCCAGCTATCAGGGGGTGAGGTCACAATATTGCGGCTTTTCTCGACCAGGGATGGTCCCCAGTAAAGCACGGCCGCTACGCCAGGGACGGCGAGGAGTACCAGCAATACCAGTGCTTTGCGCAGAAACCTCATGTCTTGTCCCGCAGCGAAAGGCGCAAAATATGCTGCGCGCTGATGTTGCCGCCATGGTACAATTCGCCCTCATCGCGCCAACCTGCCGCCAGATAGGCGGCGCGGGCGGCGGCATTGACGATATTCACGGTCAGGATCAGCCCATTGGCCGCCGGATAAAGCCGGGCTGCATGATCGCGCAGGGCAAGCATGGCAGCTTTTCCCGTGCCTTTGCCCTGTTCATCCGCATTGACCATGACGCCGCGGACCCCGATCTCATCGGGATGCGCAAAGTCGTAACGGGTGTGATAGGCGCGGTCGGTCTTGAGAAAACCGACCACCTGTTCATCCTTCAGGATCGCATGAAAATCGAGATCTGGGTCAAGATTAGAGAAATGCTCACCGATCGTGCCACAAAACGGCTCTTGCTCGGGCAGGACCGCGACATGGGCGACGCGGTCCAGATCCTGATGGCTGATCAGTTCAAGCCTGATCACGCTTCCAGTGCCTCCAGCTCATCGATGAAGCCTTCGATCATCGAAAGGCCACGGTCCCAGAATGCCGGGTCCGAAGCATCAAGCCCGAAGGGGGCAAGCAGCTCGGAATGGTGCTTAGAGCCGCCCGCTTTCAGCATGTCGAAATATTTCGACTGAAAGTCAGGAAGACCGCCCTCATATGCCGCGTAAAGTGCATTCACCAAACCATCGCCGAATGCATAGGCATAGACGTAGAAGGGCGAGTGCACGAAATGGGGCACATAGGTCCAGAAGGTCTCGTAACCCGGCATGAATTCAAAGACCGGGCCAAGCGATTCCAGCTGAACCGACATCCAAAGCGCATTGATGTCATCTGGCGTCAGCTCACCCTCGGCGCGGGCCGCGTGCAATTTGCATTCAAAGTCATAAAAGGCGATCTGGCGCACGACCGTGTTGATCATATCCTCGACTTTGCCCGCCAAAAGCGCCTTGCGCAGCACCGGATCGGTCGTCTTGGCCAAAAGCGCGCGGAAGGTCAGCATCTCGCCAAAAACCGAGGCGGTTTCGGCCAGCGTCAGCGGGGTCGAAGACAGCAACTCGCCCTGATCTGCCGCAAGACGCTGATGCACGCCATGCCCCAGCTCATGGGCCAGCGTCATCACATCGCGCGGTTTGCCCAGATAGTTCAGCATGACATAGGGGTGCACATCGACCACGGTGGGATGGGCGAATGCGCCCGGTGCCTTGCCCGGCTTGACGCCTGCATCGATCCAGCCCTTGTCGAAGAAGGGCGTGGCCAGCTCTGCAAGTTCGGGCGAAAAGCCGGCATAGGCGTCCAGCACGGTCGCCCTGGCTTCGGTCCAATTGATCGTGCGCGGTGTCTCGCTTGGCAGGGGGGCATTGCGGTCCCAGATCTGCAGCTTGTCCAGACCCAGCCATTTCGCCTTGAGGCGGTAATAGCGATGCGACAGGCGCGGATAGGCGGCGGTGACGGCATTGCGCAGCGCCTCGACCACTTCGGGCTCGACATCATTGGACAGATGGCGGCCGGTCTGCGGGGTCGGCATTTTGCGCCATTTATCCTCGATCGCCTTTTCCTTGGCGAGCGTGTTGTGGATGCGCGAGAACAGTTTGATATTCTTGTTGAAAACCTCTGCCAAGGCCCGCGCACCCAATTCACGGCGGCCGCGGTCATGGTCGGTCAACAGGTTCAGCGTCGCCTCGATCCCCATCTCTTCGCCATCGACGTTAAAGGTCAATGAGGCGGTGGTTTCATCGAAAAGGCGGTTCCATGCTGCGGCGCCCACGACCGAATTGTCATGAAGAAACTTTTCCAGCTCATCGGAAAGCTGATAGGGGCGCATCGCCCGCATCCGGTCGAAAACCGGCTTGTAGCGCGCAGGCCCATCTGCGGCGGTGAAGGTTTCCTCGTAGATCGCATCCGAGATGCGATTGAATTCGAGCGAGAAAAACACAAGCGGCGTGGTCAGCTGGGTGATTTTGTCTTGAAGATCCCCCATCAACTTGGCGCGCTCGCCATCAGTGGTGTTTTGATAATAGCGCAGCCCGGCATAGGACATGATACGCCCGGCCAGCGTATTGATACGCTCGTAGCGCGTGATGCAGGTCAGCATGTCGGCGGGGCTAAGTTTGGCCAGTCGCCCCTCGTAATCGGCGGCAAAGCTGGCGGCTTGGGTGGCAAGGGTTGCCACATCTTCGGTCAGTTCCGGCGCATCCGGTGCGGCATATAGATCCGACAGATCCCAATCCGGCAAAGTGCCCAGCTCGGCCGAAAGGTCAGCGGCTGCGGTCCCGGCATCCTTGTCGCGGGCAAGTTCGTGACGCAGGGGGGGGAAGGTGGCAGAGAAATTCATCGCAGGTCCTTTCATTTGGACAAGATTTGACCTCTCCTGCGCCCGGCTTCAACCCACAGAGCGGACGACAGAGCGGAAATGTCGGATCAAAGAGTTGATGAACAGCCGCCGGATCGGTGCGCGCTCGATCATCGGCTCATGCCGCGAGCCGACAAGTTCCAGCAATTCCCCATCCTGCCAACCTTGCAGGCGCGCTGAAATCGCACGGTTGCTGATGACCCGATCCTGTGGGCTGACGCCGATCAGGCAGGGTTGAGCGGGCGGTGGCAGGCTGCGGATGTGGTCGCATTCGCGCAAAGCCGCCACAAGCCAATCATAGCTGACACCGCCAAGCGTCAATTCCGGCCAATTGTCGGCCTCGGCGATCAGGCGACCCCAGCGAATGCCATCTGCGGTCAGCGGGTTTTGCGCCAGTGAGGTTCTAAGCACGAAGTTGCGAGCCCTGCCTGAGCCGGGACATTGCTTTTCACCACGCCCCAGCAGTGGCCCTGATTTGGCCCAAAGACGGACCAAGGGCTTGGGATAAAACCCGAAGTTAATTCCCCACATGGGCGCGGAAAACACAGCCGAAGCGACCGGCAGATCCGCCAGCAAGGATCGATAGCCGATCATGCCACCCATGGAATGGGCCAATAGATGCCAAGGCTGGGGCAGATCCAGGTCCCCCGCAGCAATCACCATCTCTAGGACATCGCGCTGATAGTCGGCAAAGTCGTGGATATGGCTCAGGCGCGTGAGGGGCTGAAGGCGATCCGACAGGCCCTGGCCACGCCAGTCCAGCGATAAGACGTCAAAACCGGCCTCGTTCAGCTCAAGTGCTACGCTGTTGTATTTTTCAAGGTATTCGGCGCGGCCCTGGAACAGCAGAACCGTGCCCTGCGTGTCGCGCGCGGCAGGCCAATGGGCGGCGCGCAGGCGGATGTCATCTTCGGTTTGCAGCCAAAAGGCCTGCGCCCGGGGGATCTGATCCCCCGGAAGCGTATTGAAAGGTGCGGGTGTCAGCACCACGCTCAGGACAGAAGCGTACCCAGCTTCATGGCCACGCCCATTGCGCCATCGACCTTCAACTTGCCGGTCATGAAGGCCATGGTCGGATTGACCGAACCATCAAGCAGCCCCTCGAAGGTTTCGCGGCTTGCGGTCAAAGTGACATCGGCATCCTCGTCGCCTGCGCGCACGCCATTTTCGTCGATGATGATCGACCCTTCATCCGTGATGACGAATTTCGCGCTTGAATCGAAATTCTGCACTTTTTTCGACAGGGCTTCGACGGCTGCGTCCACGACCTTGCTCATTTTCGAGATCCTTTGGCTTTCTCTGGAATAACTTTTGGGGAACCATTACATTAAACCTATGCGACAGATCTCCCGCAAAATCCATTCTGCCCTGAGGGCACTGTCAGTCACAAGCCTTTGTCTTGGGGTCGGCTTTCATGCTGTTTCGCCTGCGTTTTCTCAGGAACAGGATAGGTCCGCGCCCATGGCTCCGCAGGAGGGGCAGGATTTTCTGCCACAACCGCCCACAGGCAAGGACGGCAAAGGCGCCGGGGCGGGTCCAGAGGCGGGCACTGATTCTGAGGCCGATGTCGCGGCCGATCCAACGGCCAGCGCCCCCAGCGCCGAAGATATGAACCAACTTTTTGCCGAATTGGCCGAGCCTCAGGGCGACAGCTGGCGTCGCGCCTTATCCGACATCGAGCGGATCTGGTCGCGCTCGGGTTCGGCTGCGATGGATCTGCTTTATAAACGTGGCGAGGATGCGCTGGATACGGGCGACTATAGCGCAGCCATCGGGCATTTGACCGCCTTGACCGATCACGCGCCGGATTTTGCAGGGGGCTGGTATCTGCGGGCCGTCGCCTATTACGGGGATGGTGAATTTGGCCCGGCTTTGGCCGATCTGGCCCATACCCTACAGCTTGAGCCGCGGCATTTCGGCGCTTTGACCCAGCTTGGCGCGATGCTGGAAGAGGTGGGCGATGATCAGCGCGCCCTTGACGCCTACCGCCAGAGCCTTCAGATCAACCCTCACCAGCAAGAAGCCGTCGATGCGGTTTCACGGTTGGAGCAGAAAACAGCAGGCACTGCCGCCTAAGGGCTGCGGGGACGGACGCGCAATATGTATACCAATTCCCGGGTCACAGCAGTGCTGGGGCCGACCAATACCGGCAAGACGCATTATGCGATTGAACGGATGCTTGCCCATCGCACCGGGGTGATTGGTCTTCCGCTGCGCCTGCTGGCGCGCGAGGTTTATGACCGGATCGTTGCCAAAAGGGGCCCGCGCGCCGTAGCGCTGGTCACCGGCGAAGAGCGGATTATCCCGGACAAAGTGCAATATTGGGTCGCCACAACCGAGGCAATGCCGGCGGTCGGTGCCGATTTCGTCGCCATCGACGAGATCCAGCTTTGTGCTGATCCCGAACGGGGCCACGTCTTTACCGACAGGCTTTTGCATGCACGCGGCACGCAAGAGACGCTGTTGCTGGGCTCGGAAACCATGCGCCCGGCCATCGCGGCGCTGGTGCCGGGGGTGCAGTTCATTCACCGCGAGCGCTTTTCCCAGCTGAGCTGGGCGGGTTCGAAAAAGCTGTCGCGCATGCCGCGCCGCTCGGCGATCGTCGGTTTTTCCGTCGATAACGTCTATGCCATGGCCGAGCTGCTGCGCCGCCAAAAGGGCGGGGCGGCGGTGGTGATGGGCGCTTTGTCGCCGCGCACGCGCAATGCTCAGGTCGAGATGTATCAAAATGGCGATGTCGAATTTCTGGTCGCCACTGATGCAATCGGCATGGGGCTGAACCTTGATATTCACCATGTCGCTTTTTCGGCGACCGACAAATTTGACGGACGCCGGATGCGGCCGCTGTTTCCCCATGAAATGGGACAGATTGCGGGCCGTGCGGGCCGACATATGACCGACGGCAGCTTTGGCGTGACCGGCGAGGCCGATGTGCTGGATCCGGGTCTGATCGACGCGCTGGAGAATCACCGCTTCGCCCCGATCCAGCGTTTGATGTGGCGCAATGACGCGCTGGAGTTCGGAACAATCGAAAGATTGGTAAATTCTCTTGAGGCTCCTACGGTTTCTGAATGGCTGAGCCGGGGGCGCGAGGCCGATGATCTGCGCGCGCTCAAAGCGCTGCGCGACATGCCCGAAATCAAGGATCGGGTGATCCATGGATCGGATGTGCGCCTGCTGTGGGATACCTGCCGAATTCCTGATTTTCGCGGCATTTCCCCAGCAGAACACAGCAATTTGCTGGCGCGCATCTTTGGATTTCTGCAAGAAGGCGGCATCCCGCAGGACTGGCTGGCGCGTCAGATCGAACGCATCGACAAGACCCAGGGCGACATTGACGCGCTATCAAAACGCTTGGCCTTTATCCGCACATGGACCTATGTTGCTCAGCGTTCTGGCTGGGTGCGCAATGAAAGTCATTGGCGCGGCGAGACTCGCGCAGTAGAAGACCGATTGTCAGATGCGTTACACGCAGCACTGACGCAAAGATTCGTGGACCGGCGCACATCTGTGCTCTTGCGCCGGCTCAAGCAGAAGGAGAGCCTTGTGGCCGAGGTGAATGATAAGGGCGAAGTTACGGTTGAAGGCGAATTTGCCGGCCGTCTAGAAGGATTTCGCTTTCAAGCAGATCCGTCAGCTTCGGGAGACGAAGCACGGACGCTGACCCGCGCGGCATATGAGGCTTTGAAGCCTGAGTTCCATTTGCGCGCTGATCGTTTCTATAATGCGCCCGATACCGAACTGGACTTTACCGAACAGGGCGGCCTGATGTGGGGCAGCTCGGCGATCGGTAAGCTGGTCAAGGGTAGCGAGCCGATGAAGCCCTCAGTCGAGGCCTTCGTTGACGATGAAGCTGGTCCCGAGATCGCTGAAAAGGTGAAGCGTCGCCTTCAGCATTTCATCGATCGCAAGATCGCGACCGGTTTCGAGCCGCTTTTGGCGCTGAAAAACGACGAGACCCTGACCGGGCTTGCGCGTGGCTTTGCCTTCCGTTTGGTCGAGGCGCTTGGCGTTTTGCCACGCGAGCAGGTCGCGAACGAAGTCAAAGAGCTGGATCAGGAAGCCCGTGGCGTCTTGCGCAAGCATGGCGTGCGGTTTGGTCAATATACGATCTTCCTTCCGGCGCTGCTCAAGCCTGCTCCGACGCGCCTGCGTCTGGTGCTGTGGGGGCTTGACCAGAATCTGGCAGAATTCCCGGAAAGCCCGCCGCCCGGGCTGGTGACTATCCCGAACCTGCCGGATGTGCCGAAAGGCTATTACACGCTTTCGGGCTATCACCCGGCAGCAGATCGCGCGATCCGCATCGATATGCTGGAGCGTCTGGCCGATATGCTGCGCTCGCAAGACAGCCGCGCGGGCTTTGAAGCCACGCCGGATATGCTGTCGATCACCGGCATGACCCTTGAGCAGTTCGCTGCCTTGATGGGTGGTCTGGGCTATCGCGCCGAGAAAGCCGAGCGTGAAAAAGCCCGCGCCGTGGCCGAAGTTGCCGCGGTCGAGGCCGAGCCGATCGATCCGAACCTGCCGCTGACCGAAGAGGAAAGCGTTCTGCAGGCGGAAACGCGCGCGAAGTGGGAAGAAGAGCAGGCAGCCCGCAAGGCGGCCGAGCTGGAAGCCGCTATTGCCGCAGGCGAAGCACCGGCAGAAGCCGAAGTCGAGGCCGCCCCGGTCGAGACCGAAGCTTTCTATACCTTCACCTGGGCACCGCGTCCGCGTGGCGGCAACCGTCGTCCGCAAGGACAAGGTGGACAGGGGCAGGGCGCCGAAGGCGAACGTCCGCGCGGTCCGCGCCGCAACCATGGTGCTGGTGGCGCCGCAGGCGAAGGCCAGGGCGAGCGTCAGGGTGAACGTCATGCACAGGGCGGCAAGCCGCGTCACAACGGCGGTGGTAATCGTCATCGCGACGAGGATGGCGAGCATCAGCATGGCGGTGGCAAGGGCAAGGGCCCGCGTCACGCCAAGGGCGGCAACCACAGCAAGCATGAGGGCGCCAAGAACTTTTCGGCACGCCCGCCGCGCGCTGAAAAACCGATGGATCCCGATAGCCCCTTTGCCATTCTGGCGGCGCTCAAGAACAAGTAATGCGTGACGACAAGATCCGGCTGGACCGCTGGTTGTTTCATGTCCGGGTTTTCAAGACACGCACGCTGGCATCTGACCGCATTCAATCCGGAGGTGTCCGGGTGAATGGAGAGCCTTGCAGAAAGCCCTCGCGCCTGATCGGCGCGGGGGATCAAGTCACCGTCGCGACCTCGGGTCGGGTCTATGCCTATCAGGTCGTTGCGGCCGGTGAACGGCGCGGCCCAGCAAGCGAGGCCCAGACGCTTTATCTGGATTTGACCGCTGGCATCACGCCAGAGGCGCTTGATTGATCGGGGTCAAGCCGTTAGTCAAACCCAACAGGAACCCCGAAGGCCAAGGACTACGCAGATGACCTATGTCGTCACCGACAATTGCATTATGTGCAAATACACCGATTGCGTGGAAGTTTGCCCGGTCGATTGTTTCTACGAAGGCGAAAATACGCTGGTGATCCATCCCGACGAATGCATCGATTGCGGTGTATGCGAACCGGAATGCCCCGCGGATGCCATTCGTCCTGATACCGAGCCGGACATGGATAAATGGGTGGAGTTCAACCGGAAATACTCCGAGCTTTGGCCGGTGATCACCCGCAAGAAAGAACCGATGCCAGGCTATCAGGAAATGGATGGTCAGGCGGGTAAACTCGAGAAATACTTCTCTGAGGCGCCGGGCGAGGGCGATTGATTCTCCCCCGACGCAGTGGTCTTGTCGCGCTGGGTTAACCCATCGCGAAAGGGCTTTGCGATAAGTCTTTGAGCGAGTTTGATAAATCACGATTTCGCGTGCAAATGCCGCGCCGCCGCAAGATGCTATCTTGCAGCCGATTTTTGTGATACAATCATGACATAGAAACAAGATCAAACGGCCAGTGGCTGGCTGCCCGTTTGGTCTTTTTGCGTGGGAAGACCCTCAAATCGGTCTCTTGCGCGTGAATGGATCAAGGCTCGACAGGGGGGATGCTCCCTCCCTTCGGGTGTTTTGCGCCGATCGAAGGTGCTGCTAGAGGAAAACACATGTCGAAATCGAAGAAGTCTGAGTTCTGCCCTGACGATTTTGTCGTTTATCCGACCCATGGCGTGGGCCGGATCGTTTCGATCGAAGAGCAGGAAGTTGCGGGCCTCCGGCTGGAAATGTTCGTTATTTCCTTTGAAAAAGACAAGATGACCCTGCGCGTGCCGACTGCGCGTGCCTCGGAAATCGGAATGCGCGGCCTGTCGACCCCGGATTTGATCGATCGTGCGCTTGAGACGCTCAAGGGCAAAGCCCGCGTCAAGCGCGCCATGTGGTCGCGTCGCGCGCAGGAATACGAGCAAAAGATCAACTCGGGTGATCTGATGGCGATTGCCGAAGTCGTGCGCGACCTGCATCGCAATGACGAGCAGCGCGAGCAATCCTATTCCGAACGTCAGCTGTATGAAGCCGCGCTGGAGCGTCTGACCCGCGAGGTCGCGGCTGTGAACGGGCTGGACGAAGCTGGTGCGCAAAAGCGCGTCGAAGAAGTGCTGGTTTCGCGCGCCGCGTGATTTTTAAGCAGATGGAATGGGAAAGGGCGCCTTGATGGCGCCCTTTTTCTTATTCGCACAGGCCTTTGC